>RFRL01000217.1 GCA_009924545.1 Planctomycetia bacterium | reverse complement strand
CGCGACGAGGCGCGGGCCCGTAGTGGTGGGGGCGGTCGCTGACCGAACGCGTGCGGCGATCGCCGCGCGGTTTCTCCGCCCGGTGTGGCCAAGGTCGGCGCGGCCTTTGTGGTGAGACGGCGCTGGCACGGGGTTTTTCCGGCCAGCACGCGGCGATCGTGCATACTTGCACGCGCGGTGTGGCGGTTCTATCGTCCTCCGACCGCCCACTCTGTCACCACCCGAGGCACCGTTTTCCCATGGCGAAGTCGAAGGCCCCCCGCTCCTCTGCTCGTTCCGGCAAGGCCGCCCCCGGCAAGACCGCGACTGGCGCCGACGTGCTCGGGCAACTTCCCGCCGCGGCCGTGAAGCGGGCCCGCGAGCTGTTCACGGCGGTGGAGAAGCGCGTCTTCGACTCGAGCCTCGGTCACGCCCTCGCCAGCGCGACGCACGAGCAGGTCCAGGCTGCCTCGCGGCAGGCACGGGCGCTGCGCGACAAGTGGCACGCCCTCTCCTCCGCACAATCGCGCACCAACAAGCGCCGCGCCGCGTCGCGCGTCGATGTCGCCGCCAGCCGGAGCCGCGAGAAGCTCGAATTCTTCCATGGCGTCGTGGCCCGTCTCGAACAGCGCCTGGGGGAGCTGTCGGCGTCGGTGTCGCGGTCGGTGGCCTCCCTCGGTGGGCGCAGCGCGAAGCCGGTCCGCCTCAAGGTCGATCCGGGCCAGAAGGGGCGCGGGAAGAAGATCGTCACCCGCGCGGCGCGCCGTACGGCGGTGAAGCCGGTGGCGCCCCCGCGGGCGGTGACCCGGGCCGTGGCGCCCCCCGCCGCCACGACCGTGGCCCGCGCGGTCGCGCCGGCGACCACGCCTGGCAAGGTGGCCAAGCCGGTCAAGGCCGAGCGCACCGTGTCGAAGAAGGTCCGCAACGCCGGTGCACGGGCCCAGCTCACCGCCCTGGCCGGCAACCAGTCGATCCGCTTCGACAAGACGCAGCAGCGCTTGGCCGTCGCGGCTGCCAAGGCGCGGCGTCTGGCAGTGGAGGGGCTCGACACTCGCCGCAGTGGCCACGCCGCCGCCCGCGTCCGCATGAAGCAGGCCCGCCGGGACCAGCGTGGGCGTTGATCGCGGCTGGACGGCCGTTTGCGGCGGGGCGGCCGCGGCGGCTCAGGTGGTCGCCGGCTGCTGCCCGGCCTTGCGGTAGTCCCACGGTGCGACCGGGTCGGCCTGGGCCCACAGCCCCATCCGCTGGGCCTGTGCCTGGGCCTGGAGCCCCGCCAGCGATGCGTCCCGCGAATACGCGGCGTAGTGCCAGGCGTTGCCGGTGGCCACCAGTTGCCGATTGACGTCGGTGCCCCCCACGCTCACCCGGGCGACCCACCGGCCGTACCGATCCTTCCCCTCGTCGACCACCTGCACCGTCTTGCCGAAGACCAGGTCGGCAAGTGCCTCGCGCGACACCTTGCCGTAGTCCTGGCCGATCTCCGGGGCGTCGATCTCCGCCAAACGGACCTTCTGCTGGACGTTGTTCTCGTCAAGGCAGGTGATCGTGTCGCCGTCGTGGACCCCCACCACGCGCCAGGCATGGACGTTGGTGGACCGTCCGGCGGGAGCGTTGGCCGGGGCGTTCTGCTGGGTGACGGACTGCGGCGGAGCGTTGGTGGGACCCAATGGCACCATCTGGGGCCCATTCTGCGGCAGCGCTTGCGGCACCGACACCAGCGCCGTCGGTGGCGGCGGCGCATGGTTGGCCGCGGCCGCCGCGCCGGCGATCGCCACCGGTGCGGCGGCTGCCAGTGGCGCGCCGATGTTCGCCGGGGCGTCGGTGGCCGGTCCCCCCGGCCCCCACTGGTCGGTCGGGGGCTGCTGGTTGAACGGTGGTGGCCCCGCCTGGGGTGCCTGTGCCACGGCGGGCGCATAGACCGGCGGGGGATAGACCGGCGGCTGATAGCCCGGTGCGGGTGGTGCGTAGACCGGCGGCGGCGGCCCCGGTGCCACGATCGGCGTCCCGGCGAGGGCCGGTGATCCCGGCGGATACTGCCACGGCGCGGGGCGCGCGACGGCGGTCGGGAGTTGGTAGGCCGCCACCGGTGCCGACTGGGTGGCGTAGTTCCAGGCGGGGGCCGGCGCGGGACGCATCACCGCCTGCGGCCGTTGCACCGGCATGGCGAGCATGACGGGCGGCCCGATCGCATAGGTGAAGGTGTAGGTGGGGGCCACGACCATCGTCGTCGGCCGGCCGTCGGGTCCGACCGCAGGCCAGGAGACGGCCTGCGGTTGCCAGCCGGGAGGGATCGTGCCTCCCTGGATGACCGCCGCGGGAAAGGCCATGGCCTGGCTCACCGGCATGGCCGTCGGAGGAGACACCGGGGCCACCCCCGCCGCAGCGGCTGGCTTGCCATCGGTGTCGGAGGTGGTCGCGGTGGCCGATGCGCCGCCGTTGGCCCACGGGCTCACCGGTTCGCCGCCGCCCGCAGCCGGGCTCCACCACACCAGCCCCGCGGCGAGTACCAGACGCCGGCCAACCGCACCAGCGCGTAGCCCCATCCGCCACACCGATCGGCGTGGTGCCGCTCCCCGGAGACCGCCGCCGTGGCTGCCGCGCTTCCGCACCCTGTTCCTCCACCGCCAGCCGACCGCTGTCGCATGGCAGAGGTTGATTCGGCGGTTCGGGCCGTGGGCTGTGACTTTGTCGCGCCGGCGGCAGGGTCCTTGCCGCGCCGGGGCGAACCGGGTGAACTGGGCAGGTTGCCAGTCGATCCGTCGGCCCGCCCGGCTCCCGGGAAAGGGGACATAGATGAGCCGTCGAGCCCGCTTGATCTGGCTCGTCGTCGCCCTCGTGACGGCCGCGCCGCTGGCCGCAGCCGAACCGTTCGCCGTCGAACCGCTCCTCACCCTGGCCCGTCGGGCCGGGCTGCGCGTCGTCGAAGCACGGCACCTCGCCCTCGTCACCGACCTCGCCCCCCGTCCCGACGACGGCATCGACGGACTGCCGGAGCTGTTCGACGCCGCGTTTCCGGCGTGGTGCCGCCACTACGGCCTCGATCCCGCGGCCCACGACCAGTGGCGGGCGTTCGGCTGCCTCGTCGGCGACCGCGACCGCTTCCGCGCCGCCGGTCTGCTGCCCACCGACGGCAGCGTGCCCGATTTCGTCAACGGCTTCTGCGCGCGCAACCGCTTCTGGTTGGCCGACCAGTCGAACCCCGCCTACCGCCGTCACCTCCTCCTTCACGAAGGGGTGCACGCCTTCACGCTCACCATCCGGCGCGCCGCCTCCCCCACCTGGTACACCGAGGGGATCGCGGAATTCCTCGCCACGCACCGGTTGGTGGACGGCCGCTTCGAACCGACACCGATTCCCTCCCGTGCCGCCGACGTCGAGCAGTGGGGCCGGATCGAAACCCTCCGCCGCCTCCGCGCGGCTGGCGCGCAGCCCGCACTCGCCGACGTGCTCGCCCTGCCCCCGGCGGCGCACCAGGACATCCCCGCCTACGCGTCGAGCTGGGCCGCCGTCGCCCTCCTCTCCACCCATCCCGCCCACGCCCGCGCCTTCGCTGCCGCCGAACGCGGACCGCTCGATCGTGACTTCAACACGCGGCTCGCCGCCACTCCCGGCTTCGATGCCGCAGCGGCCGCGCGCGACTTCGCCGCGTTCCTCGACGATCTCGACTACGGCTACGACCTGTCGCGCCTGGCGGTCGACTGGACGGCGGGGACGCCGCTCGCCGCGAGCCGCACGGTGCCGGTGGCCGCCGACCGCGGCTGGCAGAACGCGGGAGTGGTCCTCGAGGCGGGACGCTCCTACCAGTGGCGTGCCATCGGTCGCTGCCGGTTGGGGACGGTCGGCCGGACCACGCTCGAAAGCGAGCCCGACGGCATCTCCTACGACTGGTACCGGGACCGGCCGATCGGCCGGTTGCTCGTCGCGCAGTGGCACACCGACGGCGGCGGCCCCCCCGGCTTCCGCATCGTCGCCGCCGGGGCGGCGGGCGATTTCCGGGCGCTCGCCGACGGACCGGTGTTCCTCCGCATCAACGAGTCCCCGGCCGGCCTCGCCGACAACGCCGCGGGCTACACCGTCGACATCGCCCCCCGCCGCTGATCGGCCGCAACGCCCGCTGCGGAGTGACAGCAACGCCCGCTGCGGAGTGACAGCAACGCCCGCCGCCGAGTGACCACCAACTCCCCGCGTTTCAGGGAAGCGTGGCCACCTCGCCCCCGTCGCGCGTGCCGTAGGCGCGCCACACCGCGGTGTCGACGTCGGAGGCGACGAACTGCGTGCTGCCGTCCATGAGGGTCACCCCCACGCCACCGGGATGGTGGCTGCGCGAGGTGAACACGGTGTAGGTCGGCGCCGTGATCGTCAGCCCCAGGCGGCTGCTGGTGAAGTCGCAGTCGACCGCCTTCCCCGCCACGGTCATGGGGATGGCGGTGTTGGGGGCGAAGGTGTGGGAGATCCCGGTGTGGAGGATGATGCCGTTGACCCACTGGGTGTGCCCGACGTCGGTGGTGACGGTGCCCCCGAGGGCCACCACGTCGGCCGGGGTGGCCGGGAGCGCGGCCCCGAGGGAAGAGGGATTGAGCCCGTCACGAATCACCGCCTGGTAGGCCTTCACCTCGCCGAGCGCCACAGTGCGGCTGGTGCCGTCGGTGAAGTCGCGGGCACGCATCGAGCGGTTGACGGCGAAGGCGCCGTTGCCGGTTTGCCCCGAGACGGGGTCGAACTGAAACCATGTGCCGCAGCCCACGCCGTAGTTGATCGGCTGGTGGGTGATGCCGGGCACCGAGGTGTTGGGGCGGTCGTTGACCTCGCTCGGGCAGATGAACAGGGGGATGCGCACGCCCGCCACCTGCGGTTGTTGGGTGAAGCTCTTCTTGAAGTCGATGAGGCTGGCGAGGCTCGTCTGCTCCATGTAGGGGAGGAGCCGGGCCTGGGCGGAGAAACTGTCGGAGACCACCGTCTGGCTGATCGTGCACACCGGTGGGAAGGTGCGCGTGGCCGACTCGTGGTTGAGCAGCGCCAGGCCGATTTGCCGCATGTTGCTCTGGCAGGAACTGCGCCGGGCCGCCTCGCGGGCCGCCTGCACGGCCGGGAGGAGCAGGCCCACGAGGGTGCCGATGATGGCGATGACGACGCCGGGCCGCCTCGCGGGCCGCCTGCACGGCCGGGAGGAGCAGGCCCACGAGGGTGCCGATGATGGCGATGACGACGAGCAATTCGACGAGGGTGAAACCGCGGCGGGCCGCGGTGCGAACGTCAGGTGACATGTCCTGCTCCTGTACCTTGCTGATGGATGAATGCCGATCCCGGATGCGCCCTCACCGGCGCGACGATGTCAGTCGGTCGTCTCCCAACCCAGCCCCGCCGCCTCCGTGAGGCGGTCGAGGAAGCCCGTCAACCCCACGGTGAAGATCATCTCCGCGACGAGTTCCGGCGGGTGCTCCGCCAGGAGCCGGGCGATGTCGTCGTCGCCCACCTGCTGCGGCAGCGCCGTGAGACGGCGGGCGAAGCGGACCGGACCGACCAGATCGGGCGGGCAGGCAGGGGTCTCGAGGGCGAAGATCTCGGCGTCGTCGAGCCCGAGGGCCTGAAGCCGGCGATGGGCCTCATGCTGCATGAACCACGCCCCATCGGCCCGCGCCGCCGTCCACACCAGGGCCGCCCGGGTGCGCGGCGGCAAACGGCCGGCGGTATCGAGCCCGTGCCACTGCTCGAGCATTCCCGATCCGGCGACGGGAAACACGCGCAGCAGCCGGTCGAGTGGCTCACCGGAATCGGCCAGCGGCAAGCGGCAGCGGCGGCCGGCGAGCGCCGCCATCCGCGCGTGCCACTGCGGCGCGGGCAGCGGGTCCGGGCGGGCCACCGGCCCCGTCGCCACGATCGTCGGCCGCGAGAGGCGCGGTGGCGGCAACTCGCTGGCGAACGAGCGGAACGACTCCTGCGGGATTCCCGTGGCGAGCGTCCAGCGATTGGTGGAGTTGTAGCGGGCGACGAGGAACACGATCTCCAGGATCCGCTCCGGCGGGAAGTGGGGCCGGAGGGCGTCGATCTCCGCGGCACCGACCGTGTGCGGGGCCAACGTGAGGTGCCGGGCAAAGGCGAACGCCGCCTGCCGGTCGGGCGGGAACGCGCTCCAATCGGCGTCCAGATCGGCGCGTGTTTCCTCGCCGACCCCGAGATTGGCGAGCTTCCCTTCCTGATGACCGAGGCAGTAGTGGCAGTCGTTGGCCCGGGAGGCGATCCAGAACAGTTCCACCGCCAGGTCGTCGGGGAGCCCGAGCGCCGGATCCTTCTGGCGGAGAGTCGGCCCCTGGACCGCCGCCGGCAGATGGAGGCGGCGCATGAGGGCATTGTTGACGACCGGTTCGGTGGCCCCGGCCTGGATCGCGGCCACGGCCTCGGTCGGCATCGGCAACCGCGGCACGCGCTCCTTGAGGGCTTCGAGCGCCGCGAGCATCGCCCGGCGATCGGGAGGTGGCCCGGCGGGATCGGC
>RFRL01000216.1 GCA_009924545.1 Planctomycetia bacterium | reverse complement strand
CCGAGACCGGGCCGATGTCACCGTGGTCGGTGCGCAGGGCGAATCCGGCGATCCCGTCGACGTCGATCGCGGGAAAATCACCCACCGCGCCGGGCACGCCGGCGTAGGCGGCCGGCGGGAGGGCCGGGTTGCCGGTGAGCCGCAGCGACCCGAGGAAGGTGCCCGGTACGAGCAGCGGATCGGCGTAGCGGTCGGCGCGGAACTCCTCCTTGACGTTTCCGGAGATCCCCAGGGCCTGGATCTGCCCGGTGATCTTCGAGGCGTCGCCCAGGGGAAACCCGAGGTGCAGATGTCCGCTGAACTGCGACGGGAGGTTGATCGCCAGGTCCTTGTTCGAGTCGCGGGTGGTGATCTCGCCGGTGATCGCCGCCACGCGGACCGTGCCGATGCTCTGGGCGTGGACGGCGGCGCGGAGGTTGCTGCGCAGGCCGATGATCGAGCCGATCGTCTGCTCCACCTCGATCACGCTGCGGAAGTCGTTGGTGGTGGCCGTGTCGAAGGGGTTCTTCGTGGTGGCGCTGATCGCCCCGTCGATGACGATCGAGCCGACCTTCGAGGCGACGATGCCGCCGAGTTGGATCAGGCCGGTGACCGGGTTGTAGGAGGTGGAGTCGGCCGCTTCCGCGTTCTGCGTGTTGATGCGGTCGACGAGCGGAGCCTGGCCAACGTCGAGGGTGATGTCGTTGGCGACCGCCACGCCCGTGAGATCGATCTTGTTGACGATCGCCGCGCTCAGGCGGACGCTGCCGAGGTTCGTCATGCCGACGGCGCTCTCGACCGTGGCGACGTTGGTGTACGCCGGGGTGAACATGGTGGCGAACGGATCGCCAGGGGCGCCCGGGGGGCTCGGCTGTTCGGGTGCCTGGTTTGGTGTCACGACGATCTCCACGCCATTGGTCGCGTTCAGACCATGGAGCACGATCGTGTCGGCATCGGCGTCGTCGGTCGCCAGGCCGGTGAGCTGGACCGAGACGCCCTGCGTCGCCGGGCTGGTGATCGGGCCCGTGACACGCACCATGACCGTGTCGCCGTCGGCGTCGACCCACGTCGCCTGGGGCACGATCGCCAGCGGCGTGATCGCCAGCAGGCGGCGGTCCTCGAGGCGATCAACGGCAAGTCCAGCGCGACGCCGAGAGGCGGTGACGCGGGGACGGGCAGCGAGGCGACGGACAGGAAAGGAACGCATCGGGGAAGCTCCGGTCAGGACACGGTCGAGGAGGGGATCGATGGATCGGGAAATGGAAGACGGCGGGAGTCGGGTCCCCGTGCCGTCGGCACGGGATGAGTCAATTGGTGAGCGACGAAAAGACGATGGCCGGCCCGAGGACGAGCTTGCCCTGGAACTCGTACCACGCACCCGCTCCGCGGCGCCGTGGCGGAGGGGGCATGTCGGGTGAATTGAGGTTCACGCCGTCGTCCACGCCTCCCCAGATGCCGCGCAGGTCGACGTCGGCACCCCGCTCGATCAGCACCTTGACGGGCCCCTGGTCGACCTCGAAGTCGAACAGTTCGCGATCGGGCGCGGTGCTGGCGGTCATCACGATCGAGAGGTTCCTGCGGATCGTGATGGAGCTCGACGTCACGTTGAGGCCGTCCTCGACCGGATCGACGATCACCAGGCTGTCGAGGGTGAACCTGGAGGCCGTGGCGTCGAAGCCGTCGTCGCCGGAGCGCTCGCTGCGGACCGACGGGATCCGCCACTCGGGCGGGCCGATCCCGATCACGGAAATCGCGTCGATGTCGTCGCGGTCGTTGTCGTTGCCGTCGCCACCGCGCGGGTCGGTACGGCCGATCGCCCGAGCCACCACCAGATCGGCGACGAAGGAGGAGCCGCTGCCGCCGATGACCGAGGTGATGCCGTCTTTCGTCGCCGCCCGCGTGGTCCCGCAGAAGAACACGCCGCCGTTGTCGGCCAGCGGCGTCTCGCGGCCTTGCAGGTCGGCCGAGGCGAAGGTCACCGTCGCGGCGCGGAGTGCCGAGCCGCTGTCGAAGATCAGGGCACTGGTGTCGATCGTCCGCAGCGGCTTCCGGCCGTTGCGGATCAGGACCGTGACGCCGTTTTCGATCGTCAGCGTGACGCCGCGGCGGACGTGGACTTCACCGTCGATCAGGTACGTCGTGCCCGCGCGCCAGGTGGTGCTCCGGACGATGTCGGTGGCGATCACCTGGGGGCCGACGACGACGCCTGCCGGTGGTTGCACGGCGATGCCGACCGGGAGCGAGAGGAGCACCGCCCGCGCCGCCGTCGGCACGCCGAGGATCGGGATCCCTTCGATCGATCCGCCGGGGGCGGGGCGGATCGACGGACCGATCGCGATGCGTTGTGCCGAGCGCTCCGCCAGGGTCGGCGTGATCCGGAAGGCGAGCAGTCCGGCGGCCGCAGGCGGCGTCGTGGAGACCGATTGAGCGAAGCGTTGCCGGCCGTCGAAGGCCACCGGCAGGAGGGCCCCGGCGCCGACCGGCCGCACCGGGTCGGACCACTGGGTGTCGATCACGATCGTGGTCACCTGCGGCGTGGTCGTGGAGACCAGTGTGCGGGCCACCGCGTCGACGACCGCGATCGGGCGCGTGGCCGGGGCCGAGAGCCAGTCGATCGCGGTGGCGACGGATGCCGCGGGCACCGGGCCGATGGAAAACACCAGCGACACCGGCAGCGAGTCGCGCACGATCCCGCCGCCCGGGCTGCTCCCCGCCACCGACCACATCCCGGTGAACGCGTAGATCCCGGTGGTGGCACCGGGCACGACGAAGTCGGAGCCGATCCCGCCGCGGCCGATCGAGGCTGTGATCGGCTGGCGAAAGGGCCTGCCGTCGGCGACCCCGACGGGGATCGACGGCCGCGCCTCGGCGGGCAGCCGAGGGGCAGTCGAAGTTGTCGACGACACGCGGAGGTCGGCCCCGGAGACCGCGAGATTGATCGCCACCCCCGCGGGGGCAGCGACGAACGAAGGGGCACCGACCCCGTCCCAGCGGGTCAGCCCTCCGACCACCTCCAGATCGATCACCATGCCCGTCGGCAACCGACCGATGTCGACGTCGATCCTCGTCTGCCAACCCGTGCCGGAGGCGTTACTGGTGGCAAAGGAAAACGCATAGGCCCGCTGCGGAGTGGCCAAAGCGACCGTGCGACCGGCGTGGAGCGGATCGGCCACCGGCACCGTGGAAAGGACCACCGGCTGCGGCATGATCGCCGCCAATGACGGAGCCGACGATCCACCCCCGGCACCCGCGGCATCGAGGGCGACGCGGGATTCGAGTCGCTCCACCTGATGGAGCGATTCGCGGTTCACACTTCGTGCAGGGCGCCGCATCGAGTTTCCTTCGCGCCGCTTGCCCTGCGGCCCCGGGGCGGAATCGTTCCACAGGAAGACGTCGATGACAAGCCCCCCGGAGTGAGTGAATCAACGCGGCAGCCGGCGACGGGCGGCAAATCCGAGCTGCTGCGCTCGTCGCGGCAATCCGCGTGGAGCGGTGTGGGGTCTCGCGCCCGCCGCCGCGCGACGCCACCGCCGGGCTGGCCAGCGTGAATTGAAACTGACCTGCGCGGCACAGGGTTCTGACCCCGCGGGTCCGGCGGGTCATACCGTTGCGAGGGCTCCGGCGAGCGCGGCGAGGAAGGTCTCGACGTCGGCGCCGGTGTTGTAGCCGTGGAGCGCCACGCGGAGCCGGCCGGCGTGGTGCATGACGTGGATCGCGCGCTCGTGGAGGAGGCGGTGGATGTCGGCGGCCCGGGGGTGGCGGAAGGCGATGATCCCGGCCAATTCGGCCGGATCAGTCGGAGAGAGGAGCTCGACGCCGAGGCCCCGCAGCCCGGCGTGACAGTGGGCCACCAGCGGCGCCGCGTGCGCCGCGATCGCGGCCACGCCGATCGTGCCGACATAGTCGAGGGCGGCGCGGATGGCGTAGAGCGCCGGGTAGTTGGGCATCCCCACCGCGAAGCTGGCCGCGCCGGGGAGGCTCTCGGCGTGCTCGAAGCGCCCGGCGCCGAAGGCGTCGCGGATGTGGAACCAGCCCCCCGCCGGCACCGTCCACTCGCGGGCCCGGTGCGGCGGCACGCCGACGATGCCGCCGCCGTGGGGCCCGAGCAGCCACTTGTGGGTGCTGGAGACGAGGAGGTCGGCGCCGGCGAGTGCCCCGGTGCCGCGGTCGAGTGGGATCCGGCCGAGGCCCTGCGTGATGTCGACGGCCAAAAGCGCCGGCGCATGGCGGTGGACGAGCGCCGCCACGGCCGGCACGTCGGCGCGGAAACCGTTGTAGAAGCTGACCAGGGGGAGCGACACCAGCCGCGTCCGTGGGGAGAGCAGGGGCACGAGGTCGGCGCCGTCGAGCCGTCCCTCGCGCGCCCGCCACACGCGCAGGGTCGCCGGACAGGCCTGTTGGAGGAACGGGGTGACGCTCGCCGGGAAGTCGAGGTCGGTGACGACGATCTCGTCGCCGTCGCCGAGCGCGAGCGCCAGGGCGGCGAGGTTGAACGCCTCGGAGGAGCAGGAGCAGATGGCGACGTCGTCGGGATCGAGGCCGACGAGGGCGGCGGCGCGGCACCGCGCGTCGGCATGGACGGCCGCGTGGGGGATGCGGCCGTCCATCCCGCGCTGCTTGTCGCGCACGTAGGCGGCGAACGCCTCGGCCACCACCGGCGGCGGGATCCCCTCCGCGGCGGTGTTGAGATAGACCATCTCCCCGAGCACAGGGAAGTCGCGGTGGCGCGTGGCGGGGTCGAGCATGGGGGCAGCCTCGGAGCGGAGTGGCCCGGGAAAGGGGGGCGCCCGGGCTTCGACCGGCGCGTTGGTGCGGCGCACAGGGACCGCTCGGTGTGACCGGGCGCGCCCGACAACGCCGGTCACTCAACCCAGGATCGGCAGCACGGTGCCGCCGTCGAGGAGGTCGTAGGGACGGCCCAATGTGTCGGTGGCGCGCAGGTCGCCGATCCCCATCGCGGCATACACCGTGCGGGCCACGTCGGCGGGGCGCACGGGGCTGCCGGCGGGATACTCGCCGCGCGGATCGGTGGCGCCGTGCACGGTGCCGCCGCGGACACCCCCTCCGGCGAAGACCACGCTCATGCAGGCGGTCCAGTGGTCGCGGCCGGCACCCGCCACGCCGCCGGAACGCGGATCGCCGATCTTCGGCTTGCGCCCCATCTCGCTGGTGACGAGCAGGAGCGTCGAATCGAGCAGGCCGCGGTCGGCGAGATCGGCCACGAGGGCGGAGAAGCCGCGGTCGAACTCGGGCAGGAGGTGGTCGCGGAGGCAGGTGAAGTTGGCTGCGTGGGTGTCCCACCCACCGCCGCTGGCGCACTTCTTCGCCACCACCTCGTCCTCCTCCGACCAGAAGACGGTGATGAACGGCACGCCCGCCTCGACGAGGCGCCGGGCGAGGAGCAGGCTCGTGCCGTTGATCGTGGCGCCGTAGCGCTCGCGGAGCGCGGGGGATTCGCGGTGGATGTCGAACGCGCCGGCGGTGGAACTGGCGGCGAGGAGCTCGAACGTGCGCTGCTGCTGGCGCGTGTAGTTGCCGACGGCGACTTCGTGATCGAGGTCGTGCCGCAGGCCGTCGAGTGCCGTGAGGAGGGCGCGCCGGTCGGCGAGCCGCCGCGCACCGTCGGTCTCGAGCACCAGATCGGGGACGGTGAAGGAGAGCGGGGCGGCGAAATCCCCCTTGAGGAAGAAGGGGTCGTGGTCGCGGCCGAGCCGTCCGGCGAACTGGCCGGGACGGGTGTAGGGAGGCTTGCTCGGCCGGTAGGGCAGGGTGAACGTCTGCGGCAGCGCCGGATGCCGCGGGCGCCGCGCCCCGACCACGCAGCCGATCGCCGGCCAGTCGTCGGGCTGCGGCCGGCGGTCGTTGCCCTGCGTGCGGAAGGTGATGTCGGGGGCGTGTCCGGTGAGGTTGAAGTAGTACCCGGCATGATGGTCGCCGGTGGCCTGCCCGCCGTCGGTGAGCCCGTTGACGATCGCCAGGTGATGGGCCTGGCGGGCGAGGAGCGGCATGTGCTCGCAGATCGCCACGCCGTCGGCACTCGTGGCGACGGGGCGGAACTCACCACGGAACTCGGCCGGGGCCTCGGGCTTCATGTCCCACATGTCGATGTGGGAGGAACCGCCACAGAGGAAAAACAGGATCGTGGAGCGCGCCCGACCGGGGCCGGCCGTCGGGACCGTTGTGTGCGCCGGAAGGTTGGCCGCGCGGCCAGCCGTGAGGCCTGCCAGCCCGGTGCCCGAGGCGCGCAGCACCGCGCGCCTGGAAGCTCGTCCGGGAAACAGTCCACGAGCAGGTGGTCGCGCCATTCGTCACCCCGATAAGGGCCCCGTTCCAGGCGAGCCTGGCCTCCGGGGGGGAGAATACCAGCCGCCGCCGTCACCCCGGAAAGCTCGTTCCGGCGCGTTGATCGGGCCTCGACGCCGGGGCTGGCACCGTCACGCCGGCCGGGTGAAGCCGCAGTCGCTCGTCGCACGTCGTTTGTCCACAGGGGTTTGCAGCCGTTCGACCCCCCGCGCAGCCGGCGCCG
>RFRL01000215.1 GCA_009924545.1 Planctomycetia bacterium | reverse complement strand
GCTCGCCGTCGCGGCCGGGTTCCGGCATGCCATCCAGCCGCTGGTGACCCCGGTGTGGGCCCGCGTCGTGGCCGCGGCGCTGTTCGCGCTGGCGCTGCGGCAGACGACGGCGGCCGGCGAATGGGTGCTGGGGGGCTGCGAGTCGAAGGTGTTCGCGTGGGCGGCGGTGTTGGCGGCTGCCGGGGAGTGGAGCCGGGGGCGGTGGCCGACCGCGTGGGCCTGGGCCGGTGGAGGGACCGCGCTCCATCCGCTGGTCGGCGGTTGGGCCCAGGTGGCACTCGTCGTGGCCGCCTGGCGGACGGGCGGGCCGATCGTCGCGCCGGGAGCACGCGGTCGGAGCGTCGTCTGGCTGGCGATCGGCCTGGGGCTGGCGGCGCTGGGGATCGTGCCGGTCCTGTCGCTCGCCTCCGGGGTGACCGCGGCGGAGAAGGTGGAGGCGACGCGGATCTACGTCGTCGAACGGCTGCCCCACCACCTCCTCGTGCGCACCTTCGCCGACGGTCTCCTGGCCCGGCACGTGCTCGCGGTGTGCGTGTGGTGGCTGCTGCGCCAGCGGCTCCCGGCGACCCCCGCCCGGCAGCGCAGCGACGCCCTCACCGCCGCGGCCCTCTTCATCTCACTGACGGGCTGCGCGATCTCGCTCGTGGAGCCCTTCGCACCGGTCTGGGCCCGCGGCCTGCTCCGCTACTACTGGTTCCGCCTCGGTGACGGGCTCGTGCCCTTCTCCTTGGCCGCGACCGCGGCCGCCGCCCTCGCCGATGCCGGAGTGCTCGCCGGGCTCTGCCGGTGGCCGGTGCCCCTGGTGCGGTGGCTGGCCGTCGGCCTCCTCGTGGCCGACGTCGCCGGGCAATCGGCGCACTGGCCCCTCCCGGGCCGCCGGGGGCTCGTGGCCCGCGCCGATACCCGGGTCGACGCGGCCGCGTGGGGGGATGTCTGCCGCTGGGTCGCTGGGAACACGCCGGCCGATGCCCGCTTCCTCACGCCGCGCGGGGCGTCGAGCTTCACGTGGCTCACCGGTCGGGCGGAGGTGGTGGGGTGGAAAAACAGCCCCCAGGACGCCCGGTCCCTGATCGCCTGGCGCCGCCGGATCGTCGACTGCTATTCGCGCGACGGGTCGCTGAAGGGGATGGTCAACAGCACGGCGGAACTGGGCGCCGAACGGACCGCGGCCGTGGCCGCCCGCTACGGGGCCGACCATGCGATCGTGCCTACCGACGTGCCGGGACTCGACGACCACGGCTGGGAACTGCTCCACCGCTCCGGCGTCTATGCTGTGTACCGATTGCCGGCGCTGCCGGCGTCGCCTGCCTCCGCGGAGCCGTGATCCCTCCCATGAGCCTGTCCGACGACGCCGGTCGACCCGTGGCCGTCGCGTTCGATCTCGACGGTCTGCTGGTCAACACCGAGGAGATCTACCCCGACGTCGGTGCCGAGTTGCTGCGCCGCCGGGGGCGCACGTTCGACGATGACCTGCTCGACGCGATGATGGGGCGGCCGCAGCCGGTGGCGCTGGCGACGATGATCCGCTGGCACGGCCTGACCGACTCGGTGGAAACGCTCGCCCGCGAGACCCGAGAGATTTTCGTCGGCCTCCTCGACACGCGCCTGGCGGCCATGCCCGGTGCGGTGGCGCTCCTCGATCGCCTCGCCACCGCCGGGGTGGCGTGCTGCGTGGCCACCAGCAGCGGGCCCGACTATGCCCATGACGTGCTCGGGCGGCTCGCGCTGGCCGACCGGTTCGCCTTCGTCCTCACCGCCCACGACGTCGTCAACGGCAAGCCCGATCCGGAGGTCTACCGCCTCGCCGCCGCTCGCTTCGGGGTGCCCGCGGCACGCCTGGCCGTGCTCGAGGATTCCCAGATCGGCTGCCGGGCCGGTATGGCGGCCGGCGCCCTGGTGGTGGCGGTCCCCGCCGGCCACAGCCGGCGGCACGATTTCACCGGCGTCCACCTCGTGGCGGGATCCCTCGCCGATCCCCGGCTCCACGGACTGCTCGGCCTGGATTGAGGCCGACCGCAGCGGTCGGCGTCGTCACCCTCACTCGATCTCGACCCCGATCCGGTCGGCCTGCAGGCGGAGGGCCTCGCGGAAGGCGGGGAGCGGATGTCGCTGCCGCCGGCGCACCGCCCACAGGAACGTCGAGTCGACGAGTTTGGCGGGCAGTTTGCCCTCCTCCACCAATTCGACGACGCGCCCGATGTAGGCGGCGTCGGCCGGGCGCCGCACCTGCAGGCCGGTCGTGAGGCGATCCTCCAGCGAGGTCCGCCCGGCCGACGGTTCCGGGGCGGCGGACCAACCGACGGAGAGGCCCATTGGGCACACGAGCAGGGCGGCGACCCATGGCCAGCGGCGTCCCGGGCGTGGCGGGGGCCGATCTGTCGGCCGGGCGGTGCGGAGGGTGTCCATGGCAGGTCTCCGGAAGGGTTCGGCGGGGATACGCCGCCGCACCGGCAGCGGTCAAGGCCGGTCACGCGAAGCGCGCCAGGGCATACGACTTCTTTCCCGACCGGAGCACGATCGTGCTGCCGCCCACGAGGTCGGCTGGTGTGAGCCGTTGGGCGGCGTCGGCGACGCGGCGGTTGTTGACGTAGCCGCCCCCCTGCTCGATCGTCCGCCGCGCGGCCGACCGACTCGGGGCGAGCTTCGTCCGTTCGAAGGCCTCCACCAGCGGCAGCCCATCGCCGTCGAGGGCGGTGCGGGGGAAGTCGTGGCTGGCGACGTCGGCGAAGACCTCGGCCAGCGCGGTCGCATCGAGGCTGGCGACCTCGGCCCCGAAGAACACCGCGGTCGCCTGCCGCGCGGCGGCCAGACCGTCGTCGCCATGCACCAGACGGGTGAGCTCCTCGGCGAGCCGACCCTGGGAGTCACGGGCGGCCGGGTTGGCAGCACGCTTCTCGTCGAGGGCGTGGATCTCCTCCAGCGGCAACTCCGTGAGCCGCAGCAGGCAGCGGCCGGCGTCGGCGTCGTCGAGGTTGATCCAGTACTGGTAGAAGCGGTAGGGGCTCGTCCGCCGGGGATCGAGCCAGATCGCCCCGGCGGCAGTCTTGCCCATCTTCGTGCCGTCGGCCTTCACCAGCAGCGGGCAGGTGACCGCGTGGAGCTCCCGCGACCGGAGCCGGCGTCCGAGCTCGATGCCGGCGGTGATGTTGCCCCACTGGTCGCTGCCGCCGAACTGCACCCGGCAATCGAGGGCATCGGAGAGGTGGACGAAGTCCCACGCCTGGAGCAGCATGTAGCTGAACTCGGTGTACGACAGTCCGCCGTCGCGCTCCAGTCGCGACTGCACCGAATCCTTGGCGAGCATCTGCGACAGCGGCACGTGCTTGCCCACGTCGCGGAGGAAGGCGAGGTAGCCGACGCCCCGCATCCAGTCGGCGTTGTCCACCACGTGGACGCGCCCCGCAGGCGGCCGGCCGTCGGCCGCGGGAGCCGCCAGCACGCGGTGGACCTGGGCGCCGATCCCGGCGATGTTGGCCGCCAGTTGCTCCGGCGACAGCAGGTTGCGCTCCTCGCTGCGGCCACTCGGATCGCCGATCATGCCGGTTGCGCCCCCCAGCAGGGCGACCGGTTCATGCCCGGACCGGGCCACGCGGCGCAGCAGCACCAGGGGCAGCAGGCTTCCCACGTGGAGGCTGTCGGACGTGGGGTCGAAGCCGCAGTAGATCCGCCGGCCCGGGGTCGCCATCCACTCCCGCAGGGCCCCGGGATCGGTCGACTGGTGGATCAGTCCGCGGGACGTGAGGTCGGCAAGCAGGTCGTGGGGCATGGGCTCGGTTACCGCCAGCGGTCGTCGTCGGCGAAGGGATGGGCAGGACCCGACAGCTTCGGCCGCGGCAGCGCCTCGAGGCACTTCTCGGCCATCCGCAGGTCTTCCCGGGAGGTGATCTTGATGTTCAGCGGCGAGCCCGGCACGACGGTCACCGGATGCCCGAGCGCCTCGACGACCGCCGCGTCGTCGGTGGGTTGGCCGGCCGGGGCCGTGGCGAACGCGCGCTCCAGGAGCGCCCGCGAAAAAACCTGCGGCGTCTGCGCTTCCCACAGCCCGGTACGATCGACCGTGGCGGTGATCGTGCCGTCGGCCCCGACCCGCTTCAGCGTGCCGACGACGGGAATGGCGAGGATCGCCGCCCCGGTCCGGGCGCCGGTCGCGAACACCTTGTCGATCCAAGCAGTCGCCACGCATGGACGGGCGGCGTCGTGGATGGCGACGGTGTCGATGTCGGGATGCAGTTTTTCCAAGCCGCGGCGGACCGACTCGGCCCGGTGCTGGCCCCCTTCCGCCAGGGTGATCCCCATGAAGGCGAGGTTGGCCCCGAACTTCTCCACGAACGCCTCGCGGTCGTCGGGGGCGACCACGACGACCACCTGCTTCACGTCGGGCCGGTCGGTGAACCGCTCGGCCGAATGGAGCCACACCGGCCGTCCCGCCAGGGGGACGAACGGCTTTTTGTAGTTGGCGTCCTGGAAGCGACTGCTCTGGCCGGCCGCCGCCAGGATCACGCCGAAGGTGGGCATCGATCGTCCCGATGTCGCGGAAGGTTCAGGGGCGTGACGGCGGTGGACCTTGTTCGTGGCTCAGGGGCCGGTGCCGACGGTCGCTGCAGCGGCCCGGAGGCGGGACTCGATGGCGGCATCCATCAGCGAGCGGAGCAGGGCCTTCACCGCCGGCTTGTCGCTGACCCACACCGCGAACCGCTCGCCTTCGCGCCCATACAGGTCGTGCAACCAGCGCGGGGCGTCGGTGCGGAGCCAGTCGCGGAACAGCAGCCAGCGCGGATCGTCGGCACCGTAGATCTCGCGGGCCACCCAGCAAAAGCCGCCCATGCCGCCGCCCATGCCACCCATGCCGCCACCCATGCCGCCCATACCGCCGCCACCCATGCCGCCCATGCCACCACCCATGCCACCACCCATGCCGCCACCACCCATGCCGCCACCACCCATGCCGCCACCACCCATGCCGCCCATGCCACCGCCACCCATGCCGCCGGTGCCCTGGGCGCCACCGCCGGCGAAATTGAACGTGGTGACCTGGCCGACGCCCGAGAACAGTGGCGTCACCGACACGCGCACATAGCGTCGATCGGCCGACACGACCGCCGTGGCCGACAGGTTGGTACCTTCAGGGAGCGTGGAGATCACGGGCTGGTAGCCGGTGGCACCACCCCGCGAGAAGGGCAGCACCGGCGGCGCCTCGCCACCGTTCGCCGCCGGACCGCGACCCTGCGACATCGATCCGGCCGTCGCCTCGTCGTTGATGCCGGCGAGCTGCTGGGCGAGGATCGATCGGCTGATGTCCTGCTGGACGGCCACGTCCCGGGCGATCTGGGCCTCGAGCAACGGCTCCCGACGACGGCCCTCCGGCACGTCGATGGAGAACACCGTGTCTTCGGCGCCGAGCGGAATCTGACGGCGCAGCCGCTGCTCGCGGTCGGTGCCCCGGTGGAGTACGAGTTCCGCCGTGACGGTGTCGGCCGCCACCTTGCCGTAGGCACGGCGCACCAACACGTGGTAGCGGCCGGGGAACGCCTCGGCGGCGACGTACCGCTCGCGGTGCGTGCCGTTGTCCCGATCGGGACCGGCGTCGAGATCGGCGAGAAGGGTGCCTCCCGACGTGCTCCGCGGGCTCGACACGGAGCACACGGTGCCCGATGGCTCCTCGACCACCATGTCGACATCGGCATCGCCGTTCCAACTGAACTCCAGTTCCACGTCGCGGACGAGCGCCGCGTCGATGGCGGCCGCGAAGGCGTCGGCCTCCGCGCCGCGGCCGGCCTTCCGCTGGCGCTCGATCGTTGCCTTGGCCAGACGGGCTGCCCGGGTGGGAACCTCCTGCTGGGCCGCCGGCCACTCGTGCGCGAGGACGCCGGCACAGGCCCAGCGCAGCGCCGCCTCGTCCTTCTCCTTGGCCGCCAGCGACATCGCCAGGGCATACGCCTCGCGGTTGCTGCGGTCGAGCCGGGTCACCTGACGGCACAGGCGGAGGGCCTGCCGGCTGGAGCCGAAGCGGGCCAAGTAGCTGGCCAACGTCAGCAGGTCGGCCGGCGAGCGGGCGAAGTCGGCACTCGACAGCAGGGCCCGCTCCACGTCGCTGGCCGGCTTGCCGGCCGCCTCGAGGGCCACCGCCAGCGCCTCGTACATCCATGGCTCAGGGTAGCCGGCGGCGATGGTGGCGGCGATCACCTCCGCTGCCCGGTCGAAGCGTCCCTTGCGGCCCAGTTCCGCGGCCGAGACACGGATGCGGGCGAGGCGGCCGGCGAGATCGGCCCGTTCGCCCCCTGGGAGCCGGTCGCCCCCCTGGAGGTACTCCCCGACCGCGGCGGTGACGTCACCGGCATCGATGATCCGCGGCGGCAGGCCCAGGCTGTCTCCAGGGACGGAATCGGTGGTGGCCGGGTCGCCTGCCGGTGCAGCGTTCGGGGGGCCGGCCTTCCCGGGGACCGGCCGGGCCGGCGGCTCGGGCTTCTTCTCACGCATCCCGATCCGCGACTTGGCGTCGGAGATCTGGAACATGCCTCCGCCCATGCCACCACCACCCATGCCGCCCATGCC
>RFRL01000214.1 GCA_009924545.1 Planctomycetia bacterium | reverse complement strand
GTTCCACACCGACCAGCTGGCGTAGGCATAGGGACCGCCGGGCGCCGCCACACCGGTCTCGCCAGCCATGATCTTGTTGTACATGTTGAGCTCTTCGATGTGCGGCAGCATCTCCACGAACGCGCTGCGCCGGGCGGCGTTGTTGGCGCTCTGCGGACCACCGCTCACCCAGCAGCAGGTGCCGCCGGCCGACGAGGGGAGGCAACGGGCGGCGTTCTCGTAGTTGAGGCTCGCCAGCGCGAGTTGCTTGATCTTGTTGACGCAGGCGCTGCGCTGGGCCGCGGCGCGGGCGGCCTGCACGGCGGGCAACAGCAGGCCGACGAGCGTGCCGATGATCGCGATCACGACCAAAAGCTCGACGAGCGTGAATCCGCGACGGCGGAGAGGGGGGATGCTCATGGGAGGGGTCCTCGGAAGGATGGATGAACGGATCGGAGAGAAACTGATGGACAAAGAAAGAAAAATTGAGCCGTCAATGGCCGAAGATCGACAGGGGATCACTTGGAAAGTTCAAAATTGAATGTATCGGATCCACTCCCCACACTGGCCCGGAGCCCCGATTCGCGGGGGTTGTTGAACCGGGTCGGAATGAGGCTCTTGGCCGGGGGCGGTTCCTTCATCCCCTCCGGCGGGATGTACTGATCGGTATTGGCGGTGCCGGCGCCGGCGGCGCCTCCCTCCTCCATTTTCACGATCGCCACACCATAGTCACCGGCGATGGCGCCGTCGCCCGCCGTGAACGTGGTGAGGCTGTACTGCCCAGCGTCGTCGGTGACACCCACCGCCGCCCGGCCGCCGGTGCCCGTGGGCTGGAAGCTCACCGTGGCCCGGGGCACGGGGGTGCCTCCCATCGTCACCTTGCCCGACACCTTGATGGTAGCCGGCCGCTTCGGGCCGCCAGAGCAGCCGGGAGTGGCTGCGAGGAGCGCCAGGGCGAGCACCACCATGGTCCCGCGCGTCACGACAGCGTTCTCGAGCATCGGCATGAGGATCCGGGGGTTCATTTTTTCAGGTCGAACGCGGCGACAGGATTCTCGCCATCCTTGACCTCCACCGTGAGGCCGGAGGTTTTGGCCGTCTTGTACTTCGCCGGGAGGAGCTCCTTCGATCCCTTCACGACCGCCGCGACGGCAGTCGAGGGGTCGTACGACGGATCATCGGCCGTGAGGGCCCGGCCCTCGGGAAACTCCGTCTTCGCGACCGTCACCAGGTATCTCCCCGGTACGGCCCCGTCGCGCGACTCGTAGGTCGTGAAGGCGCAGACACCCTCGGCGTTGGTCATCCCCGACGCCGCCGCTCCGGAGCCCGACTCCGGAGCGAGGACGACGGTGGCACCCTCGATGGGAGTCCCGTCGAGGGTGACCTTCCCCGAGAACGGGACGCGCTTCGGGCGGGTGTCGGCAGCCTTGCCGCAGCCGACGGCGAGGCCCAAGCCAGCGACGACGCCGAGAGTGAAGACTCGCCGGATCATTCGGCTCATTGGTCGCTCACCACCTCCCCACCGGCCCGCGTGCCCATCGCCCCCCACACGCCGTAGGGGCTCGGGCCCTGCGCGGTGTTGGGCAGCGCCAGATTGCCGGTGTCGATGTCGTTGGTGACGAATCGCACCGAAGAGTCGGCCATCACCACGTTGCAGCCACCGGGATGGTAGCTGGTCGGTGGGATCAGTTGATGGGGGAAGTCGTGGGTGTTGCCACTGTTGCAACCGGGGCCGTTGGGGGGGCTGATGGTGTTGAAACCGTTGAAGGCGGGCCGCGCGAACATCCAGTCACGGCCGGCCCGGGGCACGACCACGGCGGAGGTGTACGAATCACCCGACACCTGAGCCGAGCAGACGATGGGGCTGGTTTCGAACCCGGCCACGTTGCCGGCCTGCGTCTCGCGGACGAGGAAGCTGTTGTCGCGGCCGCGGATCCGCTCCGCCATCATCACCGTCTTGCTCGTGCCGTCGGTGATCCCCTTGATGGCGACGAAGTTGGGCTCGGTCGGGGCCTGGGTGTTGATGCCGCCGATCAGGCCGCGGCCGAAGATGCCCCGGGTGATCGTCGTGTCGGAGACGTTCTGGCAGATGTCGCCGACGCTGAAGACGTAGTTGGTGGTGCCGCGGTTGCCGTCGCCGTGGTAGGCGGTGGTCCGGCCATCCGACGGGCAGCGGAGCGTAGGGACCTGGACCATCATGATGCCGGGGCTGGCCGCCGCCGGGGTCCGCCACGGCTGCCAGGTGTCGCTGGCCGCCACCGGGTAGGTCGCCACGGCGGTGCTCGTCAGCCAGTTGACGATCGTGTCGTAGTAGGTGCCCTGCTCGTAGAACGGCATCAGCGGCAGGTTCCCGCTCCACCACTCCAGGATGTAGACGTACTCCGGGGCGATGCGCGGGCTCTTGATGCTCATGTCCTGCCCGCGGAGGGCCACGAAGTGCTTCTTCACGTCGTGGTAGTTCATGTTGGCCAGGCCGAGCTGCTTGAGGTTGTTGGTGCAGCGCGAGCGGTTGGCCGCCTCACGGGCCGCCTGCACGGCCGGCAACAGGAGCCCGACGAGCGTCCCGATGATGGCGATGACGACGAGCAGCTCGACGAGCGTGAAGCCGCGACGGCCACGGCAGATGGTGTGAGGCATGGTCAGACTCCCGGATAGATGGAACGAGAAGAGGATGAACAGCGGGCTTGGGCCGCAGCAGCGGTGAATGAACGAAAAAAATAAGAACAAGGACAAGACGGGACACGGATGCCAAAGGTTCAGCGAGCTCGACGGCAGGAAGGGTGTGTGGACAATGGGTCCACGTTTCACCACCCAAACCCCCCCAACCACCGCAAGCCGCCTGCCATCGAAACCGAGTCCCCACCGGTGGCTGCAAATCGCCTTCGGCGTGACGTCAAACCTTCAAAATTATCGGTTCGCCCCGCCCTGTCAACATGAATGCCTCACAGCCTTCCTTTGAGACCGGCCTTACCTGTGGGGTGCCTGGGTGAGGAGGGGGGATCGTTGAGGGGAGGCGATCGCTACGGTAGTCTGTTCGGAGTCATTCCCGGTGATCGCGCCGGGGGCGAGGAACAGACCGGGGCCAGCCTCGGTGCAGAAGTGGCGGGGCCAATGGCCGGGTTGGCACATCGTCGGCCGCTTATCTGGCTGGTCACCCTGGGATGGTGCTTGGTCGCATCGGGGCTGCCGTTCCCCGGATCAGGTGTGGCGGAACGCGGGGGTGGGCCGCCCCGCCGGGTGGCGAAAGACCGCTCGCGCCCGTTCCCCTGCATGGACAGCCCCTGCGGGTGCGCGAGCGCCCAGCAGTGCCTGACCAGTTGCTGCTGCCACACCCCTGCCGAGCGGCTCGCCTGGGCCCGGCGGCACGGCGTCGAGGTGGGGGTGCTCGAGGCGCTCGAACGCCTCGCGGCCCCGACCTCCCGATCGGCGTGCTCCAACGCGGCCGAGGGAGCCTGCGGGGAGTGTGAGCTTGCCACCGGGCACGTGGCCGGACACCACGTGGCCGGACACCACGTGGCCGGACACCACGTGGCCGGACACAGGGTCGCCGAACCGATGGTTGCAGCGGCGCCGTCGTGCTGTGCGACAGGCGGCGCTCGTTCCCAGGGAGCGGGTCGATCCACCGCCAACCCGCCTGGTGCCATGGGCGCACCGGATGGTGCCACCGGGAGTGAGGGCACCCAGGAGCCTGACGGTGGTGCGCGCGATCGAGCCACGTCGGTCGTGCTGCGGGCAATGCTCGCTTGTCAGGGCGTCACGCTCGCTGGCGGCGGTGTGGCCGTCCCACTCCCCCCTCTGCCGGTGCGACCCTGCGGCGACACCCTGATCGTGCCGGCCGCGACCCCGGGCGATCGCCCGTCCCATGGACGACGGGATCGCCCCGAACCGCCTCCGCCCCGCCGGCTGGCGGCCTGAGGGCACGCGGGCTGAGCGAGCGATGGGGTCGGGAATCAAGGACGGCGGCCGAACGTGGCCGTGACGTGCCTTGTCATCGACTCACGCGCGATGCGGCGCCGTGATCGTGCCCCACTTCACCCGCGCGACAGCGACCCAGCGGCATCTCCCGCCGCCAGCGTTGTCGACTGGTGCCCGTGTGAGCCACGTTCCGCGACCGTGTCGCGGCCCGGCCACGCGGCGCCATGGTGTCTTCCCGATCACGTCACACCCAGGACTCCATGTCATGACCACGCATCTGATCGTTCCGCTCGTTCCCCATGCTTTCGGGCCTCCGGCCCGGCGTCGGGGCCGCACCACGTCGTCCCCCCGGGGGCGGCGATCCCGGGTCGGTTTCACGCTCGTCGAGTTGCTCGTGGTGATCGCCATCATCGGCACGCTCGTCGGTTTGCTCCTTCCGGCCGTGCAGGCGGCGCGCGAGGCGGCCCGGCGCAGCGCCTGTGGAAACAACCTCCGCCAACTGGGGCTGGCGCTGTTCAACTACGAGGCGGCCAACCGTAGTTTCCCGCCGACCGACATCGCCGGCGGGTTCTCGATCCAGGCCCGTCTGTTGCCCTTCATGGAGGAGGGGGCGCTGCAGAACCTGCTCGACTTCCGCCAACCGGCCTTCACCGGGGCCTACAACGCCCAGACGCCCAATCCCCTGTTCCGCACCGCGTTCGCCACCCCCGTGCCGGTGATGCTCTGCCCGAGTGACGACGCCCCGCCGGTGCAGACGGTCACGGTGGTGGCCGGAGGGCCGTTCGCCTACGGCGGTCTCAACTACATGGTGAGCTACGGCTCGGGCACCGGCACCACCTACGACCAGCGCTGGCCCACCGACGGCATCGTCTACGAGGGCTCGAAGGTGCGCATGGCGCAGATCACCGACGGGGCGAGCAAGACGGTGTTCATGAGCGAGGCGATCCGCAGTACGGGTGACGACGCCACGCAGCCGGCCGGGCAGCCTGTGCCCTTTCCCTATCGCAAGACCCTCAATGGCTCGACGGGGGTGAACAGCACCAAGCAGGCTGTGCCGGGCTATCCCGGCAGTGGTGCCTGGGGCGGGGCGGTGGTCGGCGGCGTGATCCAGAACCCCGACCTGGCGACGATCTGGCCGACGTTCACCGCGTGGCGCGGGGCCAACACCAACACGCTGCGCGGGCGCGGCACGTGCTGGGCGACCAGCGGTGTGCTCAACACACTCACCAACGGCTACACCACGCCCAACAGCCGGATTCCCGATCTGGTGATCCACGGGAGCGGGTTCTTCGGGCCGCGGAGCTTCCATCCCGCCGGCGCCCAGGTGCTCTTCGGCGACGGGGCGGTGCGCCTCCTCCCCGACGCGATCGATGCCGCCGTCCACCGCGCGCTGCACAGCGGCAGCGGCGGGGAGACGTTTTCGATCGATCCCTGACGCCGGGTGGCAGGTCCCCGGCGGTGGCAGCGGGCGCCGCCGGGGACTCCTCCTGTCCGCCCGTCACGCTTTCCCGTGCGAGTCGCACCATGCCCGCCACCAGTTCGCTCCCTGCTGCACCGCGCGCCCCGTGGCCCGACTACCGCGCGGTGTGGCGCTGGCATTTCTACGCCGGGTTGTTCTGCATCCCGCTGGTGGTCGTCTTGGCCACCAGCGGCGCGGTCTATCTCTTCAAGGCCGAGATCGAGGCCTGGGAGGAGCGGCACTACGACCGCCTCGTGCCCGGTCGAGTCGCGCCGCCGTCGGCGCTTGTGGCGACCGCGCAGGCGCAGTTTCCCGGAGCCCGGTTCGACGGCTACGAGCTTCCCGCCGGGCCGGCGCGGGCGGCGCGCGTACTCCTCCGGCACCCGGGCGACGCCGACCATCCCGGCGGCGGGGTGCTGCGGACCTATGTCGATCCGGCGGGGCCGACGCTCCTCGGCCGGGTGTGGGATGGCGACCGGCTGATGAAGGTGGTGTTCCGCCTGCACGGCGAGTTGCTCATGGGCAACCGCGGCTCGAACCTCGTCGAGCTCGGCGCGTGCTGGACGATCGTGATGGTGCTCACGGGCCTCGTGCTGTGGTGGCCCAAGTCGGGGCGCGGTTTGGCGGGTGTGGTCTGGCCCCGGTTCCGTGGTGGGCGGCGCGTCTTCGTCCGCGACCTGCACGCGGTCACGGCGGCGTGGCTATCGGTGTTCACGCTCCTCCTGCTGTTCAGCGGCCTGCCATGGGCCAAGGCCTGGGGCGAGTGGCTCAAGACCGCACGGCGCTGGACCGGCACCGCCGTCGCGCGGCAGGAATGGTCGAACGACAAGGGACGGGCGGCCCTGGCGGCCGGCGATCACGGCGGCGGCCATGGCGGCGCGCGGCCCGTGCGGTCGCCCGGCAGCGGTCCCTTCGACCCCGCCGCGCTCGACCGCGTCGTCGCGACGGTGGCCGGGCTCGGGCTCGAGCCACCGGTGGTGGTGGCACCGGGTGGCGGCCCCGGGAAGTGGACGGCGAAGTCGCTGACGGCCAACCGGCCGTGGCGCGTGAACCTCGTCATCGATGGCGCCAGCGGCACGATCGAGTCGCGCGAGGATTTCTCCACCAAGCACCCGGTCGACAAGGTGGTGGCGGTCGGCATCGCGCTCCACGAAGGACGCTTGTTCGGTTGGCCCAACCAGGTGCTCGGGCTCCTCACCGCGATCGGGCTGGTGGGG
>RFRL01000213.1 GCA_009924545.1 Planctomycetia bacterium | reverse complement strand
ACCCACAGCATCGCTGCGTTGACGGCAAGGCAGCCGCCAATCACGGCCATTGCGGCCTTTCCTCGGCCTGCCATGAAGAGAGTCAGCCCGTAGGCGATGATGCCCGCGGACCCCGCAATACCCATTTCAGGAGAGACCGACAGGCAGGCAAAAGCCGCGCTGGCTGATGCAAAGGTGACCGTCGTGAGCCACCGCATTCCAACTTCTTTGCCTGGCGTCCGCCACACGAACATATCCAAGAGAACGCAGGCTCCTGGCACGACAAAGAACCGCAGCGGCGTGTACTGCAGCCCCATGTTGATGGCAGCCCATGCAAGCAGCGATACGCCGAGGGCGACTGACCGCTCCTGCTCCGTGAGTGCTAGCGTTCTCACGAGTGTAAACAGTAGCCCAAATCCCAACGCGGTGAAAAGCACCATCAAGACGAGGTAAGCCGTCTCAAAGCTCATGTCGCCGCCCGTCAGCGAGGAAAGCCAGTAAGGCAGATAGAGCGTTGCCGGGCCGTAGTTGTAAAGAAAATCCCGATACGGAGTCTGTCCCACGGCGATAAGATCCATACCGTTGACGAATCCGCGAGCCTCCCCCCAGCTCGGATCGACCAGATACCTGCCCCATGCCCACAGCACGTTTCCCCAGAGGAACGTAGCGATCACGAGAATGGCGTACTCGATTCGCGCGTCGGAAATCCTGGGCAGTGGCCGTGGCTCGGCAGCAAACCATTTGAGTGCGGAGCTGCGATCCTCGGCCAGCCACTTGCCGAGCGTTGCCACTGCGATCGCGACAGCAAGTGCGAAAATACCGATCTTGTTGTTGAAGCCCAATGCATAAGACTCTCCAGGCACTGGCGTTACGTTCTCCACATGCCAGGGGAGCCAAAAAAGCCCGAGGACGGCGGTGACGATCGCAGCGATGATGCCCGCGACGGTGGCCGTCGGGGCCTCGGCGGCGGGCTCGATACCGTGCCGGCGCAGCACCGCCGACGTCACTGGACTGATGCTCGCCACGCGCCACCGGGACATCCTTTCGCCCAGCAGGCGGCAGGCCGCCTCGGCGATGCGGCCGCTGGTGATCGTGACCCAGTCGATGCCGATGGCGTCGAGACGGTCGAGATCCCCGGCAGGCAGCGCCGCCCGCGGCCGACTGGCGTAGGCGGCGATCTCCTCGACGTGGTGGCCTTCGGCCCGCAGCCCCTCCGGGAGGACCTCGCGCCCGCCGTCGGCACGGACGAGGAGGAAGCGACCCCCGCGGACTGTCGACGAGAGGGTCTGCAACAGCCCCTCCGACCGCTGGTCGTGCTCTGCGGGCGCGGCGTCGCAGACGAACCCCGCCGCTTCGAGGGCCCGGCGCGTGGCGGTGCCGATCGCCGCCAACCGGGCGCTTCCCAGCGCCCGGCCGTCGCGGCCCAGGGCGCGCAGCCGCGACACGAATGCCGCCACGCCGTTGGCGCTGGCGAAGACGATCCAGTCGTGCCGGTCGGCGGCGCGGATCGCCGCGTCGAAGGCGGCGGGATCGGGTGCCGGGCCGATTTCGATCAGCGGCAGCGACACGGGGATGCCCCCCTGCGCGGCGACCGCCTCCGCGAGCTCCGCCGTCTGCCCGGCCGGACGCGTGACGAGCACGCTGGTGCCGGTGAGACGGGCCGCGGTGATGCCGGACGACTGCGCGGCGTCGGCACCGGCGCCAATCAGCACAATCGCCGGCGCCGCGCAGTCGTCGCCGACGTCGCCGGCGGCGCAGCGCCCGAGATTCGAGGGCACGATGCGCTGGTCTGGCCAGCCGCAGCGGCTCACCACGGTGACCGGCGTCGTGGCCGACCGTCCCGCGGCCAGGAGGGCACCGGCCCAGGTGCGCACCTGTTCGACCCCCATGTAGACCGCCAGCGTGCCGGGGAGGCGCGACAGGGCGGCGTAGTCGATGCGATCGTGTTTCGCCGCCGCCCCGTGTCCGGTGACGAGCGTGAGGCTCGAGGCCGCGGCGCGGCTGGTGAGCGGCAGACCGGCGGCGGCTGCGGCCGCCAGAGCGGCGGTGACGCCGGGCACAATCTCCCACTCGAGGCCCGCCTGCTGCACCGGGGCGAGCTCCTCCGCCAGCCGGGCGAAGACCGTCGGATCTCCGCCTTTGAGTCGCACCACGCGCTGGCCCGTCGAGGCGAGGCGCACCAGCAGCCGGCCGGTGGCGGTGCCCGGATCATCACCCGGCGGCATGTCGCCACCGGCACCGCGCGGGGCGGGTACGAGCCGGCCGGCTGCCACTTGCTCCAGGAGGGGCGTGGGCACGAGGGCGTCGTGCACGACGACGTCGGCCTGCCGGAGGCACTCGACGGCGCGGAGGGTGAGCAGATCGGGGCTGCCGGGGCCGGCGCCGACGAACCACACCCGGCCCCGACGTCGGCGGTCGGCGGGGGGAGAAACGACACTGGGGCCAGAGGCAGGCACGATCGCTCCGTACCGGACGACACCCGGGGGCGGGACGGATTGAGGGTCCGCCCCACGACCACTACACTCTACAGCCCCGGGGCGGCCGTCGGCCGTCGAATCCGGGGTGAACCCTGCGGCCGATGGCAGTCGTGGGGCCGGCACCCGGTGCCGCGGTTTCCTGGCAGCCCGTGTCCCCGGGCACGCCGTCGTTCCGGGCACTCCATGGCCAACGAGCCGGACCAGTCGTCGTCGCTGTCGCCGTCGGAGCGCTCCCGGCTCCAGCAGACCTTCCAGCGCGGCACGCAAAACGCGGCCGCCAACGCCGACTACGCCGCGGAGATGTTCGCCGCCTGCGTCACCGGCGACCCCGCCAGCGCCATCTACCTGCAGAGCTACCTCGGCGTGCTGCGGAAGAAGCACCCGCCGAAGAAGGCGGGTGGGCTGACATCCTTCCTCGGCAGCGGTTCGAAGGCGGGGAGCCTGAAGAAACCCGCCGCTGCCGGCCAGTGGCGCGACGTCGTCCGGCTGGGGGTCGAGATCCTCAAGGCCAATCCCTACGACGTGCCCAGCCTCCTGGCCATGGCCGATGCCTGCGGCCAACTCGGTCACCAGGAGACGCGGGGGGTTTACCTGCGTTCCGCCCTCGACGCCGCTCCGACCGACATCGAGGTCAACCGGCAGTGCGCCCGGTTCGCCGCCGAGATGGGCAACTTCGACCAGGCGATCGCCTGCTGGGTGCGGGTGTCGAGTCTGAAGGGGATGGCGGAGGAAGCGGAGCGGGAGATCGCCCGCCTCCAGGTGGAGAAGACGATCGCCGCCGGACAAGGTATGTCGGGACGCGTCGCCCCGGCCGCCAAGGCGGGGGCCGAGGCTGCCGCGGGGCAGGCAGCGGCCGAGACCGACCGCGCCGCCGACTTGCGCAAGGCGATCGCCGCCAAGCCCGGCGAGATCGAGCCCTACCTCGAGCTGGCCGATCTCCTCGAGCAGGCCAGCCAGACCGGCGAGGCGGAGAAGATCCTGGAGAAGGCCCTCGCCGCATCGGGGGGCGACCTCAAGGTGCGCGAGCACATGGAGGACCGGCAGATCCGCTGGTCGCGGCAGCGGCTCATGGTCGCCGAGAAGCGCGCCGAGACCGATGCGTCGCCCGCCGCCAAGCAGACCCTCGACCAGGTCCGGGCCGCCCATGCGAAGCTCGAGGTGGAGGTGTTCTCCGCCCGTTCGGCCCGCTATCCGGAGAACACCTCCTTCCGCTACGAACTGGGGCTCCGTCTCAAGGCGGCCCGCAACGTGCCGGAGGCGATCAAGCAGTTCCAGGAGGTGCTCCAGAACGACGTCCGGCGGAAGGGGGTGGTGGCCCTCGAACTCGGTGAGTGCTTCCAGTCGATCCGCCAGTACGATCTGGCGATGCGCAACTACCTGCTCGCCCTCGACGCCCTCACCGACCGGGAGCCGGAGCAGCGGAAGCGGGCCCTCTACCGGGCCGGTGTGCTCGCGGCCGGGATGGGGGATGAGGATGCCGCCCGGAAGCACCTCTCGACGCTCGCGGGCATCGACTTCGGCTACCGGGACGTGGCCCAACGGCTGGACAAGTTGAGTTCCGTCAAGGATAAAGGTGACTCGTAATCCCGGTGACCACGGTCACCGGCGGGCAGCGTGCGACAGGGCGGACGAATCGTCGCCCCACGACTGCGTTCCAGCGGCTGGCCACCGGTCAGTCGTCGACCGATCGGATTGTCCAGCGAAAGAACCACGATGCCTCATTCGGCCAACGCCAAGAAACGTCTTCGTCAAAACGTCGTCCGTCGTGAGCGCAACCGGGCCACGAAGTCGGAGATCAAGACCCATGTCCGCCGCCTGCTGGAGCAGTTGCTCGCGGGTGACGTCGCCGCCGCCCGTGAGCAGTTCCGCGTGGTGGTGAAGAAGGCCGATCAGGCCGCTTCGGCTCGTACCATCCACCCCAACCGGGCAGCCCGCATCAAGTCGCGGCTCTCCACCCGGATCCTCGCGGCGTCGCGGGGGGGGAGTGCCGCTGCCGCCGCTCCGGCGGCGCGGAAGGCCGGCGCCAAGGCGAAGAACTGAGCACCAACGGGATCATCCGTGCTGGCTGCCCGTGGAGGTGGTTTCCGGCCATACGGTCGCCTCCGGCCAGACCACGTTGGCGGCGTCGAACACCGGACCTTCGACGCATGTGCGGCGATAGTCCCACGCCCCGCTGGCATCGCGGATCGGTGCCACGCAGGTGAAGCAGATGCCGATGCCGCAGGCCATCGGCGCCTCCAGCGACACGGTGCACGGGGTGCCGCGGCCGGCCGACCAGCGGGCCACGGCGGCCATCATCGGCTCGGGGCCGCAGCAGACGACGTGACCCGGGGCGGCAGCGTCGTTCGCCCCGCCCGGCGGCGCGAAGACGCGGTCGAGGAGGTCGATCACCGTGCCGCGGAGTCCCGCGGAGCCGTCGAGGGTCGCCAGGTGGACGTCGATCCCGGCGCGCCGGAAGTCGTCGGCATCGGCCAGGTAGGCCCCGTGGCGTGCGCCCCAGCAGAGCGTCACCCGTGAGGCACCCCGGGTCAGGGCAGCCCGGCCCACGGCCAACAGCGCGGTCTGACCGATCCCCCCCGCGACCAGGGCGAGGTGGTCGACGGAGGGCAGGTCGCGGAAGCCGTTGCCCAGCGGCCCCCAGATCTCCAGTTCGGCACCCGCCGGCACGTCGGCCAGTGCCGTCGTGAACTTGCCGTGGACGAGATAGAGGAAATCGACGAAGGGCCGCTGGCCCCGGTCGCCGCGGGGGTCGGTGTCGTCGGGTGCGAGGTAGGTGTCGTAGATCGCCAGCGGCCGCGCCAGGAGCGGATCGACCCGGCCGGGGATGCGCAGCATCGCGAACTGCCCTGGCACACACCCGGAGGCGATCGTCGGGCAGGCGAGCCGCAAACGGTGGGTCCGTTCACCGACCCGGCGGTGGGCCACGATCGGCACCCGCTCCACCCGGGCCGCATCGGCATAGCACGGGTACGGGAGCGACCGCCCCGCGAGCGCGTCACTCGCCACGCGGCTTCCTCCACGCCGAGGCCTTGCCGGGCCGACGTCGCCGCCCAACTCCCGGGACCGGTCCACGGGGAGCCACCGCGCCTCCGGGCTGCTGCGCGGGGGAGCCGGCAGGCCGGCGCGGCCGGCGGTCATCGATCGGCGGTCGGGCCCCCGGCCGTGGCCCGGCATCGGGGCGGCCGACGGCGGGCGTTCCTGTCGCCGGGCGCCCGGCGGGCCGACCTGCCGGTGGGCGTCCTGCTGGCCGACCGCGACCCTGGTCCATCGATCGCCGCGGCGGGCGCCCGCCTGCCATCGGCGGACGGCCCCGGCCGCGCGGTGGCCGTCGGGCGAAATCGCCCTCGTCGGCGGGCCCGGCGTGGGCCAGCGCATCGCGGCGCAGCGACTCCACCTCGGCGGCCGACAGCCGGCGCGACTGCCCGGGGAGGAGGTCGCCGAGGGTCACGTTGCCGACGGCGATCCGCTTCAGTTGGTGCACCTTGTGACCGAGCTGGGCGAGCATCCGGCGGATCTCGCGGTTCTTGCCTTCGTCGAGCACCATCTCCAGCACCGCGCTCAACTTGTGCTGCGAGCGCAGGAACACGTGCTGCGCCCGGGCGGTCCCCTCGGCGAGCCCGACGCCACGGCGGAGTTTGTCGAGGGTTTCGGGTGTCGGCACCCCAGCGACCTGGACAAGGTACCGCTTCTCGACGCCGTAGCGCGGATGGGCGAGGAGGTTCGCCAACTCGCCGTCGTTGGTGACGAGGATCAAGCCCTCGCTCATCCGGTCGAGGCGCCCCACGGCGAACAGGCGCTGCTCCCCCGGCACGAGATCGACCACGCGCGGCCGCCCCGCGGGATCGAAGTTGGTGGTCACCACGCCGACCGGCTTGTAGACGACATGGACGCTGCGCCGCGGGTCGGGGAGCCGTTCGCCGTCGACGCGGATCTCCTGCCGCACCGGATCGACGCGGGTGCCGAGCACCGACACGACGACCCGATCGACCTCGACCCGGCCCGATGTGATCAGTTCCTCGCAGGCCCGGCGGCTGCCGATGCCGGCGGCGGCGAGCACCTTCTGGAGACGCTCCCCCGCCTCCGCGGCGCGGGGCGGACGACGGCTGTGAAGATG
>RFRL01000212.1 GCA_009924545.1 Planctomycetia bacterium | reverse complement strand
CACCAGCCTGCTCCAGACCTGGGCGGCCCGGCGGGCCGTCCTGGAGGAGGTGCGCAGCAGCGCCAACGGCCTCGCGGAGGTCCTCGCCCGCTCGGTGGCGCTGGCGGCGGAGGTGCCGCGGGCGGTCGAGGGAGAGATCGGCGAGCAGATGCTGACGCAGGCCCGGCTCCTCGCCGAAGTGGTGGCCCTCGCCGGGCCGCCCAGGTCTGGAGGCATTCGCCCCGCGGTCGCACTACCGTGGCAGGGGATCGCCTCGGGCCCGGGAGTGTCGTGGATGTCATTGCGTTCGCGGATCGCCCTCATCGCGGGGGTGCTGGTGCTCGCCTCGATCGCGGTCACCAGCCTGCTCCAGACCTGGGCGGCCCGGCGGGCCGTCCTGGAGGAGGTGCGCAGCAGCGCCAACGGCCTCGCGGAGGTCCTCGCCCGCTCGGTGGCCGCTCGGTGGCACTGGCGGCGGAGGTGCCGCGGGCGGTCGAGGGAGAGATCGGCGAGCAGATGCTGACGCAGGCCCGGCTCCTCGCCGAAGTGGTGGCCCTCGCCGGGCAGGCCGGCCTCGGCCCCGAGGCGATCACCGCGCGACTCCGCCGCATCGCCACGCAGGGTGGCGTGGAGCTCCTCGCCACGGACGCCACTGGCAAGGTGGTCATCGACACCGGCGACGGGGCCGAGGGCTGGACGTTCTCTCCCGACCCCGTGGAACAGCCGCAGGCGCACGTGTTCCACAAGCTCCTCACCGGCGACCTGCCGGGCATCGTCCAGGAATCGCAACGCCGCGAGATCGACGAGCGGGTCTACAAATATGCCGGAGTCGGTGGCGTGGATGGACCGCGGATCGTGCAGGTCGGCATGGAGGCCACGTTCTTCGAACGGGTCGACCGTAACCTCGGGCTGCGGCGGCTGGTCCACGATCTCGTGGCGGGTGACGTCCGCGAGGTGCGGATCCTCGACGAGCGCCAGACGCCGATCGTCTCCCGGCGCATCGACGACGCGGGCATCGTCACCGATGCCGACATGCCGATCGATGCGGCCGAAGCGGACCTGATGACGAAAGCCGCGGTGGCCGCGGCGCCGGTGGGCCGGTTCGACACCGACGCCTACGTTGTCACCGCGCCGGTGCGCCGCAACGACGGTGCCCCCGCCGGAGCGGTGCTGGTGCGGATTTCCATCGCTGCCAGCCGCGGGGCCCTCGCCTGGCAGGCGGCGGCCGCCGCGGCCAGCAGCCTGCTCGTCGGCCTGCCGGGGGTGCTCGGAGCCCTGTGGCTCGCCCGTTCGATCGCCGACCCGGTGCGGCGGTCGATGATGGTGGCCGAGTCGATCGCCGCCGGCGATCTCACCGTGCCGGTGCCGGAGGGGGGCGGTGATGAGCTGGGGCGGCTCCTGGCGGCGTTCGAGGGGATGTCGGCGTCCCTCCGCGGGCTCATCGGCCGGATCCAGGAATCGGGCTTCCGGCTCTCGGTGAGTGAGTCTGACGCGGCGGCGGCGCTGGCGCGGCAGGAGCGGTCGATCCACGGCTTCAGCGGCTCCGCCGCCGACATCTCCGCCGCCGTGACGGAGATCGCCAGCACCGGGGAGCAACTCCTCAGTACCACCAGCGCCGTCACCGACGTCGCCCGGGAGGCGGCCCGGGTCGCCGACCAGGGGCGTGACGGGCTCCTGGGGATGTCGACGTCGATGCGGCATCTCGACGAGGCGATGAACGCCTTCACGCGCAAGCTGGCGACGATCAGCCAGCGCGCGGCGGGGATCACCACCGTGGTCACGACGATCGCCAAGGTGGCCGACCAGACCAACCTCCTGAGCGTCAATGCCACGATCGAGGCGGAGAAGGCTGGGGAAGCGGGACGTGGCTTCCGCATCGTCGCCCAAGAGATCCGCCGGCTGGCCGACCAAACCGCGCTGGCGACGAAGGACATCGAGCGCATGGTCCGCGACATGCAGGCGGCGGTCGCCAGCGGCACAATGGAAATGGACCGCTTCCGCAACGAAGTCAGCGCCCGGATCGGCGAGGTGTCGCAGGTCAGCGAGCAGCTCGGTCAGATCATCGAGCCGGTGAAGTCGGTGACGCAGTCGCTGGAGACGGTCCACGACGGGATGCGCACCCAGGCCCAGGGGGTGCGGCAGATCCGCGACGCCATGGAGAAGCTCCGCGCCGGTGCCGGCGAGTCGGCTTCATCGACCGAAATCTTCGCCACGACCCTCGCCGACCTGCGGCGTTCGATCGCCGAGCTCAACGCCGAAGCGGCCCGGTTCCTCACCTCGGAAGCCCCTGCCGGTTCGACGCTGCCCACGGCCGACCTGCCGGCCGGGTGACGAGCCTGGTGAAGACGGAACCACCACGCCGGCCGCCCCGTCGTCACCGCCGGGTGGGCTCATCACCACGCGCGGCCTGGCGGGCGGCGAGGAACCGCCGCAGGCCGCTCACCACCCGTGACGGCGACTGCGCCCCGGACTGGCTGAAGAGGGGGGTCTGGCCGTCGTCGGTGACGATCACCTCGACCCCTTCCGGGGCCAGTTCCACCCCGCCGAGGAGGTGTTCCATCGACTGTTCCGTTTCGGTGCCGCCGGCAGCGGACGGATTCACCTGGGCGACAACGAAGTGGCTGTTGGCGAGGGCCTCGAACTCCGGGTCCTTGATCAACGATGCGGTGCGGGTCCGGGCGGCCGAGTCGCCGGGCCGCGAAATCACGAGGAGAATCGGACGTTTTGCCCCCCGCGCCCGGACCACCGCCTCGCCGAGGGTGTCACAGACGGCAGGTATGTGGGCGGCGAACTGGCCGATCCACTCCGCCGGTCCCAACCCTGTGTACCCGGTTTGGGTGGTGAGTTTCTGTCCGTCCGGGGACAGGAGGAGGACGGTTGGGAAGGTGCTCACCCCATATCGCTTGCAGACCAACGACCGCTCCCGGCGGACCGCCTGCGTGATCCCGTTTTGCGGCAGGTCGATCATCAGAAGGACGACCCGTTCCTGGGCCCACTGGCGGAACTCGGCGGACTGGAGGACCTTCTCCTCGAGGTTGGTGCAGTGTGGGCACCAGTCGCTGCCTGTGAACACGGTCAGGACGGGCCTGCCGGTCCGGTCGGCGACAGCCATCGCGTCTTCGTACCGGGTCAGCCAGCCCTCGGCCGCCGTCGCGAAGCCCCCGATACAGGCCGAAAGCACGAGGGCCTGGGCCGTCTGGCCCGCCGCACGCCTGCTCAGCCTCGCCACGTTCCGGTACGACACGTTCATCGGGTGCTCCTCCGTGACCCCGCTCCCCGTTCTTCATCGGGCGAAAGCGGGCAACTCCAAGAGTTCCAAACCGCAAAACCGGCACAGCAGGCTAGACGCTGGGCGCAGGAGTGTAAATCTGGCCAAAACGTTTTGCCAGAATTGTCAGGTCGCACGATCGCGAAACGACTTACGTCGTGCTCATCAGGCCAAAACAAACGGAATCTTCACCTGCCGGAGGGTTCCGGGCGGTCCCGCGGACGGCGGTGGTCCGCGGCCAGGGGGCCGGTGGGTCACGCGCCGGTGGGCTGTGCGCCGGTCCGCGCCCGGAGCCTGGCAGGAAGCGATCTGCGGTCGCGTACACTCGCTCGCCGGGGAGTCTGGGGGCCTGCCACACAGGCTGGCGGTCGTGGACTGGCCCCCCCTGGTTGGCGGCCCGGTTCGTGCGGCGAACCGGGCCGTGTGGCGGAATCGTGGAGGGCCTACGCCGATGCGGACCCGGGCAGTGATGGCCTCGCTCAGGGTATGCCTGTCGGCGGCACGCCCGGCATTCTGCGGGTTGGTGGGACTCGCCCTGTTCGGCCTCGCGGCCGTGGCCCGGGGGGCCGAACCGGCCTGGCAACCGGTGGAGGTGCCGGCAGGGCTCCGCCAACCGGCTCTCGGGCCCGACGGGCGAGGGGTGTTCCGGTGTCTGGTCCGCGTTCCGCCCCACTGGGAAGGACGGGAGCCGCGCTTGTTTTTCGAGCCGTTCGATGCCGCCCTGGAATACCGGATCAACGGGAGCGTCATCGGCCGGACCGGGGCCTTTCCCCCCGACTACCGCAGTGGCCTTGGCGAAGCCGACGAGACGGTGGTCTCTCCCGGAGTGCTCCGGCCTGGGGGTGACAACCTGGTGGAAATCGCCGTGGCCAGCCGGGGAGGGCGCACCGGCTTCAACATCGCCACCCCCGCGCTGTTCGCCGGCGACGAGGCGATCCGGCTGGCGGGCCCCTGGCAGGTCGCCACCGGGAGCGTGGTGACTGGCCGCCTCCCTACCGCCGGGGAGATCGAAGCGTTCGCCGTCGTCGAACCCGCTGCCGCCGTGCGCGGGAGCCTCCGCCGCCTCGACGATGACGGGCCGCTACCCCCGGCCGCCGCCGCCGCCCGGTTCCGGATCGCCGACGACCTGCGGGTCGATCCGATCCTGACCGAGCCGGTCGTCGTGCAACCCCTGTCGATCAAGTGGGACGCACGGGGTCGATTGTGGGTCTGCCAGTACATCCAGTATCCCGACCCCGCCGGACTGACGATGGTCAGCCGCGATGCCTTCCTCCGCAGTGTCTACGACCGCGTGCCCGCGCCACCGCCGCGCCACATTCCGGGCCGCGACCGGATCACGTTCCACGAAGACATCGATGCCGACGGCATCCCGGACCGGCACGGGGTGTTCGTCGAGGGCTTGAGCCTGGCGACGAGTTGCGAGTTCGACCCCGGTGGCCTGTGGGTCCTCAATCCTCCCTACCTCCTCTTCTATCCCGACGCCGACCACGACGACCGTCCCGACGGCGACCCCGTGGTCCACCTCGAGGGCTTCGGGATCGAGGACAGCCACTCGGTGACCAACAATCTCCGCCGCGGCCCCGACGGCTGGCTCTACGCCGCCCAGGGGAGCACCGTCACCGCCCGCGTCCGCCGGCCCGGCAGTGCCGATCGGCCGGTGGAGTCGGTGGGACAGTGCATCTGGCGCTACCACCCCCTCACGGGGCGCTACGAGATTTTCGCCGAAGGGGGCGGCAACGCCTTCGGTGTGGAGTTCGACGCGGCGGGACGACTCCTCTCCGGTCACAACGGGGGCGACACCCGCGGCTTCCACTACGTCCAGGGCGGCTACTCGCGGAAGGGCTTCGAGAAGCACGGCGAGCTTTCCAACCCCCATGCCTACGGCTTCTTCGAGCCGATCGCCCACCACGCGGCGCCGCGCTTCACCCACGCTCTGGCCGTCGTCGATTCCCCCGCGCTCGGCCCGGCCTACGCCGGCGGCCTGTTCGGCGTCGCGCCGCTCCAGGGGCAGGTGGTCCATGCGGCGATCCGCCCCGACCGCTCCTCGATCGCCACCCGGGATGTCGGCGTGCCGCTCGCCTCGGGGGACCCCTGGTTCCGACCGGTCGACATCCAACTCGGCCCCGACGGGGCGATCTACGTGGCCGACTTCTACGAGCAGCGCATCGACCACGCCAGCCACTACCAGGGGCGGATCGACCGCGAACATGGCCGCGTGTGGCGGTTCGGTGCGGCGGCCGATCCACCCCATCCCCTGCCCGATCTCCGTGCCGACGCTGCCGGCCGGCTCGTCGATCGGCTCACCGATCCGGTCCGCTGGATCCGCCGCGCCGCGCTCGAGGAACTGGTCGCCCGCGGGGCGACGGCAACGCGCGGCGAGATCTGTCGGCGCCTGCTGGAGGCCCCGTCGGGTGCCCCCGGCCTGCTCGAGCACCTGTGCTGCGCCTGGCGCCTGGCGTTGCCGACCGATACCGAAGTCGTCGGCTGGCTCGCGCATCCCGACCCGGTGGTGCGCCAGTGGACGGTGCGCCTGGCGGGCGACGAGGGGAAAGTGACGTCCGCGGTGGGCTCGGCCCTCGCAAGCCTCGCTGCGGCCGAGCCGGTCGCGGAGGTGCGCAGCCAACTCGCGGCCACCGCGCGGCGCCTGCCGCCGGCCGCTGCCCGGGGGCTCCTGCTGGCGCTGCTCGGGGCCGACATGGCCGTCGATGCCGACGACATCCATGTGCCGTTACTCGTGTGGTGGGCGGTCGAACGCCTGCTCTCGCTCGACCGCGACGAGACCCTCGCCGCGCTCGACCCTGGCCAGGGCGTGCGACCACTGTGGCACTCGCGCCTCGGCCGCGACGCGCTCCAGCAGCGCGTGGCCCGGCGGTTGGCGGCGGGCGCACGGGGCGACCGGGTGGCGCTCGCCGGTCTCCTCGCCCCCGACGCCACTGCCCGGGCCCGCCTCCTGGCGGGCATCGAAGAAGCGTTCGCCGGACGGCCCCCCGCCGGTCTTCCGGGTGAGCTGGTGGCGGCGATCGGCCGTGCCGGCGGGGGCTCGCGCGCCCTGCGCCTGCGCATCGGTGACCCGGCCACGGTGGCCGATGCCGTGGCCACGATCGCCACCGACACGATGCCCGCCGCTGAGCGTCTCGCCGACATCACCATCCTCGGCGAGACGCGCCCCGCAGCAGCGCGGCAGGCACTCGGCGACCTGGCGGCCGGCAGCGCCGACCCGGCCCTGTGCGTGGCGGCGATCGCGGCCCTGGAGGGGTGGGATGACCCGGCCCTGGCCGACGTGCTCCTGCGCCTGGCGCCGACGGCTCCGCCCGAGGTGGCGGCGGCGGCGCTGGTGGCACTGGCCGGGCGGCCGGCATGGCCGACCGGCTACTCGCGGCCGTCGAGGCGGGTGCGGTGG
>RFRL01000211.1 GCA_009924545.1 Planctomycetia bacterium | reverse complement strand
CCGGTCGACGTCGAAAAACGCCAACCGCTCGCGAGCTGCTCCCGCGAACCCCTCCCCGGCGACGAGCCGGACGGCCCCCGGCGACGCGGTCAGCAGTTCGTCCACGAGCCCGCGCGGGTCGCGGCGCCCGGTGGCGAGGTAGCGGCGAATCGCCGGCAGGAGCCGAGGGCGGAGAGCCGAAAGGAGCACCTGCCGGTGACCATCGACCACCGGCACGACCCAGTCGGGGCCGGCCCCGGAGCCGGCGTCACCAGCCAACTCATCGAGCAGCCGGCGAAGGACGGCGGGGGCGAGAAGGGGAAGGTCGACGGCGGCCACGACCACCGTCTCCGCGCCGGGTCCGGAAACGATCCACTCCAGGCCGTCCGCCAGCGCCGCCAGGGGGCCGGCGTCGGGACTCGCGTCGTGGACCACCGTCACCGGTGCTGCATCGGCCGGAAGCACCATGCCCGGCCCCGTCACCACCACCACGCGCTCGGCGACGGACACGAGCGCGTCGCACACGCTGGCGAGGAAGCTGCGGCCGGCCCACTCCAAGCCCGCCTTGCCGTGGGGATGGCCGCCGGGAAAGAGTCGGCGGCCATGCCCGCCGGCGAGCACGAGCCCCACACACCCCGCGGCGACCGGCATGCGACCCTCGACCGCTTATACTCGCCGCCGGGTGGACCGGTGCCGTCCCGGACCATCTCCCGGAGCCTGCCGCCACGGAGCCTGCCATGACCGCGACATCCTACCGCCGATCCGCGCCGCGCACCGCCGCCCTGGTGATCCTCGCCCTCGCTGGTGGAGCGGTGGGCTGGTGCCCGCCGGCCACCGCCGAGGAGTTGCCGGCGATCTTCAACGGTCGCGACCTCACCGGGTGGAGAACGCCCGCCGAGCCCTACTGGAAGGTGGTCGACGGCGTGCTCGTGGGGGCCAACGACGCCGACAAGAAGGGCTCGATGCTCTACACCGAGAAGGCCTACGGCGACGTCATCCTCGAGGGGGAGGTGCGCTGGCACGGCGAGATCGACAGCGGATTCATGCTCCGTAAGCCGGAGGTGCAGGTGCAGATCGGCGTCTCGCGCAGCCTGAAGCGCGACATGACCTGCTCGTTCTACGTCGGCAAGTATCCGGAGGAGGCACAGGCGAAACGCGCAGGCGCGCTGCTCCGCCCTGACGACTGGAACCGGATCCGCATCGAGGCCCGCGGCGACACCTTCACCGTGTTCCTCAACGGCGAGCAGGTGTCGCAGTACAGCGACGCGAAGTACAAGGATCCCGGCCCGATCGGCCTGCAGATCCACGCCGGCCTGATCATGCAGGTGGAGTTCCGCAATCTCCGCGCGCTGCCGCTGTGAGCCGGGGGCCGGCGTTGCGGCCACCTCGCGTCCGGTGAAGGCCGGCGGTGGTTCCGCGGCGGAAGCGGGCCGATCTCCCGCGTCAGCCGCGCGACAGGAAGCGCTCGATGCGATCGAGGCCGGCCACGAGCTTGGCTTCGGCGGCGGCGAAACTCATCCGCACATGCCCCTCGGCACCGAAGGCACTGCCGGCCACGAGGGCCACATGCTCGCGCTCGAGCAACTGTTCGCACCACTGCCCACTGGTGGTGATACCGCCGACCCCCGCGGCCAGCGCCGCCGAGATGTCGAAGAACGCGTAGAACGCGCCACCGATGTCGGGCAGGCGCACGCCGGGGATCCGCCGCAGGCGCGCGGCCACCAGATCGCGGCGCCGCTGGAACTCCCGGCACATCTCCAACACGCACGCCTGCGGCCCGGTGAGCGCCGCCAGGGCGGCATGCTGGGAGACGCTCGACGGGTTGCTCGTCTCCTGGCTCTGCAGGTTTCCGATCGCCTTGGAGAGGGCCTCCGGGGCGATCGTCCACCCGATCCGCCAGCCGGTCATCGAGTAGGTCTTGCTGACACCGCCGACCACCACCGTCCGCTCGGCCAGCCCGGGTCGGAGCGTCGGGAAGGAGACGGCGGCGCGCCCGTCGAACACCAACTGGTCGTAGATCTCGTCGGCCACGACCGCCAGATCGGCCTCGATGGCGAGGTCGGCCAGGGCGCGCAACTCGTCGGGGGTGTAGACGACGCCGGTGGGGTTGCTCGGCGAACAGAGGAGGAGCATTCGCGAGGCGGGGGTGAGTGCCCGCCGCAGGGCCTCGGGCCGGAGCTTGAAGTCGTCCTCCAGCCGCGTCGGCAGGATCACCGGGACCCCGCCAGCGAGTTTGACCAGCTCCGCGTAGCTCACCCAGAACGGCGCCGGGATGACGACCTCGTCACCATCGTCGAGGAGGGCCATGAACACGTTGTGGAGGGCGTGCTTGGCCCCGTTGCTGACGACTACCTGCGCCGCGGTCACCTCCGAGCCGGTGCGCCGCGTGGCATCGGCGGCGACGGCGGCGCGCAGGGCGGGGATCCCGGCCGCCGGCGTGTATTTCGTCTTCCCGGCCCGGATCGCCGCCTCGGCGGCGGCGCAGATGTGGGGCGGAGTGGGGAAGTCGGGTTCCCCCACCGACAGATCGATGACGTCGACCCCCGCCGCCGCGAGGGCTGACGCCCGGGCGGCCATGGCGAGCGTGGCCGATGGCTCCAGCGCGACCATGCGCCGGGCGACGTGGAGGCTGGGCGATCGGGCTGACAATGTCGTCGTGCGGTTCACGGAGCCACTCCCTGACGCCACTCCCTCAACACGGGGCAGCCGCCCGTGCAGCCTTGACGCCCGTGGAAAACGGACGAATGATACCTGCCGCACGCGGCCAATCCCAGCCGCGGGAGCCGTCCTGTTCATCGTCTTCCTGCGGAGCGTCGCCATGCCACGCCAGCGGATGGGGCTGTGGCTGGTGGGTGCCAAGGGGGGCGTGGCGACGACGGTGATCACCGGCTTGGCGGCGCTGTCCCGCGGCACGGTGCCTCCGGTCGGTCTGGTGACCGCCCTCGATCCGTTCGCCAGTCTGGGGCTCGTCGACTTCCCCGACATCGTCGTGGGCGGCCACGACATCCGCGGCGGTCGCCTCATCGACGAGGCCCGGCGGATGTGGACCGAGAGCCGGGCGATCACGCCCGACGTCCTCGACGCGGCTGCCGACGCCTTCACGGCGGTGGAAGCACGGCTGCGGCCCGGCACGGTGGTCGCCGCCGGCGACATGATCCGGTCGCTCGCCGACGACGTGGGCGTGGCCCGGGTGGAATCCCCGCAGGCGGCGATCGAACGGGTGCGGTCCGACATCGCGGCCTTCGCCGCCGCCGAACACCTCCGCCACGTGGTGGTCGTCAACGTGGCCTCGACGGAGCCGGCGCCGGCGCGGCCGATCCCCGCCGACTTCGCCGCCATCGAACCGCTGCTCGACGATGCCGCCGCCTGCCCGCTGCCGGCCAGCAGCCTCTACGCCCTGGCGTCCTTCGCCGCCGGGGCGTCCTACGTCAACTTCACCCCGTCCACCGGCGCCACGCCACCGGCCCTCCGGCTCCTCGCGGCGCGGCATGGCGTGGCCACCGCCGGCTGCGACGGCAAGACGGGGGAAACGCTCCTCAAGAGCGTCCTCGCCCCGATGTTCGCCGCCCGCCACCTCGAGGTCATGAGCTGGGTGGGTCACAACATCTTCGGCAACATGGACGGCAAGGTCCTCGACGACCCGCGGAACAAGGCGACGAAGATCCGCAGCAAGGACCACCTCCTGGCGGACATCCTCGGCTACGCCCCCCAGACCCACGTCTCGATCGAATACATCAAGAGCCTCGGCGACTGGAAAACCGCCTGGGATCACGTTCACTTCCGCGGCTTCCTCGGCACGCCGATGACCCTCCAGTTCACCTGGCAGGGGTGCGACTCGATCCTCGCCGCACCGCTGGTGATCGATCTGGCGCGCCTCGTGGAACGAGCCCAGCGGGATGGCCAGTGCGGTGTGCTCGATTGGCTGGCGTGCTTCTTCAAGAGCCCTTTCGACGTGACCGAGCAGTCGTTCGCGGCGCAATTCGCGCTGCTCGAGCAGTGGGCCGATGCCACTGCACGGAGCTCGTCGAGCGCCGTCTGACGACATGCGTTCGGTGATCCGTCGGAGCAGCGCGCGGCGCCGCGGATGATTTTTTTCCACCGGCTTCTCTTGACAGTTTTCAACGGCATCCTTCACAACTCGTGCTCCAGCCCGCTCGCGGGTCTGTGCGAATCACGGTTGGAGACGTCGCCCGGTCCCTTCGAGAGAGTGCCCAGGGGATCGGTCGTGGTTGTGAGCGGGCGCTCGTGGCAAGGAGCCATATCCATGGCCAAGAAGAAGAAGGCGGCCAAGAAGAAGGTCGCCAAGAAGAAGAAGGGCCACAAGTAGTCCTTCTCCCGGCAGCCGCCGGGGAAGTGCGGGCCGGCAGTGGGTGTCATTCCCGCCCGGACCACCCGCCTCTCCCCGGCAATCGCCGCCGGGACCTGCGCGCGACCAGACGAGAAAGGCCGGCCCGGGCCCTTGGGCGCCCGGGCCGGCCTGATTTTTTTCTCCCCGCGGCGGTGGGCCGCCGCACGGGGGCAGGCCCGTGGGTAGGATCGACGGGATGGTGCCTGTCGTCGATCCGCTTCCTCCTCCCTGCCCGAGGGGCGGTTTTCTCTTGGCGACCTGTCAGGCAGGCGCCGAAGCAACGCTCGCGGAGCGCATGCTCCCCCTGCTCCAACGCGCCGGCCGCGGGGCGTGGCGACGCGGGCTGGTCACGTTTCGTCTGCCCCCGGGGATCGACCCACCCGACGATCCGTTGGCGGGCCCCCTTGCCGGCGCCGCCTTCGCCCGGGCGCTCGTGCGCTGCTTCGGACAGGTGAGCGGCGCGGACGATGCCACGCGCACCAGGGCACTTCTCGACCTCGTGCCACGCGCCGCGTTCGGGCGCCTGCACCTCTGGCCGCGCGATCCCCGGCCGGCCGCGGAGGATGACCCGCACGGCCAACGACTGGCGGCGTCCTGCACGGCCCTGCTCCAGGCCCTGCCGGGGCTCGCGGCGGGGCCGGCCACCACCGGCGAACTGGTCCTCGACATCGTGGTCGACGGTCCCGAGCGCTGGTGGGTGGGCTGGCACCGGGCGACGACACCGTCGAGCCATTGCCCCGGCGGCTTCCATCCCCGGTCGTTGCCGGGCGACAAGGTGTCGCGCGCCTGGCTCAAACTCGACGAGGCCCTGGCGAGCTTCGCCGTGCCGCTCACCGCAGGCGCGCGGGCCGTCGAGCTGGGAGCGGCGCCCGGCGGTGCCAGCCAGCGCCTCCTCGAAGCCGGTCTCGACGTGGTGGGGATCGATCCGGCGCTGGTCGATCCGCTCGTCGCCGCGCATCCGCGGTTCACCCACTGGCGGAAACGCGCCCGTGACGTGCGCCTCCGCGACTTCCGCACCTTCGACTGGATCGTGGCCGACATGAACATCGACCCCACCAGCACCATGGAGTCGATCGGACGGATCGTGACGGCGCCCGGCGTCCGTCCCCGGGGGATCATCGCCACGCTCAAGCTGCCCGACTGGTCGCGCGCCGCCGCGCTCGACGGGTGGCTGGCGGCCGTCCGGGCCTGGGGTTACGCCCCGCGGGTCCGGCAGTTGTCGACGGGCGGGCGCGAGGTGTGTCTCGTGGCGCTCAGGTCGCCGGGTCCACGCCGGACCACACAGCGGCCGGATCCGTGAGGCTCGCGCTGTTCTCTTTCACGCCGGGTCCACGCCGGACCACACAGCGGCCGGATCCGTGAGGCTCGCGCTGGCCAAATGCAATCGGCCGGCGACGGTGTCGAGCACCAGCGCCCCGGAGGAATCGATTCCCTGGCAGCGGCCGGTGATGCGCTGGTGGCCGCGGAACACCGTCACGTCCTTCCCGGAGAGTCCACACAACGGCCGGTAGCGGGTCACCAGCCTGGTCGGGTCAGCGGTCAGTTCGTCGAGCAACGCCAGCAACCGGGGCAGGAACGTCACCAGGAGCTGCTGTCGGGGCAGGACGACGCCGGTGAGATCGGGCCACGTGACGAGGCGCTGGCGGAGGGCCACCGGCGCGGCGGCGGCGCTGCCGGAGGTGTTGACCCCGATACCGAACACCGCCCGACCACGGCCCACACGCTCAACGAGGATCCCGGCGAGTTTGCGCCCCGCCACCTCGATGTCGTTGGGCCAACGGACCACCGGGGTCATGGGCCAACGGACCACCGGGGTCATGGGCCAACGGACCACCGGGGTCACCGCGGGCGCGAGGTCTGCCAGCGACTCCGCCAAGGCGATGCCGGCGACGAGCGACCACCATGCGGCCGGCTCGTTGGCACCATGGGCACGGGCATCCACGACGATGCTCGTCGCCAGGCTGCCGGGACCCTGCCACCACGCTGCGCCCCGGCGGCCGCGGCCGGCGGTCTGCCGATCGGCCACTACCACCACCGGCAGCGCCGCCGTCGGATCGTCCGCCAAGGACCGCCCCCGGTCCATCGTCGAACCGATCTCCGTGAGGTGCTCGAAGCCTCCCAAGCGCACCGCCGCGGTGATGGCGGCGGGGTCGATCGGGTCGGCGGAGGAGGGGTGGTGCATGCGGTCTGCCGCGGCGGTTGATTGCGCAATTGTCGGCGGCGGAACGCAGGGCCGTCCATCGACGGGGACCGCAATCCGCCGCGACGGGGCAGATTGGGCGGGCTGACCAACGGGTGGCAGCCCTCACGACCTTGACCCCCCCGCGCCGGGCG
>RFRL01000022.1 GCA_009924545.1 Planctomycetia bacterium | reverse complement strand
GGAGCTCCGTCCTTGCCCGCCGCTCCGGCCGGGCCAGCGGGGCCGCGCTCGCCAGCAGGGCCAGCCTTCCCGTCGAGGCCGTTCTTGCCATCTTTCCCGGGCGCTCCGTCGTGGCCAGGAGCTCCGTCCTTGCCCGCCGCTCCGGCCGGGCCAGCGGGGCCGCGCTCGCCAGCAGGGCCAGCCTTCCGTTCTTGCCATCCTTCCCGGGCGCTCCGTCGCGGCCGGGAGCTCCGTCCTTGCCCGCCGCTCCGGCCGGGCCAGCGGGGCCGCGCTCGCCAGCAGGGCCGCGCTCACCAGCAGGACCGGTGAGCCCCCTTGCTCCCTCGATGCCCGCTTCACCCCTGACGCCTGCTCCGCCACCCACACCGATGAGGCTCGCCACACTCGAAGCGAACCCCTTACCGCGCCACAGGTTCAATTCGCGCCAGGCATGGCGCTCTTGATCCCACACCCAGAGGAGTCCTGCGTGCTCCTCGTACCAGGCGTCGCCGACTGCGCCCTGACGCGGGAGACTCTTGTGGTCGTCGACGAGGCCATGCACGGTCTTGATGGGTGGAAACTGCGAAACAGCCACAGTGCGGTCCCTTTACATGATGGATGAAACAAGTTCGGACAGGTGGCGCGACTACTCCCCTGAACCCACAATTCCGCTGGTATATCGGCTTCACGGCAGATCGCAACGCCTCCCCGGAAAAAACTGAAGACCGCCGCCGTCCGCCGCGCCGGAATCGCACGCTGGCCTACCCGGAAACAGTGATCAGGCCGGACCGCTCGCCGCGGCCGCTGGCAACAGCGCGCCGCCAAAGTCCATCTCTGGCGGTTGTCCGCGCGAAACGCTGCAGGTTTTTCGGGCGCTGCGCTCGCGGAACGTCATCCCCGACGTGCGGCAGGCCGTTTGTCCACAGCCTGCCAACCGTCGTCGGAGAACCCCCGTACGACGGCAGGTCAGGCGGGGTGGATCCGGCCGACTCAGGTTCGATGGTTCCCGTGGCAGCTGACGCCTGACCCGGCGCCTTGGCGACTCCCCGTGAGCTCGAGCCTCAGGGCCGGTCACTTCTGCCCGGGCTTCTGAATGAACACGAAGCCGCCCTTTTTGTTTCCCACGGCGATGTCGGGGCGATGGTCGCCGTTGATGTCGCCCACGGCGATTTGCGTGCCCACGCCCGAGGCGTCGTCGATGCGGTACGGCGTCCAGGTGACGACGCCGTCCTTGCGGCCGAGCTTGAACCAGTAGAGGTAGGGGGTGCCGCCCGGATCGGGATCCCCCTTGGGCCCGTGGGCCCAAAAGCGCTTCCCGGTGACGATGTCCTCGAGGCCGTCGCCGTCCATGTCGGCCATGGCCACGGAATGGAGCTGGGAGAACTGCACGCCGTCGAGCCCCTGCTCCCCCTCGGCGGGCAGGATCATGTGGGGCACGAAATCGATGCCGCCGTCCTTCTTCACCTGCTCGAACCACGCCAGCCCGTAGCCGTGGGCCACGAGGCTCGTCACCACGTCGGCATCGCCGTCGCCATCGACGTCGGAGCAGTGCATCTGCGCCCCGCCACTGCCGAAGGGGAACGGATGCTTGTTCCACGTCGGCGGCGTCTGGCCGCCGGGCACCGGGGCCGGCTGCTCCCACCACCCGCCAGCCATGAGCAGGTCGGGGCGGCCGTCACCGTTGACGTCGCCCACTCCGAGGCCGTGCTGGTACTGCCCCCAGGCCTCCCTCTCCGAGCAGGGGCGAAACGCCCAGCGGTCGGTGCCGGTCTTGTCGGCCGGGCCGGCGAACCCGAGGACACCCCCGGTATGGAACACGAGCTCACCCCGGCCGTCGCCGGTCACGTCGAGCCAGTCGGGCGACTCGTTGTCGACGACCGGATGGACGAGGTGCTTGGTCCAGGTGCCCGTGCGGCCACCAGGGTTCCGGAACCAGTTGACCTCCTTGCCCGGCCACTCGTTGACCAGCACGTCGGGCTTGCCGTCGGCATCGATGTCGGCCACGGCGGTCATGAAGTTGTTGGAATACTGGTTGGGATCGAAGTCCTTGGGCGCGTAGATCTCGAAGCGCTCCTTGAAGTCGGGGCCGGCATACCAGTAGGGGCCGTAGACCACGTCCCCCTGGCCATCGCCGTCGAAGTCGCCGATCCCCGCCGCCTCGGCGTGGAACGTGTCGGTGAGGAGAAAGCGCTCGAACCCCGCCGCCGTCTCGGCGCTGGCCCGACCGGCGGCACCCGCCAGGGCCAGGAGCGCCATCGCGCTTCGGCTCCACCGACCGACAACGGCAGTCAGCCTGCCGCGGGCCCCCCGCCGCGTCCCCCCGCACTCGCCCCGTCCGCATCCCGTGGAAATATCCCTGGACATTGGCACCTCGCGTGAGCGTTCCCCCGGCCCGGCGTCTGCCGCCATCCCGCAGATCATATCGCCGGACGGCGCAGCACGCTCCGGTCACTATTTCCTCGGCACCGCGTGCCGCCCCCCGATCGGAAGGATGGACCGGAAAGATGACGGTACAGTGTCGGGCGCCGCCCGTCCGTACGCCGTGGTGGCCGTGTCGGTCGACCGGCCGGCGGAGTCGTTTGCCCCGTCCGGAGCCGTTTCCATGCCCCCGCGCCGCTCCCGTTCCGCCCCCAGCGCCCCGCCGGGCGATCCCGCGTCCCGTCTGCTCGCGGCCCTCGACGCCAAGGGAAGCGCCATCGGTCTGGTGGAAGCCCCGCGCCCCGCTACCGCCCGGCGCAGCACCCGGCGCGCGGTCGGTCGGAAGAGCGCTTCTGCCGCCGCGGGGGCGGGCACCATCGAGCTGCACCTCGTCGACCGCGACGGCGTCCTCACCTGGCAGACGGAGGCTCCCGTCGCGCGTGCCAAGGCCAGCCCGCGGCGTGGAGCCCGCATCGCCGACGCCGGTCGGACGATCGCCACGCGCACCTTCGAGGAGGTGGCCCCCGATGCGGTCCATGCCGCACTCCAGACACTCGACACCAGTTTCACGCCGCGGCGCGGGCTGCGCCGGCTGGCGAAGGGGAAGTTGATCGCCGCCCCGGCCGGCCCCTTCACCGGCCGCACGCTCCTGGTGATCCACGGCACGTTCTCCAACGCCGACAACGTCGTCGAGGACCTCCAGGCCACCGACCATGGCCGCGATCTGCTGGCGCGTGCCGAGGCGCACTACGATCGCGTGCTGTGCTTCGACCATCCCACGCTCGCCCAGGGGCCGCTCCTCAACGCCATCGAGCTCAACCGTCTGTTCGCGGGGAGCACGCACACCGTCGACATCGTCTGCCACAGCCGGGGCGGGCTCGTCACGCGCTGGTGGCTGGAGACGCTCACCGGCGGCCGCAGCGGCCTGTCGCGGGCGGTGCTCGTCGGCTCTCCCGTGGCCGGCACGAGCCTCGCCGCCGGCCCGCGGATCCGCGGCGGGATCGACGCCATGACGTCGCTGGGCAGCGCCGTCGCCGCCACCGGGCAGGTGCTCGGCCTGGCGGCGCCCTTCCTGGCCGCCCCGGTCGGTCTGCTGCGGATCCTCCTCTCGATGGTGGGCACGGCCAGCCGCGTGCCGATTCCCGACGCCCTGATGGCGGGCATCCCCGGTCTCTTCGCCCAGTCGCGGATCGGCAACAACAGCGAACTGCGCGTCCTCCGCGGCGGTCCGCGGCCCACCGCGGTGGAGTATTTTCCCGTGACGGCCAACTTCGAGCCGACCGCCGTGGGCTGGCGCTTCTGGCGGGCCTTCAGGCGGTCGACCGCGGCCGACCTGGTGGCCGACGTCGTCTTCGACGGGGCCAACGATCTGGTCGTCGACACCGACTCGATGGTCGATTTCGGCACCGCGTCGGGCTTCCGTCCGGCGGGCCGACTCGACTTCGGCACGAGCGAGACCAACCACCACTGTGCCTACTTCCGCGACCCGCAGACGTCGGCGTTCATCCGCGCGTCGCTGCGGATTCCGTGAACGACGAACGGGCGGGCGCGGACCGGAGCGAATACTTCACTCGCCCGCGTCGGCTGGCTTCGGCGACTCTGGGGCGGGAACCGCTTCGCCGTCGGCCGGATCGGCGGGGAGATCCTTCGACCCCACGACCGTGAGGTTCATGCCGATCTGCACGCTGACGCTCTTCTCGCCGACCTTGAGGTTGGTCTTGCCGGTGAGGTACCAGCCGAGCGAGCCGGTGGAAAACTCCTTCACTTCGGCGGTCATGGGGATCCCGTTGACGACCACCTCGACCGGCTTGGCGTCGGCGCGGAACTGGGCACGGGTCACCGCGCAGGTTGTCTTGATGGCCATGGCGTGGTGCATCTCCGTGGTGGGTGGCCGGCCCCCGCCGCCGGACAGCGGGCCAGCGGCGGTGAACAAACGGGACGGGTCTGGTGCCGCTGGGATGGGAGGCGGGAGCAGTTTACCAGGCCGTGGCGTTGTAGAACCCGCGGATTCAGCGCGACCAGCGCCCCTCGGCCGACCCGGCCGGCCGCGATCATCGTCGTGAACATGAGGTCCCTCCGGGAGCTTCATGGCAGAGGCGGAACCCTCCGCTCTTGACATGAATGACGGTCTCGTGGTGCGCTCGGAGACTGGAGCCGCCGGCCCTGCGCTCGAGGGGCATGATTGTGCTGTTGCGTGTTGCGGCCCACCGCTTCCCGGGGTCCAGGGTATCCGAGCCTGCCGAACTCAGGGAGACCCGGGAGACTGTTGAGATGCGAAGCATGAATCCATGGCTGTCGATCGTGGCCCTTTCGGCGATGGCGACCGCGGTCATGGGTCGGCTCACGCCAGGCGATGACACGCCACCGCCGAAAGAACCCGTCGTTCCGGCCATTGATTTCGCACTGATCGATCTGGGCGGAACGACGCACCATCTCCGACAAAATGACGGCCGTCGGGTCCGGGCCTTCGTCTTCTTGTCCACGGAGTGCCCGATTTCGAACGGCTACACCGCCACACTCAACGAACTTCACGGTGCGTTTGCAGACGATGACGTCGACTTTTTCGGCATCGTCGCCGACCCGACAGTCACGCGCATGCAAGCGACCAAGCATTTCGACGATTTCAAGACGACATTCCCGATCCTCTTCGACGCCTCGGGGCTCTTGCTTCGTGCGCTCGAGCCCGCATACGTCCCCGAGGCAGTCGTGCTGGATCGGGACGGCAAGCTCGTCTATCAGGGAGCCATTGACAACGCATGGGAAGCCCTCGGGAGAAGGAGACCTCGCGCCGAGAGGAAGTTCCTCCGCTGGGCGATCGCGGCGGCTCTCGACGGCGGAGAAGTCGGCGTGCCCGAAACCCCGCCCGTGGGGTGCTTGATTGAAACACCCCAACAGGGCAACGGGCCGACCGATGTCACCTACGCTCGCGACATCGCCCCGATCATTCACACGCGGTGCCTCACGTGCCACCGCGAGGGACAGGTTGCCCCGTTCGCGTTGGCCAACCACGACCAAGTCGCCAAACGTGCCGGGCAGATCGTCACCGTGACACAGAGCCGCACCATGCCACCGTGGATCCCGTCACCAGGTCATGAGAAGTTCGTGGGTGAGCGCTGGCTGACGGACCGTGAACTGTGGCTCATCAAGAGTTGGGCTGAGAGCGGCCGGTCGCGGGGTGACGACGCCGATCTCCCGCCCACCCCGAGATTCGCCGAGGGATGGCGGCTGGGGAAGCCCGACTTGATCGTGCGGATGGCCGAGCCGTTCACGGTCCCGGCTGACGGCCCCGATCTGCTCCACAACTTCGTCATTCCGCTCCCTCTCGACGAGGACAAACTCGTTGCCGCGGTCGAGTTCCACCCTGGCAACAAGCGTGTCGTCCACCATGGCGTGCTGTTCCTCGACGACAAAGGCAGCGCGCGCGCTTTGGACAGGGCGACTCCCGAACCGGGTTACGCCAACTTCGGTGGCCCCGGGTTTCTCCCTTCCGGCGCCCTGGGGGGCTGGTCGGTCGGCAACACGCCACGAGCCCTCCCCAACGGCATGGGCCGGTACCTGAAGCACGGCTCGGACCTCGTGGTGCAGATGCACTACCACCCCACCGGGAAAGAAGAAACCGACCAATCAGAGATTGGCCTGTACTTCGTCAAAAAGCCGACCGCCGAGTCGGTGAAGGAACCAGCCGTACTCGTCGGCAGTATCTGGGTTGCGAACTACGACCTCGACATCGCGGCCGGGGAGAAAGACTACCGACGTTCTTCGTCCTACACGTTGCCCAGGGAAGTCATCATGGTCGGCGTCGTACCGCACATGCATTTGCTCGGCAGATCGATGAAGGTCACGGCCACTTTGCCAGACCGTACCACGAAGACCCTCATCGACATCCGCGACTGGAATTACAACTGGCAGGATGAGTACTACTACGAGCGCCCGTTCACCTTGCCCGCTGGAACCCGTCTCGACGTCGAGGCCGCCTTCGACAACTCCGCCGACAACCCATCCAACCCGAGTGTGCCGCCGCAGCGGGTGACATGGGGCGACGGCACGACAGACGAGATGTTGTTCTGCTTCTTCCTGTTGTCCGCCGAAAAGACGGACGACTTGATCCACGTCATCCTTGACAACCTGAAGCACGACACGCGGCAGCCACGCAGGGCAGTGCAGCGCTAACAGCCCGTGGCCAAAGTCCATCCATGGCCTTTGGCCACTCGAAAAGCTTCGCTTTTCACGGGAGTTGCACTCCCGGCACCTCATCTGACCTGCCCCCACGAATGGCACCAGGATTCAAGCTAGGGGTTGGCCTTCCGATAGACCAGCCCTGTGCGGTCGCTGAGGCGTAGCCGAAGCGGCCGCACAGGGTTGCCAGCCAGCTCTCGCTTGCGAATCAGCCGTTCATCGTCTTATCCTCTATGTGATGCGGCTCGGGCCGTCCTCCCTTTTCATCGGGGCGATCGAGACGCCGAAGCCATGGCCGCAAGCGACACGCCCCGCAGCCACTGAGCTCGTCGTTTTGCGTGCGGCAGTTGGGTTGCCAGCGCCAGGCGGCTTGCCTGCGGCCGGTGGCGCGGCAGAGCTGCTCCGTTGATGCGAGCCCAAGGCCATGACGTACGACCAATTGCCCGACGAGTGGAAGGAATGGCTGAGCCTCACTCCACTGGAGCGATTCGCCCGCGGTGAGCGGATGCTGGTCGAGTACATCGCCATGGGAGGCAGCCTTGACCCCGACCCCGATCCGACAAGTCCTTTCGACGTTCCAGGAGAGTGGCGTCCGGACGTTGCTCATGGGCGGGCAGGCCTGCGTCTTGTACGGCGCGGCGCAGGTTAGCAAGGACATCGATTTTTTGGTGCTGGCGGAGCCGGAGAACTTCGCCCGGCTCCAGGCGGCCCTGGCCGAGTTGCAGGCAGAGCGGATCGCCGTGCCGCCGTTCGACCCGGCAGCCCTGGCCCGCATGGACTGCGTCCACGGGCTGCTGGCGTGGGAGGCCATAGACGAGGCCGCGACACTCACGCGCGGCTTGACGAAGCCCGGGTGCACTTGCGGGAGTTGGGGCTGACTGACGAAGCGCTCGCGTGCCCCCACTCACCCCAACTCGAACACCACCTCGATCTCCACCGGCACCCCTTCCGGGAGCGACCCCACACCGACGCTCGAGCGCACGCCGACGCCCGCGTCGGGCCCCCACACCGCGGCAAAGAGCTCGCTCGCCCCGTTGACCACCGCCGGATGCGACAGGAAGTCGGGGGTCGAGTTGACCAGCCCCAGCACCTTCACGACGCGTGCCACGCGATCGACGCTCCCCACCGCCGCGATCACCGTGGCGAGGATCGCCAATCCCGCCTGCCGGGCCGCCGCCTTGCCCGCGGCGAGGTCGAGCTCCGCCCCCACCTTGCCACGGATCAGCGACCCGTCGGTTTGCAGCGGGAGGTGACCGGAGGTGAGCAACTGCCGGCCGAGGACGAGACTCGGCACGTAGGCGCCGATCGCCTGCGGCGCGGGGGGAAGGGTGACGGCGAGGGCGGCGAGGCGCTCCGCGGGTTTCATGAGGGGGTTCTCCGGGAGGGTGAACTGTGGCGGTCAGCCGCCGTAGGCCTGGGCGGTGGGGGCGAGGACCATGTCGGCGTCGAGTGCGCGGCGCGGCTCGATCGACCGGGCCTGGAGGGCGCCGTGGTAGGCACGCACCGCCTCGGCGGCGGCCAGATCACCGTCGGCCACGTGGCGCAGGTGCTCGACGAACAAGAGCTGGTCCTCGGCGGCGTTGATCTTCCGGCCGAAGAGGGCGACGCGGGCGCCGTGCCGCTTCGCCTGCTCGACCAGCGCGAAAGCATCGTGCGTGGTGCCCGCCCCGCCGCCGAGGATCCCCACCACCACCGAGCGATCGTGGGCGGCGAGCTGCTCCGTGACCTCGGGACCGAGGTAGGGGATCTTGAGGAAGATCGGTCGCCCCGCGCGCGGCACGCCGGCGAGCGCCCGGGCCACGTGGTCGGCGAGGAACCGGGCCACGTCGCGCGGCTTGTCGCCCGGGGCCTTGCCCGGCACGCGGTCGAGGGCGTTGGGGTAGAAGACCTCGAGGAAGTGGCGGAAGGAGTGCCGCTCGGCCTCGATGCGGAAGTCGCGGTAGGCGCCGAGCATCGCCCGGTCGAGGGTGGCGTCGTCGTTGAGGGTCAGGGAGAAGAGCCCGAGGTTGGCCCCGCGGCCGAGATCGGCGTGGCGGCAGTCGACCCGGCCGCACTGGGCCTGGGGGATGGTGACGGTGGCGAAGGGGAGGGCGGGCTGCCGCGGGTAGCCGCCGCTACCGGCCGCGAGCCAGATGTCGGTGGTGTCGTTCATCCGTACCGCGGGCGTCATGTGGCTGTCGACGAACAGCCCCTCGTCGATGGCGAGGATCTCGCTCGTGCTCGCGCTCATGAGCATGATGTCGAGGAGCCCCTGCTTCACCAGCCGCCGGATGTTGTCGCGGTAGTCGGCGATCGAGAAGAAGGGGCCGTGCTCCACCGTGCCGCCAGGCCGTACGCCAGGGCTGGCCAGCCCGAAGGCCATGTCGGCATCCTTGGCGTCGGCGAGGATGAAGTCGCGGCAGGAGGGGTCGGCCACGATCCGGGCGAGCTTCAGGTCGAGCGACTTCTGGACCGCGGGGGTGTGCATCGGAGGCCTGCCGGAAAGGTGGGTCCACGGGCCGGAAAACCGCCGCCCGTGGGACTGCATCGTGGCGGTAGACTACGCTGCTGTCCACCCGCCGAGGCGCCTGCCCGCGGCCGATCCCGTCTGGAGGAATCGCGATGGCCCCTGCCGAGTACCGCTTCTCCGTCGGCCCCTGGAACCTCGGCCGCGGTGCCGACCCCTTCGGTCCGCCGGTGCGCCCCGCGGTGCCCTTCGCCGACGTGCTGCGGACGGCGGTGGACCTCGGCTTCCACGCCATCCAGTTCCACGATGACGACGCCGTTCCCGACCTGGAGACGATGAACCCCGCCCAGATCACCAAGGCGGCGGAGTCGATGCGGAAGATGCTCGCCGACCACGGGCTCGTGGCGGAGTTCGTCGCCGCGCGGCTGTGGGAGCATCCGCTGGGGGTGGACGGCGGCTACACCGCCAACGACCCGGCGGCGCGGACGTGGGCCGTCGAGCGCTCGAAGCGGGCCGTGGACGTGGCCATGGCCCTGGGCACCGAGCTGATGGTGATGTGGCCGGCGCGCGAGGGCACGGGCGTGCGCGAGAGCAAGGATCCGGTGACCGCCTCGCGGCAGTTGATCGCCGCCATCGACGCCATGCTCGGCGCCAGCCCCACGGTGCGGATCGCCATCGAGCCCAAGCCCAACGAGCCGGTCGACACGGCGTTCCTCCCCACCATCGGCCACGCCCTGGCCCTCGGCACCCGCTGTGCCGACCCGGCGCGCGTGGGGGTGCTCATCGAGAGTGCCCACGCGATCCTCGCGGGGCTCGATCCCTCCGACGAGATGGGCTTCGCGCTGGCCGCCGGCAAGCTGTGGGGCGTCCACCTCAACGACCAGAACGGCCTCAAGTACGACCAGGACAAGGTCTTCGGTGCCGCCAACCTGCGCGGGGCCTTCGACCAGGTCCGCGTCCTGGAGAAGGCGGGCTACGCCTCGACCGGCTACGTCGGCTTCGACGTCAAGGCGCAGCGCACGCAGCCGGCGGAGAAGGCCGCCGCCCATCTCGCCACGAGCAAGGCGGTGTTCCTCAAGCTGGTGGAGAAGGTGCGTTCGTTCCCCGAAAGCGTGGCGGCGCAGTGCATCGCCGCACGCGACTACGAGGCTCTCGAACGGCTCGTGCTCGAGCACTTGCTCGGCTGAGACACGGGCATTTGCTCGGCTGAAGGTTTGCACCGGCCCGGCTGACGGTCGGCTTCGGGCCACGTCCGGAGATGGTCACCATGCCCGCGTCGCGACGAGTCGCCCTCGCCTTCGTGGTGGCCACCGTCGCCGGCTGGCTGGTTGGCCTCCGGGCCAGCCCCGCGCCGGCGGCCGACTGGCCGGAGCGGTTCCGCACCGAGGTCGCACCGCTGCTGGCGGCCCGGTGCGGTGCCTGCCACGGGGCCACGGTGGCGGAGAGCGGGTTTCGCATCGACGGTCGCGACCGTGCCATTGCCGGGGGCGACTCGGGCACCGCGGCAATCGTGCCCGGCGACCCGGCGGTCGGATCGCTCCTCGCCCGGATCACGAGTACCGACCCCGAAGCGCGGATGCCGGCCGACGGGGCGGCGCTCGGGGCCGATGAAATCGCGCTCCTCCGCGAGTGGATCGCGGCGGGGGCGGTGTGGCCCGACGACGTCGCAGTGCTCCCGGCCGCGCTCTTCACCGCCGCGGCCGCCCCGCGGCGCGGTGCCGACCACTGGGCCTTCCGGGCGCCAGTGCGTCCGCCGGTGCCGACGCTGTCGCCGCCAGCGGAGCCAGCGATTCAGGGGGCATCGCCCGACACCTTCATCGCTGCCTTCATCGATGCCTTCATTGGCGCCGAGCTGGCCGCCGCGGGACTGGCGTTCAATCCCGAGGCGGAGCCGCGCACGCTGCTGCGCCGCACCTGGTTCGACGTGGTCGGGCTGCCGCCGGCGCCCGCCGACGTGGAAGCCTTCGTGGCGGACTGCGCGGCCCGGGGCGTGGCGACGGCCCACGCCGACGTGGTCGATCACCTCCTCGCCTCGCCGCGTCATGGCGAGCGGCAGGCGCGGCACTGGCTCGACGTCGTCCGTTTCGCGGAGAGTGACGGGTTCGAGACCAACACCGCCCGTCCCAACGCCTGGCGCTACCGCGACTGGGTGATCGACGCCTTCAACGCCGATCTCCCCTTCGACCGCTTCCTCGACTGCCAGCTCGTCGGCGATGCCCTCGGCGCCGACGCGGCCACGGGGTTTCTCGTGGGGGGGCCGACCGACCGGGTGAAGTCGCCCGATCCGGTCCTCACCGCCACGCAGCGCGCCGACGAGATCCACGACATGGTGAGCACCGTCGGCAGCGCGTTTGTCGGCGTCACGCTCGGCTGTGCCCGCTGCCATGACCACAAGTTCGATCCCCTCTCCCAGACCGACTACCACCGCGTGGCGGCGGCGCTGGCCGGCGTCCGCCACGGCGAACGGCCGCTGCCCCTGCCCCCCGACGGCGACGCCGCCGCCAAGCGCCGGGCCGTCGCCGAGGAGCTTGCCGGCCACGGCATCGACCGGCTCCGTCCGGCGGTCACGCGCTCGCGCAACACCGATGCTTTCGCCCCGGTCGTGGCCCGGCTCGTGCGCTTCACCGTGCTGGCGACCAACGCGGGGGAGCCGTGCATCGACGAATTCGAGGTCCGCGCCACCGACGGCCGCAACGTGGCCCTGGCGGCGGCGGTGCGGTCGTCGAGCGACTTCCAGGGCAATCCCTTCCACCGCCTGGCCCACGTCAACGACGGGATCCTCGGCAACGAGCGCTCGTGGATCTCGGGCACCCCCGGCAGCGGCTGGGTGGAGCTCGACCTCGGCCGTCCGGTGGCCATCGACCGCGTCCGCTGGAGCCGCGACGGCAGTGCCGAGCCGAAGTTCGCCGACCGCGTGGCCACGCGCTACCGGATCGACGTCTCGGCCGACGGCGCCCGGTGGACCTGCGTGGCGACCGATCTCGACCGGCTCGCCTTCGGCGACATCGTCGAGTCGACCGACGGCCCGGCGACGGTGCCGGCCGATCTCTCCGGCCCCGATCCGGCGGCCAGTGCCGCGGCCCTTGCAGCGCTTGCCGCGCGGATCGATCCGCTCAAGGAAGCGCTGGTGGCGACGCACGCCCCGGAACGCGTCTATGCCGGGGTCTTCGAGCAGCCGGCCGCGATGCACCGCTTCTTCCGCGGTGATCCCCTGCAGCCGCGCGAGGTGGTACCGCCGGGAAGCCCTGTGGCGCTCGGTCCGGTGACGACCCTGCCGGAGGACGCTCCGGAACAAGCGCGGCGGCTGGCGCTGGCCGCGTGGATCACGGCGCCTGGCAATCCGCTCACGGCGCGGGTCGTGGTCAATCGGCTCTGGCACTGGCATTTCGGCACGGGCATCATCGACACGCCGAGCGATTTCGGCGTCAACGGCGGCCGGCCGAGCCATCCGGCGCTCCTCGACTGGCTGGCGACGGAACTGGTTGACCGGGGCTGGCATCTCAAGGCGATCCACCGCCTGATCCTCACCAGCCGCACCTACCGGCAGTCGTCGGCGCCGCGGGCCGACGGCCTCGCCCGCGATGCCCAGTCGCGGCTCCTGTGGCGTTTCCCCCCGCGTCGGCTGGAAGCGGAGGCGATCCGCGACACCATCCTGGCGGTGACCGGCAGCCTGGTGGAGGAGGGGGGTGGACCGGGCTTCGACCTCTTCGAGCCGAACACCAGCTACGTGAAGGTCTACGTGCCGAAGCAGTCGTTCACGGCGGCCGAGTTCCGCCGGATGATCTACCAGACGAAGCCGCGGTCGGAGCTCGACGGCTTTTGCGGGGTCTTCGACTGCCCCGACGCGGGGCAGGTGCAGCCGCGGCGCACGGTGAGCACGACGCCGCTGCAGGCCCTGGCGATGATGAACGGCCCGTTCCTCGTCGACCAGGCGGAGCGCTTCGCGGCGCGGCTGGAGCGGGAGGTGGGGGCCGACGGCGAGCGGCAGATCACGCGGGCCTTCGCCCTCGCCTTCGGGCGGATGCCGAGCGCCACGGAGGCCGCCGCGGCGCGCGACCTCCGCGCCGCACACGGCCTGACGGCGCTGTGCCGCGGGATCCTCAACGCGGGGGAGCTGGTGGCGGTGGAGTGAGAGGTGGGCGGACGCGCGGGGCCAGACGCGGTGGGGAACCCACCGTGCGGCCGTGAACCAGAAGGAGACGAGCCAATGGCCGGAAACCCTGGGCGATTCCCCGGCCACCGGGCCGCCGTGACCGGGCTCGCTCTTGCGTTCGCCGCGATCGTCGGCCCCGCCCGGGCCGACGTCCCCGACCCGCTTCCCGGCGTCGGACACCCGAACTTCCTCTCGCCGCACGTCGGGCCGCTCGCCCGGGTCGGCGACCATCTGCTCGTCGCCAACACGCCGGCCGACACGCTCGACGTGATCGACACCGCCACGCGGCAGGTGGTGCGCCGCATCCCGGTGGGGATCCAGCCGGTCGCGGTCGTGCCCCGCCCCGACGGCCGCGAGGTGTGGGTCGCCAACCACGTGTCGGATTCGGTGAGCGTGGTCGACACCGACCCCACGAGCCCGACACGGTTCCATGTCGTGGCCACGATCCAGGATCTCGACCCGGCGACGCTCGCCACCCGCTTCGACGAACCGGCGGGCATCGCCTTCGCCGACGACTCCAAGGCCTACGTCGCCCTCTCCGCCGAGAACCGTATCGCCGTGGTCGACGTCGCGACACGGACGGTGGTCAAGTCGCTGCCGATCCGGGCACAGGACCCGCGCGCCATCGCCGTGCGCGGCGGCCGCCTCCACGTCGCCCCGTTCGAGTCGCACAACCGCACCCAGCTCTCCGGCGGCCGCGGCAAACCCGACGGCGATCTGGTGACCTTCGACGCCTGGGAGCACTCGGTCCGCCACAACAACGTGCTGTCGATCGGCCACGTCGTCGACATCGTCAAGCACCCCGACGTGCCCGACCGCGACCTGTTCGTCTTCGACACCGCCACCGACCAGCTCGTCGAGACGATCGACGGCCTCGGCACGCTCCTGTACGGGATGGCGGTCGGGCCCGACGGCCGGGTGTACCTCGCCCAGACCGACGCCCGCAACGATGCCAACGGCCGTGCCGGCACGAAGAAGCGTTCGACATGTTCATGGGCAATCCCGGCAAGAGTGTCGGTGGCGACGGAATCGCCCTGCTCTTCGGTGAGGTCGGACGGCTGGATGTGAATGGGACGTCCACTGCAACCGGCGGCGGGAGAGGCCCTGGCGACGCCGCTGGCGATCGCCGTCAGCGACGACGGCGGCACGGTCGTGGCCAGCGCCGCCGGATCCGACACGGTGTTCACGGTCGATACCGGGAGCGGTCGCGTGCTCGGTCGGGTGCCCGTGGGCGCGTGGCCGTCGGGGATCGCGCTGGAGTGCGATCCCACAGGCGCCCCCGCCCGGGCCTGGGTGCTGGCGGCCTTCGCCGCCGAGGTGGCCCTCGTCGACCTTGCCGACCGCGCGGCGCCGCGCGTGATCGCCACGATCGGATTGGCCGATCCGACGCCGGCCCACATCCGCCGCGGCCGGGTCGCCTTCCACACCGCGGCCGCCTCGACCACGCGGACGTTTTCCTGTGCGAGCTGCCACCCCGACGGCCACACCGATCAGCTCCTGTGGGTCCTCGCCACCCCGGTCGTGACCGGTGGCGACCAGATCATGCCCCGGTCCACGATGCCCTGCCGCGGGCTCCGCGACACCGCGCCATTCCACTGGGACGGCATCCCCGGCGATCCGTACGGCGGCATCAACAGCCAAAGCGTGCATGCATCCGTGCCGGCCAATGCCGACCCGGCCGATCCCGTCAGCGCCGTGCGCCACCTCGTCGACGGGGGCCTCGCGGGCACGATGCGCACGGTCGGTGACCCGACGGTCAACGACGCCGGGCAGGGGGGCCTCCTCGCGGCGGCCGACCGCGCGGCGCTGGCGGAGTTCCTCCTCGACATCCCCTATCCGCCGGCCCCGCGCCGGGCCCCGACCAACGTCGTCGGCGACCGGGCCCGCGACGGGTTCCGCCTGTTCCACGTCGATGGCGACCTCGACCCGTCGAAGCCCCAGCCCAACGTGTGCGGCAATTGCCACCGCCTTCCGCACCTGGTGAGCACCAACACCCCCGGCACCGGCATGGACGCGCCCACGTGGCGCGGGGCCCATGACCGCTGGCTGATCCTTCCCCAGGGCCGGCTCAACATCGTCGATTTCGACTTCTTCCGCGCGGCTGCCGAACAGGGCACCCCGGAGCGGGCCGTGTGGGGCTTCTCCTGGGGTGGACGGGAACGCTTCGATCCGGTTTGGGACATGGTCCTCGAGATGAGCACCGGCTTTTCCGGGGCGTTCGGCCGCCAGGTGACGCTCGACCGCGGCACCGCCGGCGCCGCCACGACGCACGACCTGCTCGCGGCGCTCGAGGCGGCGGCCGTGGCCGGCAGCGCCGTCGTCCGCGGCGCGGGGACGTGGCTGCGGGATGGCCGACACGATGACGTGACCCTGGAGATCGTCACCGTGGAAGGCGCCGCTTCGTACGTCGCCGAACCGGTGGGCGCGCGCCTGTCGCGCGACGAGCTCCTCGCCGGGGCGGCCGCCGGCCTGTGGAGCGTGACCTTCACCGCCCGCGGCGGCCCGGAGTCGGGCCAGCCCCAACCCGCGATCTGGACCCAGGGGGAGATCCACTCGCAGCGGGGCGCGCAGCAGTTTCCCCGGCTGCATCGCGGGGAGACACTCCTCACGATGAGCGGCCGGCACCTCGCCCCGGGGGCGTTTCCACTCGTCGACGGCCGCCGGGCGCCAGGCACCGTGCGTGCCGATGGCGACACCGTCGTCGTCGACCTGGCCGCGCCGCCGGCCGACGGCATGCACCTCCTCCAGGTGCAGAATCCCGGTGGCCTCGCGAGCAACGATTTCCTGTTCTTCGTCAGCGCGGAACAGTCCGTTGCGCCGGCGGACAAGCCACCAGCCGCCGGAGCAAACAGCCTCGCCGCGATCCTTCGCGAAAGCGGTTGGGACTCGGTCATCGGCACCTGGGTCGACAGGCAGACCGGCGGCGCCATCGTGCGGACGACCTACGCCTGGAAGGTGCCCGAACGCGTCATCGAGGTGAGCAACACCGGTGGCGACAACCCCTCGACGGCGATCATGGCCGTCAGCGCCGCCGACGGGACGGTGTTCCATGTCGGCGGCGACTCGCGCGGGGGGACCTTCGCCGGTGCCTGGACCGTGGGCGACGACGGCGCCGCCACGCTGCGCCTGTCGATCACCTCCGAGAAAGGCGAGCGCTACGATCTCGGCGTCCGCCACGAACGGACGGGGCCCGACACGATGCGCCTGGCGATCCAACTGCCGCAACCGATCGTCATCGAACTGGTCCGCGCGAAGCCCTGACGAGCGCGTTCCTGATCCGGCTCAGTCGCGGGCCGGCACGGCCGGCTGTGACGCCCGCAGCGCCACCATCGCCCGGCCGAGGGCGTCGCCGACGAGGAAGTAGGTCTCGGCGTTGCCGAACTCGTGATGGCCATGGCCCGGATTCGGGGAGTCCTCCGGCCGCCGCACGAAGGCCCGCGTGGACACGAAGCGCACGCTCCGGGAAAACTCCTCCCGCGCCGCCACCGCCGCCTGCGCGGCGCGGAGGCGCGTCCACTCCGGCGGCGCGTCGACCCACGGGCCGGTCAACTCGCCGATCACCACCGGCAGCCCCGGCGCGGCGAGATCGCGGCGCACGTCGCGAATCAGGCAGGCGAGGTTCTTCTCGTACGCCGGCACGCTCCGGCGCGGGTCGACGCCGTCGTTCCAGCCGTGCCACCACACGAAGCCGGCGAGCTCCCCGCGCTCGGCCCCCGGCACGATCTCCGGCACCGCGGCCAACGCCTCGCGGACCTGGGCGATCATGAGCGTGTAGAAGGGGCCCGGGGCCGGCACCGGTTGACCCTGGGCATCGACCGCGGGCCCTGCCGAAGGTGGGCGGAAGTCGCGGAACAGACTCTTGCCCCCCCAGGCGGTCTTCACGAGCAGTACCGGACCGGTGCCGTGTGCCGCGGCGTCGTCGCCGACGACATGGCCGAACTGTAATTCGGGCCCGAAGTGATGCGTGCCGCCGTACACCGCATAGCCGATCCCCAGCGGCCCCACGAGGAGCGGCATGTCCTGCCGCTGGTAGCGGACGAACACGTCGTCGCGCGTCCGCCATCCGCCGTCGGGGCCGACCAGATGCGCGACCAGCGGGGCCTTGGCCGGGTCGCGGCGGAGTGCGGCCAGCGTGCCGCGGCCACCGTTGTAGTCGTTGCCGTCGAGATCGACGACCGCCTGCCCCTCCATGTTCGACTGACCGGCGAGCACGTACACCCGGCACGCGCGTCCCTTCGGCTCCGCGGCCTGAAGCACGGGGGCCACGAGCGCCGGGGCCATGAGCGCCGTCATGAGCACAAGCATTGGGGCGCTCCACCGTCGGGCAGATATCCCCGGAAGCCCGGCGCCCAGCCGCGGAATCACCCTGGCCCGTAGCGCTCGGGCCAGAAGTGAACAACGTCGTCGCGGATTCATCGGTACTCCTCCGGCAGCGGGGCCCGGCCCGGCGGAAGTCGCCAGGCCGTGTGCCTGCCACGATACGCTCCCGGTCCGCGATCCGCCCACGGCGTCGCGCCACGGCTGATCATCACCACGGTCGCTTGTCACGAAGGGTCCCGGGGCGTGACCTCCGGCCGCGGTGCGCCGGGCGCCGCGCTGTTGGCTGGCAATTGGTCGATGCGGCGCGCCGCCTGCAGCAGGGCCACGGCCAGGGCCATCGCCAATAGCGTGATCACACTCCCCAGCAGCCAGGGATTCTCGAGCTGCCGCCATGGCGACAGCGCCGGCGCGGCGAACGGCACCTCGGTCCAGGCCCCCACGGCGACCTCCACCGGGATCCGCCCCGCCGCCAGCGCCGTGGCGATGGCGGCGGTGTCGTAGCGCGGCCGCGCGGGCCGATCGGCGCCCGGCGAGACGCCGTAGGCGAGCCGGTAGTCCTCCCCGGGCGCGGCGAGGAACACCACTTCGGAGGCCGGCCCCCGGGCGGTGACGCCGGTCACCCGCAGTGGCGGGCTGTCGCCGTTGGCGATGACGATTTCGAAGGGCCCCTTCCAGGTGGCGCCGATCGGCACCTCGAGCTGCTCGCGGGCGAGGCCGCGGAGGTCGAGCCGCACCAGCCGCCCATGCCCCACCGCGAACGACCGCCGCGTGGGCCGGTCCGGTGTCGCCTCGCCGGGCGCCCGTGGCTGGTCGAGCATCACGGTCACGTCGCGGCTGACGTTGCGGTCGGCGATCGCCAGGGTGAATCCGGTCACCGGGCCCCCCGTGGTCGCGACGCGGATCCGGGTCACCTTCTCCCGCGGATCCTCGGCCACGCTCCAGTCGGTCACTTGGCGCTCCACCGGATCGGCGGGCCGCAGCTCGGTGACCGGTTCGTCGTGCCAGGCCTCGATGCCGTCGATGCGGAATGGCTGGCGGAGGACGAGGGTCCGTTCCTCGATCCCCGTCTCCCGCCCCCCCACGAGCGACCGCACCAGCTCCTGCACCTGCGCTTGCTGCTCCGCCGTCGCGGTTTCGACCATGATCCGGTAGGTGCCTCCCGCGCGGTCGCGGCTGTCGGCCGGGAGGGGAATGTCGGTGGTGCGCACGTCCATCCACTGCGAGTAGTCGGCGAGCGAGGCGTCCGCCACGAGCGTGGTCCACGAGCCGTCGTCCTCCCGCCGCTCGATGCCGACGCGTTGCTGGAAGTTGACCAGCGGCGTGAGGATGCGGAAGCCGTGGACGGTGCCCTTGTGGACCACCGGATCGATCGTGAAGCCGATCACCAGGCCCCCGGTGGCCGTCGGCTCGAGGGTGGGCTTGGCGACGCGGAACGACCGGCGCACCGGGCGCTCGCTGACCACCGCGCGCGGGCGCACGACCGCCGACACCTCGCGGTCGTGGCCGTCGACGACCCGCAGGTCGGCATAGCCTTCGAGGCCCGCCGCCGCACCGGTGCCGTCCACGCGCACCGCCACCAGCTCGTCGGCCGTGCGCGGCGGCACCACCAGTTCGGCCCGGTAGCGCAACGCATCGACGAACCCCGCAGCGCCGGCCACCGGCGGCAGCCCGGCGACCACCCCGGCCACCGCACCCCACACCGCCCAGCCGAACGGGAGACGACTCATCGGGGCACCTCGGGAAGAGCGGGCTTCGACTCGGTGACGAACGACTCGCGGAACCGCAGGTAGAGGAACGAGCCGGCGAGGAGGAGCACGCCGAGGATGATGAAGGCCACGATCCGCCACAGGCTGTCGAGCCGGTCGAGGTCGGAAGTGAACACCTTGACCGCCACCACGGCAAATAGCGCGAGCCCCGCGTACCGCGCCGCCGTCACCCGCCGCGCGATCCCGGCGAGGAGCAGGCCGAGCGCGAACAGGGCCCAGACGATCGACACGCCACCGGCCTGGAGCCCCGGCGCCCGGTCGTGGAGGAAGGCATTCACCTCCAGCGTGCTCCACAGCCAGGCCATGGCGATGCTGGCGACGAGGCACATCCGCCGCGTCGTCCCCCAGGGCTCACGGGCGGCGAGCAGGGCGGCGGCGGCGGCGAAGAAGCCGGTCACGGCCCCGAAGTCGATGAGGCGCATCGCCGCGTCGCGCCACGAATAGGGCCCGCCGTAGAGGAACAGGCCGTGGTCACCGACGCCCCACGACGGCAGATCCCCGAACAGGATCTTGAGGACCACCGCCGCCGTCCCCAGCATGAACAGCGGTGCCACCACCTCGCCCGGCCAAGAACGCGACTGCGCGAGGATCACGCCGCAGCCGCCGAGCCACAGCACCGTCAGCAGCGGGAGACGGAGCGGGTCGTAGAGCACACCGACCGTGCGGTTCACCTCGAGGTGGAGATAGAGACCGAGCATCACCAGGCCGCAGGCGACCATCGTCTCGACGAGGCCCGCGAAGCCTGGCATCGGCGAGATATCGTTGGCGTCGGTGACGAGCCGGTCGCCGGTGCCGCCGCGTGCCTCCTCGGCCGCCGCGCGCCGGAGGAGGTGGGCCGCGACGCCGACGGCGGCGATGGGGATGCCGAACGAGGCGACGCGCCGGGCGAGGTCCAGGAGGAACCAGGCCAACGGCAGGCTGTCGGCATCCGCGGTCACCCGGCCGAACGTGCCGGCCAGGTCGATGAGGAAGAACCGGCCCATCACCAGCGCCAGCACCACGGTGGCCGCGACGCGGAGGAAGCGGCTGCCGATCCGGTCGGCCATCCACAGCATGACCACCGCCTGCACCGCCCAGCTCGCGGTGACCCACTCTGCCGAGAGCACCAGCGGCATCGACAGCGTGACGAAGAACGACGCCAGGCCGAGGAAGCTGACCAGGAGGTTGCGGTCGACCAGCCGGCGCTGCAGGAGCGTCGCCACGTGGACGGCGTAGAAAAACGCCAACCCCAGCGCGAGCGCCGCCACCCACTGCCGCCCGAAGGCGGCGTCCACCATCCGCGCTCCGACCGTGAAGAACACGCCGGCGTTGACCCACAGGCCGATGACCTCGAGGAGGTTGGTGTGCTGCCGGCGGACGAACTGGAAGAGGAACGTGGCGGTGGAGAAGAGGATGAAGAACCCGACGAGGAAGGGGAACACGACGGCGAATTGCCCGTCGTCATAGTGCATCCGCAGGGCGGGGAGCACCACGCCCCAGGTGCCGACGAACGACAGGACGTTGACCAGCGGCCAGTTCCGCCAGAAGCACATCCCGAGGATCCCCGTGCCGAGCACGAGCAGGTAGCCGAGCAGGGCCGGTAGCACCACCCCCGACGTCTCCAGCATGAAGGGGGTGGCGTAGCCGCCGACGATGCCGAGCACGGCGACGAGCATCGAGTCGAAGCGGACGGCGATCCCGCCCGCGAGGAGCGTGACCGCGGCGAGGAGGGCGAAGGCGGGCGGGGCACCGATCAGGCCGAACAACTGGTGGGCGGCGAAGACCGCGAAAGAGAGCGCCGCCAGCCCGCCGCCGATGAGCCCCTGACCGATGAGGGCGTAGCGCCGCCCGAGGAGCCGGGTGCCGCCGACGATCATCCCCAGCCCGGCGATGACCGTGAGGAGCACGCGGGCCTGGGGCCCGAGCCAGCCGTTGTCGATCGAGTGCTTGAGGAAGAAGCCGATGCCGGCCACGAGCGTGACGATGCCGACGCGGAGGAGCCACTGGCTGGCGACGGCGTATTCGGGCGACACGCCCGCCGGCACGTGCTCCTCGCCGACGATGATCCAGTTCCAGATCTTCTCGAGGGTGTCCTTGGCCGCCTGCTCGAACCGGCTGGGCACACGGGGTGCGGCACGTTGCGGCCAGGGCTCGATCCACGCCCGCGGCTCCGCCGCCGCCGGTGCCGGCGCGACGCCGGCCGCCGCATCCATCGCTGCCAGCGACGGCACGGCTGTTGGCGACGGGGTGATCGGCGCCACCGGGGCCGGCGCGCCTGCGGCGGGGGTCGAAAGCCTCTGGCACGGGAGGCAGAGTCAAGGGTGCCGGTTCACGCTCCACGGGTCGGGACGGCCTGGTCTCAGGGGGAAGCCGCGACGGATGCGTTGCCTTCACGTCATGGTCGGCCTGCCCCCGGAGCGTGTCGAGCACCGACTGCTGCCGGTTGTCGAGGTCCTGCACGAGGCGCAGGAGCCGCTCCAGATGCTTCCTCGCGTGCTCCTGCTGCGAGGCGACCTCGCGAAGGGTGGCAGCGTTCACGAACGGCAGCACGACCACGAGCCCGAACAGGACCAGACCCACGAGAAACGCCAGCACTTCCATCGGGAGCTCCCCGGCCCGGCGGGCCTGTTGCAACGCGTCCTTCAGCCCTCCGGGCGACGGCCGCGGCCGTTTGTCACGCGGCCGACCACGACACCCGGAACCGCCCCCGTTCAATGGGCTTCCTCACGCGGGTGTACCTGCTGCTCCCCTCTTCCCAGGTGCCGTTGTACCCCATGCGAGGAGGAGGTGAGACACCCGCCGGGAACGCCCCGTCCGGAACGCGAGCCTCCACCCGAGTCTTGGTCGGAGGGAGGCGACGGCCCGACCAGCCAGGGTGGGCCATCGGGCCCGCCACCACCGTGGCGGCCGGGTCGGGAAGGGATCCCGACCGGCGCTGATCGCCTCACCGGCGTCGACACCACCGGAAAACGGTCGCTTGGTATCATCGGCGCGGGTGGGGTGCCGCGGCAGGCGCACCCCTGCGCTGCCTGGCGAACCGGGGTGACATCGCCGTCACTTCACCGTCGCGTTACTGGCATGCTCACCAGGGAGAGAGGCATGGGGATCGGACCCCTTCGATGGCCCGCCCGGGCACCGCGATGCACACACGGGGCATGGGCCGCCGTCCTGCTGGCGGTCGTGGCGACCGGGATGCTCGCCACACCGGGCCACGCACGGCAGGCGGTGCGCACCCCCTTGCCGGGTCTCGTGCTCGACCTCGGCGGGGGCGTGACCCTCGATCTGGTGCGCATCCCCACCGGCTCGTTCACCCAGGGCTCGCCCGCTGATGAGCCGGGCCGGGGGGATGACGAACGGCAGCATCGGGTGACGATCGCCGAGGATGTTCACATCGGCCGGACCGCGGTGACGCGTGCCCAGTGGGAACGGTTCGTCGCCGAGACCGGCTACCGCACCGAAGCGGAGACGGGCACCAGCGGCGGCTGGGGCTGGAACGGCACGACGCTCGTGCAGCAGCCGAACTTCACCTGGCGCGATCCCGGCTTCGCCCAGGCCAGCACCCATCCGGTGTGCCTCGTGACCGCGGCCGACGCCGAAGCGTTCTGTGCGTGGATCACCCGGCGCACCCGACTTGCCACGTCGCTCCCGACCGAGGCCCAGTGGGAATACGCCTGCCGCGCGGGCACGAACAGCGCGTGGCACGACGGCGCCTCCACTGGCCCCGCGGCCACCGACCCGCCCGTCGCCTGGCACAAGCAGAACGCTGGCGCCGGCACCCACCCGGTCACCTCGACCCGGCCCAATGCCTGGGGCCTCCACGTCGGTGGCAACGTCGCCGAGTGGTGCCGCGACTGGTACGGTCCCTATCCCGAGGCGGACGTCACCGACCCGCTGCGCGAGCGTGCGGAGGGGGGCGACAAACCGCGCCGCGTGGTGCGCGGTGGCTCGTGGAACCGCGATCCGAAGAACACGCGGAGTGCGGCCCGGTTCCGCCTCGAGCCCCGCTCGCGCAACGCCGACGTCGGGTTCCGCGTCGTCTGCTCGGCCACCGTCGAGGCTCCGGCCGATGCCGGCGCCGACGCCGCCCCGGGCGCTGTGCCACGGCCCGTGCCCGCGGCCGTGAATGCCGTCCCCGGACCGGCCGACGCCAACGCGCCCGACATGGCCACCCCGGGCGGTCCCGGCACGGAGGCAGCGGCGCCGCCGATCGACATGTCGCCCTGGAATGCACCACCCCCACGCCCGACGCCGACCGGCCTGGGCTGGTTCACGCTCGCCTGGTTCGCGGTGCCGCTGGTCATCATGGCCACGGCGCTGCGCCGCCTGTTCAGGGCGGGCACCGGCCGCGCGCCGACCGGCAGCGCCGCGCGCACGGGCTCACCGCGGAGCATGGCGGCAGGCGACGCGATGATCGATGTCGTCGCCGACGGTTTCTGGTTCCGTGGTCCGTGGGGGGTGGGCACGCCGCTCGCCGTGTCGTACGTCGTCGATGGCCGGTCGGTCACGGATCGGGTCGCCTACCGGCCGGTGCTCGCCGAAACGCGCCGGCCGCGCCGGATGGGGCAGTTCATCTTCACCGGGAGCCGGCCGGCCTTCGTGCGGGTGAATTCGGCGGCCGACGACCCGCTCGCCACCGACACCGCGCCGCTCGATCCGGGCCGTGGCGATCCGGGCCGTGGCGATCCGGGCACCGACGACATCGTGCGCCGCTCCACCATGCGCGACGACCGGCCCGCACGGCACGCCCCGCCACCGCGCCGCCCGAGCGCCTACTGACCTCCACCTCCCGACACGATCCGGTTCCCGACGGCAGCCGGCCCTGTCGCAGCGCGTCACACTCCCCGGCAGCGCGTGAACGCTCCCCAAGTCCTGATCATCGGCTCCGACGCGCGGCGGCCCTGGCTGGCGCGGCGCACCCTGCGATCGCTGCAGGCCGCCGGGATCGGCGCCGCGCTGGTCGACCCGACGGCGCTCGGCCCCGGTCCCTGCCTCGTGATCCGCGCGGGCACCGTGCTCCGCGATCCAGCGCGTTTCCGCCCGCCCCCTCCCACTCCCGGCCTCGTGGCGCTGGGGATGCCACCCGCCGGCGCGGCCGTCGCCTGGGACAAGCTCCAGGATCTCCACGGCGGCGACTTCACCGCCGCGGAGTCGCTCCCCGACCCGCACTGCGAATGGCACGCCGCGGCCGACACGCTGCGCGACCGGCTCCGTGGTTCGTGGCCCACGACGGCGCGGCGCGTCGTGCACTGGGCTCCCCTCGATACTGCCCCTGGCGACGAGCGCCTCCGGGTGTGGCAGATCGTGACGAGCCTCCAGCACGGCGGCGCCGAACGGATTGCCGTCGACCTGGCCACGGCACTGCCCGCCCAGGGCGTCGCCACGCGTCTGGTGGTGCTCGGCAGTCCCCACCGCCGGCCGCTCGATCGACCGCCGGGTGTGATCGACGTGGCGACGGTGCCCGCAGCACTCCGGGCGGCGCGTGTGTGCTCGCTGGCGCTGGCTGCCGGGGTCGATGTGCTCCACTTGCACCTCACGAGCGCGGCCCAGACCCGCGCCCTGTCGACGGCCGGGATCCCGGTGATCGCCACGATCCACAACGCCCGGCCCGCCTGGCCGGAGGGCTGGGAGGCGATCGACGCCGGCGCGGTCGCCCTGCAGATCGGCTGTGCCCGGCCGGTGACCGCCGACCTCGCCGCCGTCCTCCCCACCGTGCCTGCGCGGACGGTGTGGAACGGTATCGACCCGGCGCGCTTTGCCGAGCGCCCGTGCCCGCCGACTGCCGCCGGTTTCACCCTCGTGTGCATCGCCAACCCGCGCCCGCAGAAGCGTCTCGAGCGTCTGCCGGCGATCCTCGCCGCCACGCGTACCGAGCTCGCCCGGCGCGGCGCGGCCACGGGTGTCCGCCTCGTCGTGGCCGGGGAGACAGCGCCCACGCTCGCCGACGCGGTCGCCAGCCGGGCCGCGTGCGATGCCGCCGCCGCGCGGCAGGGCGTGAGCGCCGGCATCGACTGGACCGAGGGCCGCCGGCCCACCGAGGCCGTGCTCGCCGCCGGTCACGCGCTCGTGTCGCCCAGCGCCTACGAGGGGTTGAGTCTCGGCCATCTCGAGGCGCTCGCCTGCGGCCTCCCCGTGGTGGCCTGCGACACCGGCGGCACCGGCGACCTGGCCCGCGGCGATCCTGCGGTCACGCTCCTTCCCGCCGACGCCGGACCGGACGCGTTCGGGCGGGTCCTCGCCGACGTGCTGCTGTCGCCGCCCACTTCGGCGCGCCCCGTCGTGGCTCGCGACTTCACCGTCGAGCGCATGGCATCGCGCGTGGCACGGCTCGCCCGGTGCGTGGCCTGCCGCCCCGGAGCGCCGACCACGATCTGGTTCGTGACCAACAACCTGGTGACGGGTGGGGCCCAGTCGTCGCTCCGCCGGCTGGCGCGGAACATGCAGGCGGCCGGACGGCGCGTGCGCGTGGCCCTGCTCCAGGAATACCCCGACAGCCCGTCGGCGGGCCGGCTCGATCTGTGCGCCCGCGGCATCGAGGTGTTCGTGCCGCCCCCCGTCGGCGCCATCGATGCCGATGCCGCCGTGGACTTGATCCTCGCGGAGATGGCGGCGGACGGGCCGGCAGCAGTGCTCTTCTGGAACGCCCTGGCCACGCACAAAGTGCTCCTCGCCGACGCCCTGACGGCGTGCCCCGTGTTCGACGTGTCACCGGGCGAGATGTTCTTCCCGCCGCTGGAGCGCTGCCTCGCCCGGCCGCCGGCGGCGCTCCCCTACCGCACGCCGGCCGATTACGGCCGGCTCCTCGCCGGCCTCGTGGTGAAGTACGCCGCCGAGGCACCGCGCGCGGCGGCGTTCAACGCCCCGGTCCATGTGATCCCCAACGGCGTCCCGCTGCCGGCTGAGCCGATGTCCAGGTGTCCCCCCGGTGACCGGCCGCTCGTGCTGGCGACCGCCGCGCGGATCAGCCCTCAGAAGCGCCTCGACGACCTGCTGCGGGCATTCCGCCTGGCGCTGCCCCATCTGCCGCCCTGCCGGCTGGTGGTGGCGGGAGGCGTGGAAACGGGAGCCGACGCCTGCGCCGCGGAGCTACGGGACCTGGCTGCCGGTCTGCCGGTCGAATGGGCCGGCGAGATCGCCGGACTCGACCGGTTCCACGCGGAGTGCGACCTGTTCGTGATGATCTCCGATCCCGCCGGCTGCCCCAACGCCTCACTCGAGGCCCTCGCCGCCGGTCTGCCGGTGATCGCCACCGACGTCGGTGGGGCCGCCGAACAGGTGATCGACGGGGTCACGGGCCGCCTCGTGCCCTCCCGCGATGTGGCCCGTTTGGCTGCGGCGATGGTGGAGTTGGCCCATGATCGCCAGGCCCGGGAGCGGATGGGCCGGGCGGCCCGCGCGCATGTGCGCCGGGCATTCAGCGAGGAGCGGATGCTCGCCGCCTACCTCCGGCTCGTCGACGGGCATGCCACGCGCGGCGCGAACGACTCGGGCGAAGGGCAGGCCGGCGGTTGACGATCAGCGCGCCGCGGCCACCGGCCGCCCAGTGAGCGGATCCTCGGTCGTCTTGCCGAAGCCGACGTTGGTCCGCAGGGCGAGCGTCACACCGTCGGCCGTGAAGGCCAGGGGCATCGTCACCACGAACGGGGTCCGTGGAAAACAGATCCGTGCGGTGAACGTGTCCCCCTCCCAACCCCCCGCGGCCGCCACCGGCTGCCGGGGCAGGGGCTCGAGCGCCGCCTCGCCGACCCGCCACGTGCCGCGGCCGCAGGCGATCCGCTCCTCGCGGCCGGCGATCGAGAGGCAGAGCACGTCGCAGCCGCGTTCATCGTCGGATTCCACCACCACGCGTTCGATCCGCCGCGCGTTGTCGGCGAAGGCAAACGCGCGCCCGACGTGGGCCCGGGCGGGCGTGCCCGGCACCGGCGTCGGCAGCGTGAGGGCGGCAAGCCGCTCCCGGAGCCGGGCGACGAGCTCCGGGTCGTCGGTCACCGGCTCCGGCCGCAGCGCCGGCAACAGGTGGCGCCACAGGATGTCGAGGATCCCCTGCATGTCCTTCGTGCCGGCGGTGATCGCCACGACCGCCTCCTGCTCCGGCAGGACCACGCAGAACTGACCGAACGCGCCGTCGCCGCGGAAGGCACCGTGGCGGCAGCGCCAGAACTGGTAGCCGTAGCCCTGGTCCCAGTCGCTGGAAGGATTGCTGCCGTTGGCCGTCTGCCGGGCCGTCGCGGCGGCGATCCACTCCTCCGGCACGATTTGCCGCCCTTCCCATCGGCCGCGCTGGAGGAGGAACTGGCCGAAGGTGGCGATGTCCTCCGTCCGCAGGGAGAGGCCAACGCCCCCCATCGAGATCCCCTCGGGGCTCGCCTCCCAGGTCGCCCCCTCGATCCCCAGCGGCGCGAACAGGCGCGGCGTGAGGTAGTCGAGGAGGTTCTCACCTGTCGCCCGTTGCACGATCGCCGACTGCATGAACGTGGCGGGGGTGTTGTAGAGGAAGTGGGTCCCGGGCTTGAACGGCACCGGATGACCGAGGAACGCCTTCACCCACCCACCCTCGGGTGGCCGCGGGGGCTCGGTCTGCTGGCCAGTCGACATCCGCAGCAGGTCGGCTACACGCATCGCGCGCAGCTGCGCCGACGGCTCGGCCGGCGCATCGTCCGGGAAAAAGGGGAGCACGGGGTCGGCCACCGAGAGCTTCCCCTCCGCGACCGCCAGGCCTACCGCCGTCGACGTGAAACTCTTGGAAAGGGAGTAGAGAGCGTGCGGCGTGCCCGGGTCGTAAGGTCGCCACCACCCCTCGGCGACGACGTTGCCGCGCCGCACGATCATCATGCTGTGGAGGCCCTCGTGCCGGTCGAGGGCATCGACGACGTCGAGCAACCCGACCGCCGCCACCCCTTGCGCGCCCGGGTCGGTCCGCGGCAGGCCCGCATGCGCGCCGCCGCCCCCGGCACACCACCCAACTGCCGCAGCCAGTACGGCACCGAGAAACCCCTGCCGTGATGGGGGAGTACCGGTGTCCATGCCGCGATGCTCCGGTGGCTGTGCTGCGGACCCCGGGGCCCGACAGGCGCTCGCCCGGAGAGTGTATGGGGAGCCGGCCGGGCCGTCTGCCGCGCGTGCCTCCGGTCGCCCCGACTCTTCCAGCCACCGCCCGACGATCAGCCACCCCCGCGGTGGGTGCGGGCCCTGCTGGTGGGAGTTCCTCTACTGGTTGGCCACGCTGGTGGTGGGCTGACGCCGTCGTCGCGGTGCGGCAGGCCGTCATGGGGCGCCGGTATACTCAGCTCGTCTGACCGTCGAAGGTGCCCCGCTCCGGTCGCCGCCCATGGCTCCCGCACTGTCCGCCGCCGGCCGTCAACTCCTCGACCGGCGTGGGTTCCTCGCCGCCGCCGGGAGCGGCCTGCCGGGAATCGCCCTGGCGGCCCTGCTGGCCGACGAGCGGCTGCTGGCCGCCGACCCGATCCGCCCGGTCGTCGATCCGGCCCACCCTCTCGCGCCCCGGCCACCGCACTTTCCGCCGCGCGCGACGCGGGTGCTGGTGATCTTCTGCTCGGGTGCCCTGTCGCACGTCGACACCTTCGACTGGAAACCGGAGCTCGTGCGGCGCCACGACACGCCGCTGCCGGTGCCGGGGGGCAAGCTCGTCACCTTCCAGGGGGAGCAGGGCAACCTCGTCCGCCCGCAGTGGGAGTTCCGCCCGCGCGGGGAGAGTGGCACGATGACCAGCGAGCTGCTGCCGCACCTGGGCGCGCTGGCCGACGAGATGTGCTTCATCCACTCGATGACCGCCCGGAGCAACACCCACGGGCCGGCCGAGAACCAGATGGCGACCGGGTTCACGCTCGACGGTTTCCCGAGCATGGGGGCGTGGACGACCTACGCCCTGGGGAGCGAATGCCGCGACCTGCCCGCCTTCGTCGCCATCCCCGATCCGCGCGGCGGCCCACAGGTGGGGCCCCGGCAGTGGGCGTCGGCGTTCCTCCCCGCGGTGTTCCAGGGCACCGCCTTCAACGCCGACAAACCGATCCCCGACCTGGCGCGGCCCGCGGGCATCTCGGCCGCGACCGACGAGGCGACGAGGGCCTTCGTCCGCCGGCTCGATGCCGAACGCCTGGCGCGCCATCCTGGCGACGGCGACCTTGCCGCCCGGATCGCCGCCTACGAGCTGGCGGCGCGGATGCAGCTCGCCGCCGCCGGTGTGGCCGACCTCGCCGACGAGTCGACGTCCACGCTCGCCCGCTACGGGGCCCTCGACACCGGGAATCCCCTCAAGGCGCGCTTCGCCCGCAACTGCATCCTGGCGCGGCGGCTGCTGGAGCGCGGGGTGCGCTTCGTGCAACTCTTCAATGGCGCCTATGCGATGGGGGAGGGGGTGGGAAACTGGGACGGCCACAAGACCCTCGTCAAGCAATACTCCGTCCACGGCCCGATCCTCGATCAGCCGGCGGCCGCCCTGCTGGCCGACCTCAAGGCCCGGGGGCTGCTTGCCGACACGGTGGTGGCCTTCGTCACCGAGTTCGGGCGGATGCCCACCTTCCAGCGCGGGGCCAGCGGCCGCGACCACAACCCCGCCGGGTTCACCGTCTGGCTGGCGGGCGCGGGGGTGAGACGGGCTCACCACCACGGTGCCACCGACGACTTCGGCCACAAGGCCGTGGAGCAGGTGCAGACGATCCCCGACCTCCACGCCACGCTCCTCCACCTCCTCGGGCTCGAT
>RFRL01000210.1 GCA_009924545.1 Planctomycetia bacterium | reverse complement strand
CCCTTGTAGAAGATCTGCTCGTTGGCAATCGCCACCCGCGCCGAGACCGTGAACGTCACCGTCGACGTGCCGCCGTCCTCGTCGCTGGCGGTGATCATCACGGTCTGGTCGGTGAGCTTGGCCGACGGCGTCAGCGACCAGCCCCAGGTGCCGTTGGAATTCTTCGTCACGTTGCCAAGCGACGCCGACAGCGTCACCGTGTCAGCCGCCACGTCGGACCAGGTACCGGAGTTGGTCAGCGCCATGAGGACGGTTCCCGTCACGACTGCGCTGGTCGCCGCCACCTGCGGAGCGACGTTGGTGCCGGTAAGGGTGAACGTGACGTTGGCGGTGCTGCCCGCGGGGTCGGTGGCGGTGACCGTCACGGTCGTGGCCACTGCCTGATCGGTGACCGGGGAGGCCCAGTCCCAGGTGCCGTCGGTATGCGTGGTGATCGTCCCGCTGGATGCGGAGAGCGTGACGGCCGTCCCCGCCTGGGGGTGGCCCCACGTGCCCGTGTTGGTGGCGGTGGAACCTTCCGGTGCCGAGACGGCGGCACTGGTCGCCGTGAGCGTCGGTCCCGGGGTGGCGCCGTCGTTGTCGTCGAGGAACACCGTTTCCTGGAGGACGTAGGCCTGGGCGTATTCCTCGTCGGTGGAAACGATCCGGTGCGTCACGTAGGCGCGATGGGGGCCCTCGACCAGCGCGTCGTCGACGGCGGTCACCACGACCGTCTGCGGCACGTTCCAATTGGCCGGAGTGAAGCGAAGGAACGTGTCGCCACTGGCCGCCAGAGCCGTCACCTGGCCGGCCGTGTGCTCGATGACGATGTCGACGGTGGTCGTCGGCGGCTTCGTGAGCACCACGTCGTAGCTGTCGCTCGGCCCCCCCTCCGCCACCCGCGTCTCGCCGCCGGTCGGCATGAGGAGCGCGGCGGCGAAGTCGTTGTCGACGATGTTGACCATGACCCGCGGCATGCCGACCCCGTCGTAGCCCGGATCGGCGCTCGAGGCGACATGGCGGATCGAGTCCCGGTGCAGGCTCTGCTCGACGATGTCGTCGAGCGCCGCCACGACCACGGTACGCGGCACGTTCCAGTCGGCCGGCGTGAAACGGATCGAGGATGCCGCGGCAGCGCCGACGGGGTGAACGTGGAGTTTGCCGGACTGCGGGACGAGCTCCACGACCACGTCCGCCGTGGGGGCGCGGTTGAGGACGATCGTGTAGGTGTCCTCATAGCCCGACTCGCTGACCGTGGTCACCCCGCCCGACTGGACCACGACCGCCCCGGGGCCGTTCGGATCCTGGATGGCGTCGAGGCCGGGGTTGATGTCGAAATGGATTTTCCCCTCACCCGTCGTCTCCCAGCCGCGGAAATCGAGGTGGGACTGGAGGACATATCCCGGTTCGCCCGTGCCGCCGAAAAACGACTCGATCCAGCCGCTGGTCATGTTGTCGAAACCGAAGACACCGTCGATCGTGGGATCGATGTCGAGCACGAGCCACAGCAGGCTCGTCCACACCAGATCCACACCCTGGTCGGTGGGGACGTGCGCCTCGTCGATGATGAACACCGGGGCGTCCTTCGTGCCGCCGACACCACCCACCGTCTCGGAGCGGGCGAAGGCGGCGTCGAGATCGTCGAGCGCTCCGTCGCCGTTGGAGTCGAGGCCGAGTTCGAAGGCGATCCGGGACGAGATGATGCTCACCTGGGCGCCGGTGTCGAAGAGGAAATTCCCGCCGGAACGCCTGTCGCCGTTGACCACGTCGACGTCGAAAAACGGGATGTCGGCCCACGCCGGGGGATGGTCGCCCGAGGTGACCTGGTCGTCCGGTTCGAAGAACACACGGTTGTCGACGCTGACGGTGTAGCGCGCGGGTGTTTCCGCGGGGACCGTCTGCGGAAACTCGGTCGTCATCAGGAAAGTGCCGGGCGTCAGCCAGGCGCTGAAATCGAGCGTCGTCACGCGCTCGGTCATGGCCGGCATGCCGACGATCCCGAAGGGCCCGAACTGGCTCACGTCGCGCGTCGGATCGGAGATGATCCGGGTCTCGGGCAGTGACTGGCGCACGCCGCTGGTCCCGGCGAAATCCATCCGGTAGGCCGTCGAGATGTCGAACGTCTGCACGCCGCCGACGCCGATCTCCGCGAACGTGCCCTCGGTTTCGTACCCGGGAGGGCTGGCATCCATGTCGTCGATGGCGGTCTTGAACGCCAGGATCGTGTTGGCGCCCGTGTCGAGCAGCCAACTGTTGAAGATGTCGGGCCCGATCGGGGAGTTGCCGGCGTTGATGAACTCCACCTGGACCCGCGGTTGGTCGAGGGCGACGTTGTCGCTCGGTCCCAACTCGATGAACGGGCGTCCGTCGACTGCCGCGAACACCAGCCGGATTTCCAGGCGCTCGAGCGAAAGTCCGCGTGGGGCCATGGGGGCGGCCGCGCGGCGCCGGCGGCCCGCGGTCCGGCGCCACCGAGGCATCACCCCGTTCGTCTGCTGACCTGCCGGAGGCCTTGTCATGGCGGGCTCCCGTCGGCTTCGTGGATCGAAGGTCGCCGAACGCAGGAGGAGTGTAGCCGAATGCCCGGCGGTCCCGCGTGAGGAACGCGTGTGCGGCTGGCGCGCCTGCCGAGCGGTTTGGTTGGGGTCAGCCGCCGGCTCGGGCCGCCCCGGTGACCGGCGCCGCGGCAGCTTTCGCCGGTCGCACGCGGCCGTTCCTGGGGTCGATCTCCAGCCCCAGCGGCGGCTCGTCGGGCACGTAGAAGAAGAACCCGAACATCATTTCGTGGATCGTCTGCGGTCCGTAAGGCACCGCCACGGTGGGGTCGGGGTTGAAGGGATTGAACGACGAGTTGTCGAAGTGTGCCGTGACCTCGATTTTCGTCCCCTTGGGGAAGCGCTTCGTGCCGGGGGTGAAGCGGTAGTTCTGCTGCCAGGCGTAGTGGTAGTTGGGGATCACCAGCAAGGTCTCGGGGGCGGCCTCGGCAGGACGCGCGGTGAACGTCATGTCGCGGCCGCGGAGATGCATGTGGGCGAACATCCCCACCGCGAAGGCGTCGCGCGGGAGCGTGCGGCTGGCCGTGACCGGATGGGAGGGAGCGCCGGGCGGGATCTCGAACTTCGACGTCGTCACCTGGAGGTGCTTGAGCTCCCGGTCGATCCGCACCCGCGGGTAAGTGAGCCCCACGCTCATCCGGTTGGTCTCGGGCTTGCCGGTGGTGGTGTAGTGGATCTGGAGGACGAGGACCGAGTTGGCCGGGATGCGGAAGCCCAGCCCCTCGTCGAGGATCATGGCGGTGCCCCCGGGGACACGGCCGGTGATGAAGTTGCTGTCGTCGATCGGGTCGCCGACCGCCATGTAGGCGAGGTTTGCGTGGTGAACCGTGCCGGGGTTGGAGGGCTTGATCTCCACGCCCGAGACCCACGTCTCGGCGAGGAACACGTGGGGGAGGATCACGTAGCGGTAGTCGACGAAGCCGTCGGCCGGGAGCGCGTCGGAGCCCAGGGCCGTGACGACCAGGTCGGGCGTGCCGATCGCCCACGCGGGCGCCGGCGCGGGCGCCGGCGGGGCCTCGGCCGGATCGCCCGCCGGGGTGCCCGCGCGGACCCAGTCGGCCACCAGCCGGCGCTCCGCGGGGTCGAGCCCGCGCTCGTTGGTGAAGTGCTCGTGGCGGCTGGCGTACCACGGTGGCATGCGCCGCTCGGCGACCGCCTCCGCCACCGCCGCCGCCTGCCCCGCCACGTCGTCGAAGGTCACCAGCGGGAACGGCGCCCCGCCGTTTTCGCGGTGACACTCCTGGCAGTGGGTGGCCAGGAGCGGGGCGACGTGCTCGTGGAAAGTCACGGCCGGCGCCGGTGCCGGTGGGGCGGGCGGCGTGATGCGGCAGCCGTCGACCGGGGTCTCGGGCACTGCCACCGGCCGGCCGGCGAGGAGATCGTCGAGGGCCTCGCGGAGATCCTCGCGCGTCGCCGCCGGGCGCTCGCCGCCGAGCCGGAGTTGGTCGTCGATGCGCCCGCGGTAGACGATGCGGCGCCGTTCGTCGAGGACCACCGCCTGCGGGGTGAACTCGGCCCCCAGAGCCGCCGCAGCCGACGCCCCCCGGTCCTTGACCAGCGGAAACGTGACGCCGTGCTCGAGGCCGGTACGCGCCAACTCGGCGATCTCGTCCCCCTCCACGGCATCGATGGCCACGATCCGCACCCCGCGCGGGCCGTAGGCTTCGTCCAAGCGCACGAGCTTCGGCCAGCTGCGTTTCACGAGCGGGCAGGTGAGGTTGACGAACACCAGCACCGTGGCCTTCGGGTTCCCCAGGTCGGCCAGCGACCGCTGCTGGTACCAGATGTCCTTGAAGCGCAGATCGGCGACGGTGTCGCCGATGCGGGGCGTGGCGACCGGGGCCGTGCCGCCGGCTGCATGCACACCGCCACCGGCGGCGAGTACCGCAAGCACCAGGGCAAGGCGAGGAAGACGGAGCATCGAGGAACCTCCGGGGGGCACACGCGGGACAGCGGTCGGGCCCGGGCGCGGTCAAGGCAGTCCCCGCGCCATGAACACCATCGAGGCAAGTACCGTGCCATGAACACGATCAAGGCAAGCACCGCGCCAACGCGAGGAGGGCGTAGGCAGTCACCAGGTTGGGATCCCCTTCCATCCACCGGGCGTTGGTGTTGGTCCAGGCGCCGTTCTCCTGCTGGCGGGCGAGGATCGCCGTGGAGAGCTCGTCGCGCCAGTCGTGCTTCGCACCCGCCTCGTCGGTGAACGTGGCGACCTCGAAGGCGTCGAGCGACTTGGCGGCCGTGTGCAGGTAGTAGAACAGTCCGCTGTCGCCCATCCCGGGGTTCTCGGCGAAGGTGTAGTGCTTCGCCAGCCAGGCGACCGCCGCCTTGACACGCGGATCGTCGCGCGAGACGCCGGCGTAGATCATGCTCTTGAGGCCGGCGTAGGTCATCGAGCCGTAGCTCCGCAGCCCCCCGTCGGGCATCTTGCCCGCCTGGCTCTCACCGCCCGCGGCCGGGGTGTAGTAGAAGCCGCCGTCGGGGTTCTTGGCGGGGAACGGCTGGTCGTTGTGCGGCCCGGGCAGGTTCTGCGTACGCGACACGAACTTCAGCGCCCGCTGGATCGCCGGGTCGTCCTCGGCCGCGCCGGCGGCGCGGAGGGCGTCGATGAAGAACTGGGTGTTGGAAAGGTCGGGCCGCTGCTGCCGGCCGTAGCCGGCGCCCCCGTAGGCGGGATCGTCGGGACCGCGTCCTTCCCCCTCGTCCCACTGCAGCGCCTTGAGGAAGGCGGCCGCCGCGGAGAGCTCCTGGTCGAAGCGGCCGCCGGTGTTGCATGCCGCCAGGGCCATCATCGCGATCGCCGTCTCGTAGTTCGCCACCGGCGCCCCGGGGGTGTGGATGCCGCCGTCGGGTTGCCGGAAGGTGAGCAGGTGAGCCAGTGCGCGGGCCAGCGCGGGGTCGTCCGCGGGCACGCCACCCCCCACCAGTGCCGTCACGACCAGTGCCGTCACCGCCGGTCCGGCCTTGGGCGAGAAGCTCCCGTCGGATTCCTGCCCGGAGGTCTTCAGGTACCGGGCCCCGCGCTCCATGGCGGCGCGGATCGCGGCGGGATCGGCGGCCCCGCCGGCAGGGTGCTGCTGAGCACGGCGACGGCGCAGATCGCGAAACGGCCCACAGGGCGGATGGCCATGGAACGGATCTCCGGGGAAGGGTGCTGGGAGGGGCCCATGACCCCCAAGAATACGCCCGCGTCGCCTGCTCGCCATCAGCGCCCGCGGGCGGCGGCCTGGCAGACAGTGCGCGGGCCCGGTCGCGGGGGCCGGCGGCAGCCCGAGCCCACCCGCCGGGAATTCTGCGGCGGCACGGCGTGATTGACAGCCACGTTCAGACTGGGGCTACCGGCAGGTCCTGTGGATGGGCCGGGCGTGATCGACAGCCGTTTTCAGACCCGGGCTACCGGCAGGTCCTGTGGATGGGCCGGGCGTGATCGACAGCCGTTTTCAGACCGGGGCTACCGGAAGGGCCCGCGGATGGGCCGGGACCAGTCGCGCCGGGGCCTCACGGCCCGTTTCGGCCTCCCACGCCTCGCGCTCCTCGTCGCTGGCGTAGTAGGCCAGCCACGCGCCCATGTCGCCGTCGTCGGTGGCGCTGCAGTCGAAATGGACGTAGTTGTCGGGGAGATCGACGCGCTTCACCGGGGAGGTGAGGATGTCGCGGCGGATGAGCGTGTAAAGCTCGCGGTCGGAGAGGTGATCGGTGAAATCGAGGACGATCCGCTTCTCGAACAGCCGTTCGATCGTCTCCCACAGTCGGTCGTGGATCTGGCCGTCGTCGAGGGTGCAGGCCGGCTGCAGGGCGAGCACCGGCTGGAACCAGCGTGCCACCGTCTCCAGCGGGGCCCGCTCCCAGGCGAGCATCGATTCGAGGAACCGGTTCTCCACCCGCGTGGGCAGGCGGTCGAGATCGAGTTCGCTGATCGACTCGTCGAGATAGGGTTCGATCGCATCACGCAGTTCGGCGTTGCGGAGCAGGCAATCGACCTCGTCCGGTTCTGGATGGTGGGCGAGCGGCATGCCGGTCGGATCCCCGGAGGGCCATCGCACGGGAGCCGGCACCCGCCGGCCAACCGCACGACTCTGGCGATCGACGATACCAACGCACCGCGGCGGTTCAACGCTTCGGAAGGGCGTTTTGCCCGGGATTCCGCCCACCCCGGCCGCACGACCGGTACGACA
>RFRL01000209.1 GCA_009924545.1 Planctomycetia bacterium | reverse complement strand
GCGCGTCCGGTGCCCCCATCGTAGGGCCTGGGGCGGCCGGGACCGGCGAAACCGGTCTCACACCGCGCTCACGGGAGTCGTGGGCCGGGTCGCTAGACTGCCGGTCAACCCACCGCGGCAGCGGTCGCCGGCGCGGGGATCCCGGAACCACGGAGGACATGATGGGCTCGCCGAACACGGGGACAGTGCCTGACAGCGGCTGGCGGGGTGCGGGGAGCAACGTGGCCGTGGCCCTGGTGGCCGTCGTCACCACCCTCGGGATGCCTGGCCAATGGATCCCCCGCGGCGGGAGTGCCCGTGCCGACGAGACCGTGCCGGCCGACGCGGCGCCGCGGTGGTGGAAGGGCAACCTCCACACCCACACCTTCTGGAGCGACGGCGACGACTTTCCCGAGATGGTCGCCGAGTGGTACCGCACGCATGGCTACCACTTCCTCGCCCTCTCCGACCACAACGTCCTCTCCCAGGGCGTCCGCTTCGACAAGGTCGAGTCGCTCATGGCCAAGGGGGGCGCCGACGTCATCGACAAATACGTCGGTCGCTTCGGGCCCGCCTGGGTGGAGCGACGCGGCACGGGGGATGCGGCCGAGATCCGCCTCAAGCCGCTCGACGAGTTCCGCTCCCTGGTCGAGGAACGGGGGAAGTTCATCCTCATCCCCGCCGAGGAGATCACCGACACCGCCGAGGGGGTGCCGGTCCACATCAACGCCACCAACGTCCGCGACCCGATCGCGCCGACGGGCGGACGCACCGTCACCGAGGCGATCAACGCCAACCTCCGCGCCGTCCGCGACCAGGCGGAACGGGCCGGCCGCGAGATCCTCGCCCATCTCAATCACCCCAACTACGGCTACGCCATCACGGCCGAGGACCTGGCCCACGCCGTGCTCGAGCGGCATTTCGAGATCCACAATGGCCATCCCGGCGTCAACCAGCGCGGCGACGCGCTCCATCCGAGCATGGACCGGCTGTGGGACATCGCCAACACGATCCGGCTGGTCGACCTCGGCGCCCCGCCGCTGTACGGCATCGCCACCGACGACAGCCACGCGTACCACGGCAAGGCGGGCGGGGCGCGGCCCGGGCGCGGCTGGGTGATGGTCCGCGCCACCCACCTCACCCCCGAGAAGATCGTCGTCGCGCTGGCCGCCGGCGACGCCTATGCCTCCACCGGCGTCACCCTCGACGACGTGCGTTTCGACGCTGCCGCGCGGAAGCTCAGGGTGGTGGTGGCGCCCGACACGGGGGCGAGCTACACCGTGCAGTTCATCGGCACGCCGCGGGGCACCGACACCGCTGGCACCGCCATCGACGCCGAGTCGCTCGACGCCGCGGCGCGGAAGACGCTCGGCCGGCACCGCCGTCGGCACTCGGAGCGGATCGGCACCGTGCTCGCCACGGTCACCGGCCCGCGGGCGGAATACACCCTCACCGGCGACGAGCTCTACGTCCGCGCGGTGGTGACATCGTCGCTGCCGGCGGCCGATCCGTCGTGGGAGGGACAGGTGCAACAGGCCTGGACGCAGCCGGTGGGATGGGTGGTGCCGGCCGCTGCTCCTGCCGTCCCGCCACCGGCCGCCACACCACAGTGACAGCGGGCTGGCAGGCTGTTTGCTGCCCGCTCGCCGTCAGGCGCCAGCGGTCGGTGCCGGCGGTGGCGCCTTGGCCGCGGCGCGGACCAGGCGGTCGTTGCTGGCCTGCATGCACTGCGGGTGGGTGCCGCTGCGGGAGTAGGTGGGCATGCCGCACACCGGGCAGCGCGGCCGCTGCGGCACCGCGCTCATCGGGACGGGTTTCTTTTCCGACATCGGTGGGCCCCCGGAGGATGCGGTGGGGAAGCAGGGAAGCACCACGCGCCGGCCGGTGCGGCCGCGACGCCAAGCGCCGCGGCCGCACCGTTCCGTCGAGTGGTCAGGGCTGTCGGACAGGGCCCGATCAGCGGCGACCGCCGAATCCACCACGGCCACCCGGGCGCTCCTCGCGCGGGCGGGCCTCGTTGACCACCAGCCGCCGGCCGTCGACCTCGCGGTCGTGGAGCGCCTGGATGGCGTTTTGGGCCGCCTGGTCGTCGGCCATCTCCACGAAACCGAACCCCTTGCTGCTGCCCGTGTCGCGATCCATCACGACCTGCGCCGACCGCACCGAGCCATGCTCGGCGAAGAGGCTTTCGAGCGAGGCGTTGGTGGCCTGGTAGTTGAGGTTGCCGACGTACAGTTTCTTACCCATGTTGCAAAACAATCCCTCGGGAGAATCCCGGCGGCCCTGCAAAACTTCCGGGCCGCGTAGAAATGGGCCAAAGTGGTGACCCACCAAGCCGGGATGGCGAGAACTCAAGCCACCGCATCCGCACGGGAAAACCCGGGGTGATACGGCCTGCACAAGGGGATCGGCATACCAGATGGATGTGAGTATACCCGCGATCGGCACGCAGCACACGCGCCGGGTGCCGGTCGCGGTCCGGTGGGTGTGCCGCGCGGGGGTGATGCGTGCCATGGCGGCGCTGGTGCCGGTGCTCGTCGCGCCGCTGGCCGCGACCCCCGCGGCCGAGCCCTGCCGGATCGAAATCCGCGAACGGGGCAGCGGCTGGCCGGTGCCCCTGGTGGAGCTGCGCACCACCCATCAGGTGCGGCTGGTGAGTGACAACGCCGGCGTGGTGGCGCTCGACCTGCCTGAAGTGATGGGAGTGGACTCCTGGTTCGACGTCCGCGGCCACGGGTACGGCGTGCCCGCCGACGGCTTCGGCAACCGGGGCGTGCGGCTCGTGCCGCGGCCCGGTGAGACACTGCGGGTGGAGGTCGAGCGCACGATCGTCGCGCGCCGCCTCGGCCGCCTCACCGGCGCCGGCCTGTTCGCCGAGGATGAGCGGACCGGTCACGCCCCGACGGTGCGCGAGCCGCCCGGGGTGTTCGGCTGCGACAGCGTGCAGGTGGCGACCCACCGCGGTCGCCTCCACTGGGCGTGGGGCGACACCACCGTGCCGCACTACCCGCTCGGCGTGTTCGACACCACCGGGGGGACGACGCCGCTGCGTCCGCTCACGGTGGCCGAACCGCCCCTCCGCCTGCCCTTCGCCCTGTTCACCGACGGTGCTTCCCGGCCGCGCGGCATCTGCCCCATGCCCGGGCCGGGTCCCACCTGGATCGGCGGGATGGTGAGCCTGCCCGACAAGGCCGGGGTGGAGCGGCTCGTGGCCAGCTACGTGAAGATCCGCGACACGCTCGTGGGCTACGAGGCGGGGTTGTGCATCTGGGACGACGACGCGGCGACGTTCCGGCCGCACCGCGTGGTGTGGGAGAAGTCGGCCGCGGCACCGGAACCGCCGCCGCTCCCCGACGGCCATGCCGTGCGCTGGCGCGACGATGCCGGCGACGAGCAGGTGCTGTTCGGCAATCCGCTGCCCTTCCTGGCCTGCGCGGCCACTCTCGCCGCGTGGGAGGATCCGGCCGCCTGGCGCCGCCTCGACGCCCAGCCGACGATCCCCGCCCCGGATGGCCGGCCGGTGACGCCGCACCGCGGGTCGATCGCCTGGAACGGCTTCCGCGGGCGCTGGATCACGGTGTTCACCGAGCGGTTCGGCAAGCCCTCGGCGTTCGGCGAGGTGTGGTACGCCGAGGCCGCGGCGCCCACCGGTCCGTGGGGCGGCGCGGTGAAGGTGCTGTCACACGACAACTACTCGTTCTACAACCCGCGGCTCCATCCCGAGCTCACCGACCCGGCCGGGCCGGTGGTCGTGTTCGAGGGCACCTATTCGACGATGTTCGCCGCCAACCCGCCCCCCACGCCGCGCTACGACTACAACCAGGTGCTCTACCGCCTCGACCTCGACGACCCGGCGCTTGTCGCCGGCCGCCCGGCGGCCGATTGACCCGCGGCGGCGGCCGGTGCTAGTGTCCTGCCGAAGTCGGTGTGCCGGCGGCGCGTGCCGCCCGGTGCCGGGGATCGGCCCGCTGGGGGGAGATCATCACCATGGCGAAGCGCGTGTCGCGGCGGACCGGATCGGTGCGGGCTCCCGGAGCGCGGAAGGTGGCCAAGCGCGCCACCGCCACCCCCAAGCGCCCGGCCGGGCGCCGCGCGAAGCCCGCCCGGGCCGCGGTCGGCACGGCGCTCGACAACGGTATCGGCATGCGCCTCGTACCGATCCCCGCCGGCAGCTTCACGATGGGCAGCCCGAAGAGCGAAAAGGGGCGTAACGCCGACGAGGCGGCGGTGAAAGTGACGATCAGCCGGCCGTTCTTCATGGCGGCCACCGTGGTCACGCAGGGGCAGTGGCGGAAGGTGACAGGGAGCGAGCCGTGGAAGGGGGAGCGCTGCGTGGAGCGCGGCGCCGACCACCCGGCGGTGTACGTCGACTGGAACGGCGCGGTCGCCTTCTGCCGGGCGCTCACGACCCTGGAGCGGAAGGCGGGGCGGCTCCCCGCCGGCCACGAGTACCGCCTGCCCACCGAGGCCGAATGGGAATACGCCTGCCGGGCCGGCACGACCACCGCCTACGCCTTCGGGGCGAGCCCGCGGCGCCTCGGCGAGTATGCGTGGTTCTACGGCAACACCGAGGCCGCCCGGCAGCAGTTCGCCCATCCGGTGGCCACGAAGAAACCCAACCCCTGGGGCCTCTTCGACATGCACGGCAACACCTATGAATGGTGTGCCGACTGGTACGCCCCCCGGCTGGCCGGGGGCACCGATCCGACGGGGCCGGCGAAAGGGGTGTCGCGCGTCCTCCGGGGCGGTGGCTGGGGCTACGAGCCGCCGCGCTGCCGCTCGGCCGACCGCAACAAGAACGATCCCACGTTCGCCGATTTCAGCGGTGGCTTCCGCGTGGTACTCGCGCCGGCGTGACCGGCCCGAACCCGGGGTCGGGTCGGTCACGCCGGAGGCGCGTGGTTGAACGATGTCATGGCCCGAGTCGTTGCCGGCTGCTTGTCCACAGCCTGCGAGCGCTGCCTGGAACCCAGCGCTCCTTGGAAACGTTTGCACGGTGCATGGACTCCTCCGCTCGGGTCGCGCGGGAACGCTGCAGGTGGAGCGGCCGCCCTCGCGGCGACAGCGGGGGCCGGGTAGTCTGCCCGCGGGGCAACGCCAGGACCAGTGTGGCGCGGCGGCGGGAGCCGACCACGCGGTCCGTCCGGCCCCGGGAAGGGGTGACCATGTCCGGGGCTCGATCAAGCGGAGCGAATACGGCAAGCAGAGCAAACACGGCAACCGCCTCCACCACCGGCCGGACGGCGGCCCTCGTGGCGGCGCTGCTCGGCTGGTTGTTCGACGGCTTCGAGATGGGGCTCTTCCCCCTCGTCGGCCCCCGGGCTCTCGAGGACCTGCTCGGCGGAGAGGCAGCGGTGGCGTCGGGGGTGAAGGACGCCTGGTTCGGCTCGATCATGGCGGTGTTCCTCGTCGGGGCGGCGTGCGGCGGCGTCCTCTTCGGTTGGCTCGGCGACCGCATCGGCCGGGTGCGGGCCATGAGCCTCAGCATCCTCACTTACGCGCTGTTCACCGGCCTGTGCGGCCTGGCGACCACCGCCCCGCAGATCGCCGCGGCGCGGTTCGTCGCCAGCCTCGGCATGGGGGGCGAATGGGCCCTCGGCGTGGCGCTGGTGAGCGAACTGTGGCCCGATGCCTCGCGGCCGCTCCTGGCGGGCCTAATCGGCGCCGCCGCCAACGCCGGGTACCTGCTCGTGGCGGGGGTGAGCATCCTCCTCACGCGGATCGCCGCCGCCGCGCACGACACCCTCGTCCAGGCCGGCCTGCCGGCGGCCACGGTCGATTGGCTGTCGCGCGGCGACGCGTGGCGCTTGCTGATGATGGCGGGGGCGCTGCCGGGGCTGCTCGTGTTCTTCATCCGCTTGGCCGTGCCCGAGTCGCAGCGCTGGGAGGAATCGCGGGCCCACGGCGGCACCTCGCACTGGGCCACGCGCGACCTCCTCGGGGTACTCGTGGGGAGCGTGGCGGTGCTCGGCATCGTCGGGGTGTGGATGCCGGGCGGGGTCGCCACGATGACCGGCGCGGGCGTCGGCGCGGGGCTGACGCTGGTGGGCTTCGCCGTCGCCCTGGCGGGCTTCCTCCTCCCCGTGCTCGGCTACCTGCGGCGCGCCCAGGAGGCCGGCGCCGTCGACGGCCACGCCCGCGGACGGATCGTGCGCACGATGATCCTCGCCGCCTGTCTCTCAGGTGTCGCCCTGATGGGCACCTGGGGCTCGATGCAGTGGCTGCCGAAGTGGGCCATCGGCCTCGACCGGGCGGCGGTCGCGGCCGGCGGCCCGCCCGGCTGGCAGGTGAAGGAGATGACGCAGATCGCCACCAGCAGCGGGGCGATCGTGGGCACGCTCGCCGTGGCCCTCCTGGCGGGGCGCTACGGCCGGCGGATCGTCTACTGCGGGCTCTGCCTGGCGTCACTGGCCACGATCGCCTGGCTCTACCGGGGCACGACCGGGTATGGACCGGGGTTCCTCGCGGCTGCCTTCGTCGCCAGCATCACGACCGCCGGTTTCTACGGCTGGTTTCCCCTCGTGCTGCCCGAGTTGTTCCCCACCGCGGTCCGCACCACGGCGCAGGGATTCGCCTTCAATTTCGGCCGCGTCCTCGCGGCGGTGGGGTCGCTGCAGACGGCGCTGCTCATCGCCTACTTCAGCCGCGGAGTCGATCCGGCACGCGTCGATCTGGAGGCTTTCCCGCGCGCCGGGCTCACCCTCTCGGCGATCTACCTCGTGGGGGCGGTGGTCATCTGGGCGATCCCGGAAACCCGCGGCCGGCCGCTGCCGGATTGAACCGGTCCGACCCTCATTCCAGCGGCGTCGCCCCGGCCACGGTGACGGTGAA
>RFRL01000208.1 GCA_009924545.1 Planctomycetia bacterium | reverse complement strand
GATTCATCGCAAGGGGGGGATTGGATTCGGATCGAGATTGCACCGAGCGAGCAATTGGAAACGCATGTGATCGAGGTGTTTACTCTTCGTTCGAGTCCGGAAGGGATCGTGCGCAAGATCTCGCTCAACTCGCCGCGTTTGGAAGCCAAGAAAAGCGCTTCGGCGTTGATATGGCAAATCATCGTTCCCAGGACAGAGCATCTGGTCTGGTCTTCATCGGAACTAGCTCCTTTGTATCGATGGGAATGGAAAGATATCTTCTTTGCAAGAACCAGCTTGAAATCACAGCAGGCTATGGAGAGCGAATTGGGAGCGACACCGCAACCTGCAGTGGAATTGTTGCAAACCAACCAATACGATTTGTCGACGTTGTCGGGGAGCGAGTCGTTGATCGCATGGTTTATACCTCGTTCGCTGATTTGGCCGAGGATTTCCTCCCGCCATGGCCCGCCGTGTTCCGCGGCGTCGATCAGATCCTCCTCGCCGGCGACCGCATCACCGCCGATGCCGGTGGCGCGGCGGCGCTTCGCGGCTGGATCCGCGACGGGGGCCGCCTGTGGATCGCGCTCGACGCCGTGCGCCCCGAGACGGCCGCGGCGATCCTCGGCGACGACCTCCGGCTGGAGGTGGTCGATCGGGTGGAAGTCGATCGCTTCACGATCGAGTCGATCGACCCCGACGGGGGCCAGCCGGGGCCGGATGGCGGTGCGGCGGTGGAGGATGCCTGCGAACTCGACCGGCCGGTCGACCTGGTGCGCGTCGTGACGTCGCATCCCGGTGTGGTGGCCCGGGTCGGGGGGTGGCCGGTGGCGATCCGGGTGCCCTACGGCCAGGGTGAGGTGTGGCTGACGACCCTCGGGCCGCGCGGGTGGCTCACCGCCGAGGGCGCGGGTCCGACGCGGGCGCTGCGCCAACTGGCCAGCGGCCTGTTGACCATCCGCAGCGGGCGCCTCGATCCGGCGCGCCTCCAGGGAGCGCTGGAAACGAGGATCGGCGCCACGGTGCCGCCGCGCTGGGTGGCTGCAGCGGTCCTCGGTACGTTCGCGCTGGGGTTGGTGGTGGCGGCGGTGCTGCTGGCGCTCCGCGGCCGGCTGGCGGGGCTCGGCATCGTGGTGCCGGTGCTGGGGCTCGGCACGGCCTTGCTCCTCGCGGGCATCGGCCGGTCGGGGAACCGCGACGTGCCCGCCCAGGTCGCCTCGGCGGAGGTCATCCGGCTGGCGCCGCGGACCGGCGAAACGCTCACCGACGGGATGGCGGCTGTCTACGACACCGCCACGCGCGAAATCGAGTGGCGCGGAGAACCGCGCCAGTGGGCCCTCCCCCGGACGCAGCCGGGCACGCCTGCGGGCCGGCTCCTCTTCGGTGACGACGACCGGGTCGCGGCCACGGGCATCCCCACCCATGCCCGGAGCATCGACCGCATCGCACTCACCGGAGTCGGCACGACGCGCAACGCCGTCGCGCGGGGCCGGTTCGGTCCCGAGGGCCTCGAGGGGCGCTTGTCGGGCGGGGATCTCACGCCGGCCGCCGACGGCGCCGACCCGTTCGTGGTCGCCTGGCCGTCCCCGGCGCTGGCCGTGAGCCTCGCGCCCGACGGATCGTTCACGGCGCCGGCCGACGCCGTGATGGCGGCCGACCAGTATGCGTCGGCGGCGGTCCTTTCCGCGGAGTCGATGTGGCGGCAGGAGGTGATCCGGACCCTGCTGGCCATTCCCGGCGGTGCCGTCGAGGACGGGGATCGGCCGGCGGCACGGATCGCCCCCGACGCCGATCCGCCGCCGCTGCAGGGGCGGCCCTGGCTCGTCTACTGGACGGGCGCCACTGGCGGTGGTAGCGGGCCCGACGGATTCGGTCTCGGGACGGCCTTCGAGCTGCGCCGGGCCGCACTCGTGGTGGCGGAACTGAGCCTCGACCACACCCCCGCCGGCGGCCGCTTCCGTGTCCCCGCCACCTTTCTCCGGCCGCAGCCGGTGACCGGTGAGATGGGGCGGAGCGCGGCGTTTGACGCCCGGACAGGTCAGTGGATCCGGGGCCTCACGCGCCCCACCGAGACGCTGCTGCGCTACCAACTGCCGCCGCAGGTGCTCCCCTGCCGCCTCGACTCAGTCCGCTTCGAGGTCCGCGCCACCGCCCCCGGTCGCGTTCTGTCAGTCGCTCCGGTCGTGGATGGCCAGCCGGGCGAAGCGGTGCGCGTCGCCGATCCCGCCGGCGTGTCGGTGATGGAGATCCCGGCCGAAAGGCTCCGTACCGATGCCCGTGGCGGCCTCACCTTCCGCATCGCCATCGGCGCCGCGGAGCGGCCCGTCACGGACGGGGACGACGACACCCAGCTCACCGACACCTGGCAGATCGACCACGTCCGACTTTCGGTCGATGGCACCGCCGACTGACACCGCCCCCCCGCCCCGGCACTCCCATGCACGCATCCAGCCAGCCCGTCGTCGACATCCGCGACCTCACCAAACGGTTCGGCGGCTTCACCGCCCTGGAGGGGCTGTCGCTCCACCTCGACCGGGGGCAGATCCTCGGGTTCATCGGCCCCAACGGCGCCGGCAAGACGACGACGATCAAAATCCTCGTGGGGATCATGCGCCCCACGTCCGGAACGGCGCGGATCGCCGGGGCCGATTGCGTCACCGAGGCCCGGCGCATCAAGCGCCTGGTGGGGTACATGCCCGACACGTTCGGCGGCTACGACGCCATGCGGGTGCGGGAATACCTCGACTTCTTCGGAGCCGCCTTCGGTATCCCGCCGCGCGACCGCCGTCGGCGGATCGAGGAGGTGCTCGACACCACCGGCGCGACGCCGCTCAAGGATCGCTACGTCGAGTCGCTGTCGCACGGGATGAAGCAGCGGATCGGCGTCGCCCGGACCCTCCTCCACGATCCCGAGGTGCTGATCCTCGACGAGCCCGCCAACGGCCTCGACCCGCAGGCGCGGATCGACATGCGCGAGCTGCTCCTCAAACTGTCGCGGATGGGCAAGACCCTCATCGTCACCAGCCACATCCTCCCGGAGTTGGCCCGGATCTGCGACGTGGTGGCGATCATCACCCAGGGGCGCTTGCGGGCCTTCGGCACCCTGGAACGGATCATGCGCGAGATCCGCCAGACGCGGACGTTCGAGGTGCAGTTGTGTGATCCCGGCCACGTGGACCCGGCCGCGCGCATCGTCGGCGAGGCCCTCACCGTCGAGGAGCGGGGTGGCGTCAGCAGCCATCCCACCGAGTCGCTCGTGCGGTTCGACACGGCCCGCGACGACCGGGCGCTGGCCGGCCTGCTCGGGAGCCTCGTCGGGGCCGGGCTGCCGGTGGCCCAGTTCCGCGAGGTCCCCAAGGACCTCGAGGACGCCTTCCTGTCGGTGACCGGCCAGGCGGGAGCAGGCACATGATCACGATCCTGCAGCGCGAGTTGCTGGCGATCCTCCGCTCCCCACGGGCCGCCGTCGGCCTGGTGACGGTGGCGCTGCTGTGCGCCGCCGTGGTGGTCGCGCGCTGGCCGGGAGGCGGCGTGGCAGATCTCTCCGGCGGCGTGTCGCGCGGGGTGTTCGCCATCTTCGCCTGGGGCCTCCTCGCGTCGGTGCTCCTCCTCGCGCCCGCCTTCGCGGCCCCGGCGATCGTCCGCGAGCGGGTTCGGGGGACCCTCCTCTTGCTGCTCAACTCGCCCCTCCATCCGCTGGCGATCTACGCCGGCAAGTTCCTCGCCGTGCTCGGGTTCGTGGCCCTCGTACTGTCGGCCAGCCTTCCCGCGGCGGCGGGATGCCTGGCCCTGGGGGGCATCGACCCGTGGCGCCAGGTGGCCGTGCTGTACGGCGTGCTGCTCCTGGTCGCGGCCCAGTGCGCCGCCATTGGCCTCCTGGTGAGCATCCGCGCCGCCTCCACCGACGGGGCGATCCGGGCCACCTTCGCGGCGATCTTCGCCCTCGTCTTCGTCACGCTCGGCCCCCGGTTCCTCACCCAGGGCCAACCCGGCGTCCTCTCCCTCGGTGCCGACTGGTTGCGGCGCCTCTCCCCGGTCCCGGTGGTGATGGAGCTCACCGGTCGGGCCAACGCCGGCGGGGTGGGGCTGGTGGAGACCGCGTCCGCCGTACCCCCGTTTTTCCTCGCGGGTGGTCTCCTCTGCCTCGGGCTGGCCGTGGCCACGCTCCTCCAGCTCAACCACCGGATCTTCGATCGCTCGCGCGACGCCGGGAAGATCACCGACGACCAGTCGCTCGCCGTGCGCTCGGCGCGGCGGCTGTTCTTCCTCGTCGATCCCCAGCGGCGCAGTGCCACGATCCCGCGCTGGCTCAATCCGGTGATGGTGAAGGAGTTCCGCACCCGGCGCTTCGGCCGCCTCCACTGGCTCTTGCGCCTGGCGGCCGGCTGCACGGTGGTGTCACTGGCCCTGACGCTCGCCGCCACCACCGGCACCGTGGCGTGGGGGGTGGAGACGATCGGCGGCCTGCTCGTGCTCCTCCAGGTGGCGCTGGTGGTGCTCATCGCCCCGAGTTTGGCCTCGGGCCTGGTGGCGGCGGAGCGTGAATGGGGCGGCTGGAACCTCCTCCGCATGACCACCCTCTCCGGGCCACGGATCGCCGCCGGGAAACTCGGCAGCGTCCTGTGGACGATGCTCCTGGTGCTCGCCGCGACGCTGCCCGGCTACCTGATGATGGTGGTCATCAAGCCCACGATGGCCAGCCAGGTGACGCTGGCTCTGGTGAGCGTGTTGCTGGCGGTCGCGGTGACGATCGCGGTGTCGGCCGCGGTGGGGAGCTTTTTTTCCTCCACGACGGCGGCCACGGTGACCGTGTCGCTGGTGCTGCTGACGGCCTACCTCGTGCCGCTGGGCGTGTGGGCCTTCCGCGACGATCCCTTCGGCCACCGGCTCGTGGAGACGGTGTTGTTGGCGACGCCGCTGGCCGCCGCGCTCGCCGCGATCCGTATGCCGGGCTTCACCGGCTACGACCTCGTCCCCGCCGCCTGGTGGGTGGCTGGTGTGGTCACCGTGGTGGGGCTGACGGTCTTCGGCCTGCGGCTGCGGCGTTTGCTACAGCCGGAGTGACGAGCCCGGCGTGGCCGGACGTGCATCGAGGAGAGACCAGCGCATGAGCTTTCCAGGCCGCTCCCTGTCACGCTGCCGCGCCGTGGGCGTGATCGCCCTGGTCGCCGTGGCGGCCGCGCTGCCGACGCCCGTCCCGGCGATCGAACTGGCGGTGGACGACGCGGTGTTCGTCGATCCCGAGCTCCTCGCGCCGCCGCTGCGCATCCGGTTCCCCAAGTCGCTCGTTCCGCTGTGGCGCGCGGGCCTCGCGCGGCCCGATGCCGAGACGCGGCGGCTGGTGTGCGACGCGATCGGACTGGCGGCGATCAGGGGCATGCCCGGACTCGGTGAGTTGGAGCCAACGCTGGCTGCGGCCCTGGCGTCCGATCCCGACACGCTCGTGCGTCAGGCGGCGGCCCGGGCGCTGGTGAGCCTCGATGCCCGTGGGGCGGCGGCGGCTCTCGTCGCAGCGGCCGCCCGCGATGGTCCACTCGTGGCGCGGATCGTGGAGCCGGCGCTGGCCCGCTGGGGAGCCACCGAGCTGGCGGCGGAATGGCGGGCCAGGCTCCGCACGGCGGACACGCCACCCGCCCTCGCCGACCTCGCCATCGAGGGGCTTGGGCGCCTCGGGGCGCCCGACGCCGCGGGGGCCCTCGAGCAGTTTGTGGACGATCCCGACGCGACGCCCGAGCACCGGCTGGCGGCGGCCCTGGCGCTGGGCCGCTGCTGCGATACGGGGTTGGTACCGACCGCCACGCGGCTGGCAGCCACCCCGGCCGACGGACGGCGCTCCTTCCCTCCCGACCTGCTCGGGCGACTGGCCGCGGTGCGCCTCCTGCACCGGCACACCGACCCGGAGGCGACCGACCTCGTCGCCCGGCTCGCGTCCGACGCCGACGCCGCGGTCGCCACGGCGGCGCTCGAGCGGCTCGACACCCTCGATCCAAAGCGGGCCCTGGGCATCGCGCGCTTGTCGCTGGACGGCCCCGATGCCGGCCTCCGGCTCCTCGCGGTGCGCCTGGCGCTGCGGCCGGCCGACACCGATTGCATCGAGCGCGTCGCGCCGCGGCTGGCCGACCGCAATCCCACGGTGCGGCGGCACGTGGCGGGCACGTTCGCCGATTTCGCCACCCGGCCGGAACTCGCCCCGGCCTTGATCACCGCGGCGGAGACGGCGCTCGCTAGCGACGACTGGCGGGGGCTGGAGCAGGCCTCCCTCCTCGTCGGCCACCTCGACCACGAGCCCGCGGCCGCCCGCCTTGTCGAGTTGCTCGACCATTCCCGACCGGAGGTGGCGACGACCGCTGCGTGGGGCCTGCGGAAGCTGGCGGTGCCTGAGACGCTGCCGCGGCTCCTCGAATACGCCACGGCGCTGGCGGAGCGGGTCGACATCTCGAAGCACTCCACGGTGGTCAGCGGTCCGCAGATGGCGCGGCTCTGCGAGCTTTTCGGGATCCTGCGCCACGCCCCCGCCGAGCCGCTCCTCCGCCGGTTCGTGCCCAAGACGCTCCTCGACGAGCGCGCCCGGCAAGCGGCCATCTGGGCGCTGGGGATGCTCTACGAAAGCCGGCCCGACGACGCCCTGGCGGAGGAGCTGGCGGCACGGCTCGCCGACGTGGGTAGCATCCCACCGGAGCGACCGTGGGTGCGGGCGGCGTCGGCGTTGAGCCTCGGCAGGATGCGCGCGGAGTCGCAACTCGACGGGCTACGCCTCTTCGCCAGCCAGGAGGGGGTGGCCACGGAAACCGGGCGCGCTTGCCACTGGGCGATTGAACGGATCACCGGGAC
>RFRL01000207.1 GCA_009924545.1 Planctomycetia bacterium | reverse complement strand
CTCCCGCCAGCCCACCGGAGCCGCATGAGCACCCCCGCCGCCGGCCGCCCCTGGATCGTCGAGCCGGTCCAGCAACTCCTCATCCGCGACCTCCTCACGCGCGTCCGCGCCTGGGCGCCCGGGCAGACCATCACCTACCGCGATCTCCGCGAGCACGACTACACCGAGCTCCTCGCGCGCGTCGACCGGGCGGCGGCGATGCTCGTCGGGCTCGGGGTGCGCCCCGGCGACCGCGTGGCCGTCATGGACTGGGACAGCCACCGCTACCTGGAACTGTTCTTCGCCGTGCCGATGCTCGGCGCGGTGCTCCACACGGTGAACGTCCGCCTCACCGAGGAGCAGATGGGGTGGACGATCCGCCACGCCGAGGATGGGGTGATCCTCTTCCACCCCGACTTCCTCCCGGCCGTGGAGGGGCTGGCGCCAACGCTCCCGGACGTCCGCGCCTGGGTGTCGCTGTCGGACGACGGCGTCGCCCCCGCCACGGCGCTGCCGCTGGCCGGCGACTACGAAGGGCTGCTGGCGGCGCAGGCCGGCGCCGTGGCCGGAGGGTTCGCGTGGCCCGATCTCGACGAGAACACCGTCGCCACCCTCTTCTACACCACCGGCACCACCGGCGATCCGAAGGGGGTGTTCTTCACCCACCGGCAGATCGTCCTCCACACGCTCGCCGCCGGAGCCACCTTCGCGGCCCACCAACACCCGGTGGGCATCCACGCCGGCGACGCCTACCTGCCGCTGACCCCCATGTTCCACGTCCATGCCTGGGGGATCCCCTACCTGGCGACGATGCTCGGGCTGAAGCAGGTCTACCCGGGCCGCTACGATCCGCAGCGGCTCGCCGAACTCATCACCCGGCACGGCATCACCTTCTCGCACTGCGTGCCGACGCTCGTGCAGATGCTCCTCCACCACCCGGCGGCGGCGGGGCTCGACTACACCGGACTGAAGCTCGTGATCGGCGGCGCCCCGCTCCCCCGGGGTCTGGCCACCGCGGCCCAGGCACGGGGCATCCGCATCATGGGGGGCTACGGGATGTCGGAAACCTGCCCCGTGGTGGCGGCGCCGCACTGGAAACCGGAGCATGCCGCGGCCGACGACGACACCCGGCTCGACGTCCTGTGTCGCACCGGCTTCGCCTTCCCGCTGGTGGAGGCGCGGATCTGGGGGAGCGACGACCGCCTGGTGCCCCTCGGCAGCGACCAGACCGGTGAGCTCGTCCTCCGTTGCCCGTGGCTCACGGCGGGATACCACCGCGACGAGGCGCGGACCCGCGACCTGTGGCACGGCGGCTGGCTCCACACCGGGGACATCGCCCACCTCGACCGCGAGGGCTACATCCGCATCACCGACCGCCTCAAGGACGTGATCAAAATCGGCGGCGAGTGGATCTCGTCGCAGGAACTGGAAAGCGCGCTCAGCGGGCACGACGCGGTGCGCGAGGTGGCGGTGGTGGCGCGGCGCGACCCGAAGTGGGACGAGCACCCCTGCGCGCTGGTGGTCCTCCGCGAGGGACACACGGCGACGCCGCGCGACCTGGGGAAGTTCCTCCACCGGTTCATCGACGAGGGCACGATCCACAAGCGCGCCATCCTCACGGAGATCCGTCTCGTCGAGGGCCTGCCCCGCACGAGCGTGGGCAAGATCGACAAGAAGGAGATCCGCCGGCGCCTGGCCGCGGAATGACTCGCGCCCACCCTTCACCACAACCCGCCACCGCGACTCTCCACCGCGACTCTCCACGGCCACCGCGACTGCGGCGGCAGCCTGGCAGCCCGTGGACAAAGTCCCTCCGTGGCCGTTGTCCGCGCGAAAACCTCTGGTGGGTGCGGCTGCCGTGCAGCCGATTCACGGGAGCTGCGTTCCCGGCACGTCATCCATGAGGCGCAGCAGGCTGCTTGTCCACAGCCTGCTAGGGCGCGACGTCGTTGCCCAGCCGGCGGAAGTAGGTTTCGATGACGCCGCGGTAGGCCTCGGGCCCCTCCTCGCGCATCCCTTCCAGGAGCGGATCGCGCACCCGGGGAGGCAGCCGTTCGAGCGCCGCGCGCTGCTTGGCATCGAGCCCGCGGAGTGCCGCCGGATCGAGCCGGCGGCGGCCGTTGAGGGAACCCCCCTCGCTCGCCGGATCGCCCGGCTGGAGGCCCTGGTCTCCCGGTTGCCCCTCCCCCGGCTGCCCTTCCCCCGTTTCGTCGGCGTTTGCCGGCTGCTGTCCCGCGCCGGCCTGCTGCCCCGCATCGGCGGCCTGCTGCCGGGCCTGGCGGAGTTGCAGGCGCCGCGCCCGGTCGGCCATCCGGAGGGCGTCCTGCACGTCGGGACTGGCCAGCAGGTCTTCGATCGTCGACGGCGCGGCAGCGCCGGGCTGATCACCGGCCGGGGCCGGTGCGCCGTCGCGCGACGTGGCCGGTGAGCCGGACGCCGCCGGCGACTCCGGGCCGGGGGCCGCGCGATCCGCCGCTGGCTGGTCCGTCGTGGGCGCCGCCGGCGATTCCGGCGCGCCGAGCGGGACCCGGCCGGAGAGTTGTCCGGCGAACGACTGGGCCATCCGCGCGGCCGCCGACGCGGCCGCCTCGCCGGCCTCGAGCCGCGCGGCCAACGGATCGGCCGCCGCGGGCTCTGCGCCTGGAGCGGCCGGTTCACCGGCGTCGGGAGCTGACGACTCGGCGGTGTTCCGCCCGGGAGCGACCGGCGGAGGTTCCTGCGCCGGGTCGGCGGGCCCTGCGTCGGGTCGGCCGGTCGCACTCGGCGGCGCTCCTGGCGGCGTGGGTTTCGGAACGGCGGCCCGATCGGCGGCCGGCCCGACCGGCTCGCCGAGAATTTGTTCGACCTGCCGCAACTGCTCGACGGCCTGGCGCTCGACGCGGCGCCGCTCGGCCCGTGTGGCGGGATCGGCCGCGGGCGGGTTCGCCGCATCGTTCCCCGCGGACGGTGTCGGCGGATCCCGCGGTGGCGGCGACTCCGCCGCTGGCGTGCGCTCGGCCGGCGCGGGGGCCGGTGGAGTGGGAACGGCGCTCGGATCGGCGGCCGGCGTGGCAGGCGGTGCCGCGGGCGCCGCCCCGCGCTGGCGGGCGATGTCGGACAGGGCTTCAGCCCGTTGCCCGAGATCCTGCGCCAGGCCGTCGAGGCGCCGTGCCGCGCCGGCGGCGTCGATCCGCTGCCCCGCCTCTTTCACGGCGGCGGCGAGTTGCTCCGCGGTGACGGCGATCGCGGTCGGCTCAGGGGCGCTGGCGATCCGTTCGAGCTTCGCCGCCTCGCCGGTCACCGCCGGCGATTTCTCCAGCGCGTCGCGCAGTTGCCCCGCCGCATCGGCGAGCCGGTCGAGCTCCTCCTTGAGCGGCTGCGGCACGAGGCTGCTGGCGCGGGCCTGCTCGGCGGCACGCTGGAGCGCCTCCTCGGCCCGCTGCGCATCCCCGCGTCGGGCCTCGAGGTATTGGTCGAGCCGCTGCATGTCCTGCTTCCGGGGCTGGTCGAGGGCGGCGGTCGCCTCGTCGGCGAGGCTCTGGGCGGCCGCCGCGCGCTCCGCGGCGGCCTGCGTCCGCGCGGGATCGACCTGACCATCGGGCATCTTCTCGGCCGCCGCGCGGGCCGCCTGCTCGGCGCTGGTCAGCGCCTCGACCGGCGCGCGGCCCACCGCCTCGAGGAGGGCGTCGCGGGCGGCGTCGAGGGTGGCGCTGTTGCGGCCGGCCTCGGCCGCGGCCTGTTCGAGCAGGCGCCGCGCCTGGTCGAGGGCCGGCACCTGTGACTTGGCGAGGGCATGGTCGGGTGGCAGGGCCACCGTGACGCGGTGCAGTGCCGACTCGACGACCTGCCCCTTCGTGTCGCGGACCACGAGTTTCCAGGCGGCACCGCGCCCCGGCTCGAGCCCCAGGCGCTCGGCGGGGAGCACCGCGCTGAAGACCACGCGGCTGTCGGGGGGGCGGTCGGCCAACGGCACGTCGGCCAGGGCTTCCGGCGCGGAAAGATGGTCGGCATCGGGGCCGATGCGGACGGCGATCTGGTCGATCCCCCAGTCGTCGAACGCCTCCCCGCGGATGACGACGTCGTCGGGCAGCTCCAGGGCGAGCATGTCGGCGGGGGCGGTGATCACCAGCGCCGGGGGCCGATCGACCGTGGGCGCGAGTTCGACCGGCGGCACCGGCAGGCTGGGATGGCCATGGGCATCCGCGAACGACAGCGTCACGAACCGGCGCCGGTCCACCGGCACGGCGACCCGCCACGGCGCCGCAGCAGCGTCCGGGGCCGGATTGCCGAGGCGCGCGGCGGGCACCCGCTCCGCTTCGCGGTCGACGGTCCGCTCCACCACGCGAACGCCGCGCGAGAGCCAGCCGGGCCGGTCGAGCACCGCCCGGCCGCCGTCGACCCGGAACGTGGCCGCGGTCACCGACCGCCCGGCGAGGGCCGGCAGCGACGCCAGCGGCGCCCACAGCCGCGCCCACTGCCCCGGCTCCGGCAGCGGACCGGCCACGAAGCGCTGCACTCCCTCGGTGGCGGTCCCGCCGCCGTCGCCCCACACGAGTTCCACCTTCGCGGGCCCGGTGTCCATCACGATCGCGATCCGTCGCGGCGGCGCCGCCGGGTCGGTGCGGGCCATCACCATCACCCCCTTGTCGGCCGGCGCCTCCTTGGGGAGGACGAGCGGCTCGAGCCGCGTCCGTAGTCCGGCCGGGCGCCCGTCCTCGCACTGGAAGCCGCGCAGCCCCCCGGCGGCGTGGGCCGTGGTCCAGCGCCACGGCTGGGGGAACACCGCATCGCGCGGCAGATCGTCCTCGAACCACACGCGCTCGTCGAACGTGTCGACCGATTCACTGACGAACGTGCGCTCGAGCAGGGCGGCATGCCCCGCCGCCGGCTCCGGCCTGACACGGGCGGTGAGCTCCACGGTCGAACCCTCCGGTGCGTCGATCCGCGGCGGGTCGCCGATCACCGGTAGGGGCTCGTCGATGCGCATGTAGGCGGGCAGGCGGATGGCACGCGACAGCTCCTCGATCGCCGGCCGGGACAGGAGACGGATGGCGTGCGTCCGCGTCCAGGTGCCGCCCCCTTCGACGCGGTAGCGGACATCCTCGTCGAGCCCCTCCAGGCGGACCACGAAGCCGCCGTCACCGGGGCGCATCGGGTAGCGGAGATGGCGGCCGGCACCATCCTCGAGGACGAGCTCCGCCGCGCTGCAAGTGCCGCGCGCCACGGCGGCGCTGATCTCCAGCGGCTCGTCGACGAGGGCCTCGATGTCGCCCGGCACGGTGAATTGGAGGAACGTCGCCGGGGGGATGTCGGCGGTGGGGTGGAGGAGGCGCTCGAAAGTGGTGGTGAAGCGGTCGCCGAACCAGGAGAACAACGCGAGCCCCGCGGCGACGGCCCCCGCGGCGAGGGCCGCGCCGCGGGCCAGCGACCGCCAGCGGATCACGCTCCCGGGCCGGAACGCGCGCACGCGCTGGTGCGTCTGCTCCAGGAGCCTGGCGAGGAGGTCGGGCCGCGTGCGGTGCAGCCGGCTCGGATCACGGCCCAGATCGAGCACCGTGAGGAGACGGTTCTGCATCCCACCCAAGGCCCGCTCGATGCGCAGGGCCACCGCGTCGAGTACTGGCCGCCGCCAGGCGGGCACGGCGAGGAACGCCAGGCAGCCAGTGGCGACGGCCGCCCACCACCCCGTCCACACCGCCATCCGCACCGGCACCGCCAGCGGCGCGGCGAGGTCCAGGACCACGCTCCCCACGATCCACCCGATCGCCAGCGCCAGCACGAGCAGCAGCCCGGTGGCGATCGACACGGCGATGATCCGCCCGCGGACGCCGACCACCAGCCGCGTCAACTCCCCGACCCGGCCGTCGGTGCCCGTCTGTCGTGCCGCGCCACTGGCCATCGCTGCCTCCTTCCGCCCACCCGCCGTCGCCCCGGGCCCGCCGAGTCGTCCATCCTACGCACTGCCACCGGCCTTCAGGTGTCGCCCGTCTCCAGTCCGTCCACGGCCCGGCCGATGCGGCCTGCCGCCCGATCGAACCAGCCGCGGAAACCCCCGCCCGCTCCACCCGGCCGCGGTGCGGCGAGCGTGCTGAGCAGGAACTCCACGGCGAACACGGCGAAGGCGGCAGCGATCAGCCAGCGCCAGATCTCGCGCCGACCGGTGAACCGACCGTGGAGCACGGGATCGTCACCGCTGCCGGCCAAATAGGTCACGTCGCGCGGCGCCAGCGCCCGGCGCAGCTCCAATTCCGGGAGATGTTCCAGGAGCGCCGACTCGACGTCGCGATTGACCGCCATCCCCAACCGCAGCGGTGCGTCCCGGCTGCCCGACGGAGGTTCAATGGCGAACTCGTAATGGCCGACGGCGAGCGTGTCGAGGAGGGCCCCGCTGGCGTGCCCGTCGCCGGCCACCATGTCGATCGCCCGGCGCCCGCCCGCCGGGTCGGTCACCTGCACCCCCGCGCGCCGCCACGCATCGTCGAGCCGCACCGGTGCCGGCTCGCCGGGGCGCACCGATTCGGCCACGGTCGCCGGTGCCGGCCGGCGCACATGCTGCACCGCGCGCAGGAGAATCGGCACGAACGCCGGATGCACCGGGAGCGTGGACCAGGCGGGGGTGAAGGCCAGGCCCGACACGAGGACGCGGCCGCGGCCGAGGCGTGTCTCCGCGATCACCGGGGTGCCGTCGGCCAACCGCGCGAGGATCACCGCCGCGGGCCGCGGTGCGCCGTCGCCGGCCGCCCCTTCCGCGCCCACCGGCTCGAGGGGCACGTGGCGGAACACGCGCAAGGTCTCCAACCCGACGGTCGCCGCCGGGCGGCCGGGGCCCTCGGCGCCGCGGAACGGGGTGAACACCGGGTGCGACGTGTCGACCGTGTCGAGGCCGAGCCCCCCCGATTCGTCGTCGGGGTCGCCGGTGGCGGGGAGCAAACGCAGCGTGGC
>RFRL01000206.1 GCA_009924545.1 Planctomycetia bacterium | reverse complement strand
GTCTCCGGTCGGGGCTGCGCCCCTCCCTTCGACACACCAAGCGGATTGGTCCCCAACCCTCTCATGAGCACTGGTACAGAAACCGGGGAGGGGTCAGAGGGTGCGGACGAAGGCGCTGAAATGCCGCGGGTCGTCGAAGCCCTTGCGACCAATTGTTTTCCAGGCTTCGCGGTCGATGATCCGGGTGTCGAGCTCCGCCTCCCAGAGGACTTCGATCTCCTCCCCCTGGGCGTCGTCTTCGAGGCAGGAGAGGGCCACCTTGGTGCCGTGGGGCGACGGCTCGACCACGTCCACCAGCCACATGCGCGTGCGGCAGTGCACGACCTCACCCGGGGCGGGGCGGGTGGAGGCGGACGACGACGGGGCGGACGGAAGCGTGGCGGCCATGCGGATGGGATCCCCCGGAACGATCCAGCTTTCTACCCCATCGGCGGGGCCCGTGGGGAGTCACCCGCTCACGGCAGGCCGACGATCTCCGTCGTCGTCACCTCGCCGCGGCGCACGAGACGGAGCTGCACCGGGATCGCCCGCTGCATCTCCTCGACGTGCGAGATCACTCCCACCACCCGCCCCTCCGCGCGCAGGCCCTGCAGCGCCACCATCGCATACTCGAGCGACTCGGCGTCGAGCGACCCGAACCCCTCGTCGATGAACACCGTCTCCAAACGCCGGCCCCCCTGGTGCGCCTCCGCCGTCCGCGCCAGCGCCAGCGACAGGGCCAGCGACGCCAGGAACGTTTCCCCACCGGAGAGCGTCCGCGCCCCGCGCCGCGACCCGGTCCAGTGGTCGAAGACGTCGATGTCGAGGCCGGAGAGGGTGGTGCGCGCCGTCGCCTCGGCACGGACCAGCTCGTAGCGCCCCCGCGTCAATTGCCGGAGGAGCACCGTGGCCTGCGCCACCACCTCCTCGAGCACCGCACCGAGCACCCAGCGGTGGAGCGAGAGCCGCTCCTGGGCATGAGCGGTGCCGGTCACCATCCGGTGGAGCGCATGGGCGGTCTCGGCGTCGGCCCCCACCAGCGCCGCCCGGGCGGCGAGCGCCGCATGGTCGGCGGCGAGGCGCTCGCGGGCCGCCAGCCGCTGCCGGGCCTCCTCGTCGGCCGCCACCGCCCGCTGCCGCTCGGCCACCAGGGCGTCGTACGCCGCCCGGAGGGCCGCCGGATCGGGGGCCGAGCGACCACCGAGCTGCCGCTGGCGGTCGGCGAGCACCGCCCGCGACGTGGTCGCCTCTTCGTCGATGCGGCCGATCCGCTCCTCGAGCGCCGTGATCCGGCGCGGCTCACGGAACGCAGCCGCCAGCGCCTCGGGTGTGGCAAAGGGTGAGGCCGCCAGGCCGGCGGCGAAGGCACAGGCCGCCTCCTCCGCGCGGGCCGCGAATTCCTGGCTGCGGGCCTGCGCCGCAGCGAGTTTCTCCACCACACCCACCAGCGCCCCCTCCGCCTGCGTCGCCGCGGTCGCAGCGGCGGCACGGGCCTGCTCCAGCCGCGCGCGGTTGGCCTGGAGCCGGTCGCGCTCCTCCGCGAGCGACTCCACGGCCACCGGTGGCGGCAGCGACTCGGCGACGGCGCGCGCGCCCGCCTCCCTCGCCACCGCATCGCCCCGCGCGGCGACGCGCGCAGCGAACGCCTCGGCGAGCGCCTGCCGCGCGGCCGCCGCCGACTTCATCGCCTTCTCCAACCGTTCCACCACCTCATCGGCAGGCGCGCCGTCGGTCGGACGCGCCGGTCTTGGATGGTCGCGGCTGCCGCAGACGGGGCAGGGGGTGTCGGCCGCGAGCGTCGCCGCCAACCGGGCCGCGGCGTCGGCCTCGTGGCGCTGGCGGGCGTCGTGCCACGCCTGCTCGGCCCGGCCGTGCTCCTCGTCGGCCCGGGCGACGTCGTGCTGCGCTGTCTCCGCGGCGCGCGTCGCGAGGGCCACGGTGGCCGCGGCCGCCGTCACCGCCCGGGCGGCTTCCGTATGCCGCACGCGGAGCGTGTCGGCGGCGGCGATGAGGTCGGCGATCACGCCGAGCCGCTGATCGATCGCCTCGGTGGCGGCATGCTCGCACACGGCGGCAGCCGCGCGCTCGCGCTCGGTCGCCACACGGGCTTCCGCGGCCGTGCGCTCGGCCTCCGCGACGGCCGTGACGAGCTTGTGCACCTCGGTGGCGGCGCCCAGCTCCCGCGCCGCAGCCGCGTGCCGGGCTTCGATCGCCTCGAGCGCCCGCGCCGCCTCCGCGGCAGCGCCGCGGGCCAGGGCCACGTCCTCCCCGATCCGCACGGCCACCGCGGCATCGTCGAGACCGGTGGCCCACGGGTGGTCGGCGAGGATCCGCCCCCGGTCGGCAGCGACGGCGGCCAGCTTCTGCGCCGTGTCGCGCTGCCGCTCCGCCACCACCTCCTCGAAATGTTCGTAGACGTGGGTCCCGAAGATCCGCTCGAGGAGATCCTCGCGGGCGTCGGCGGTGCTGATGAGGACGTCGCGGAAGCGCCCCTGCGGAATGACCACCACGCGGCGGAAGTGGTCGGCGGTGAAGCCGGTGATCGCCGCCACCCGCTCGGTGACCTCGCGGACCTTGGTGGCGATCGGCTCCCACTGCCCGGGCCCGGCGCCGGCGGCGGCGTGCCAGCGATGGAGGGCGGCGGCCGCCGGCTCGGTGGTGGTGCCGCCACCGCGCTTCTCGCGCGCGTACTGCGGATTCCGCGTGACGCGGTAGCGCTGCCCGCCGACGACGAACTCGAGGCTCACCTCGGTGAGCTGATCGGGCCGGGCCCGGGTGGAGCGCAGCTCGGTTCCCGTGCGGCCGTCGACGGCTCCCTTGCCCTGACCCTCGGCCGTGGTCTCGCCGAAGAGGGCGTAGCAGATCGAGTCGAGGAGGGTGGTCTTGCCGGCGCCGGTGGGGCCGGCAAGGAGAAACAAGCCGGCCGCGGAAAGGCGCTCGAAGTCGATCGTCTCGGTACCGGCGAACGGTCCGAAGCCGCTGATCGCGAGCCGGTGGAATCTCATCGGCCCGCCCCGGCGGCGATCGCCGCCTCCATGCACTCTCGCGCCAAGCGCGACACCGCCCCTTCGGCCGCGTCGCCGTAGCGGTCGCGGAGGAAGGCGGCGACGAAGTCGTGCGGCGAGCGGGTCGCCAGATCACTGGCCGCCGGTGAGGCCTCGGTCGCGGCGCGCCGCTCGGGGGGCTCGTGGCGGAACTCGAGGAGCCGCGGGTAACAGGCGAGGAGCCGCTCGCGCGCTCCCGGCGGGGCGATCGGATCGGTGATCTCGACGCGGATCAGGTCGCGCTCGCGGCCGGGGTCGGTGGCGGCGGCGGCGACGAGCCCGGCGAGCGGGCCACGGAGCGTGCGCATGCCGTGGAGCTGGGGGATGTCGAGCGACTCCACCGAAACGGCGCCGGCGCCGTCGAGCGTCACGAGGCTCACCGTCTTCGGCTGGTGCTCCTCGGCGAACGAATAGCGGGCGAGCGATCCGGCGTAACGCACGCGACCCTCGGCCAGCCCGTGCGGGCGGTGGAGGTGGCCGAGCGCCGTGTAGTGGAACGGCGCGAACACGGCCGCATCGACCGTGGCGAGGCCACCCACGGAAATGTCGCGTTCCGACTCGGTGGTCTCCAGGCCCCCCTGGACGAACAGATGCCCGACGCACACGTGGCGGGTGGGCCCCGACGTGTCGCACAGCGCGATCCGGGCGCGGAGGGCGTCGTCGTGGGTGCGGATGTCGTCGCGACCGGTGACGAAGCGGATCTCGGCCGGGGTGGCGTAGGGGAGGAGGTGAAAGGCCACCGCGCCGTGCTCATCGGGGAGATCGACGCGCACCGGACCGCCACGCGGCGTGCCCACGAGGTGCACCCCGGCGCGGCGGAAGAGACGGCTGCCGAAATCGAGGCGCGCGCCGCTGTCGTGGTTGCCGGCGATGGCGAGCACCGGGGCGATCTCCCCGAGCCGGTGCAGCGCGTCGTCGAGGAGCCGCACCGCGTCTTCGCTGGGCACCGAGCGGTCGTAGAGATCACCGGCGACGACGACGCAATCAGGGCGGACCTCGGCGGCGATCACGGTCAGCCCGTCGAGGGCATGGCGCTGCGCCTCGACGAGGTCGAACCCCGCGAGCGTCCGCCCGAGGTGCCAGTCGGCCGTGTGCAGGATCCGCAAGGAGGGGCTCTCCGGCAGTGGTACGGACCCCGTCGGCCGGACCCGAAACCGTCTCGCGCACAGGGTCGGCCACCCGCCGCTGGTCCAGCCACGCAGGAAGGAAGATCGGGACCCCGTGAGCGACCGGCGAGACCGGAAAACCGGCCGGCGGACCGTTCCCTGGTGGTGCGGTGCCATACGGCAATTACATTACCGTATATGACTTGGCGAGCGCGACTGATGACGGCCGTGGCCCTCTCCGCGCTCGTCCTGTGGATGAACCTCTCCTGGCGGCCCGGCCCGGGTCTGCTGCCACCGCTCGGCCAGCGACTGGCGGTGGCCACGTTCCTGTCGTTCGTCTTTTCGCTGGTCCACCCCGGGCCCCTCACCCGGCACGCCCTCATGAGCGACGTGCGCCGGCGGCCGCGCTTCTGGCTGGTGGCCGGAACCGTGTTCGTGGCCTACATCGGGTCGGCCTACCTGCCCGACGTGTTCCGCCGCTGGCGACTCCCCTCCCGGCAGGCCGCTGGTCCGGCGGGCGTTCAGCCCAACTCCTGAACCGCGCCCGCCAACCGGTCGCTCGGCAGCCCGGCGGCCCACGCGGCGGCGACCGCGGCCAAGGCGGTACCTTTCGCCGGCACGCCCGCCTCGAGCACCGGCCGGCCGTCGGCGATCCAGGCGATTCCCGCCGCCGACGGGGCGACGGCGCGCCCCGTGGGCAACGACGCGCCACCGTCACCGATCACCACCACGCGGGCGCGTCCGAGGTGATTCACCACCGCGGCGGCCTGCGGGCTCTCGGCCGGCACGACCGCCACGCCCGTTTCTCCCAGGGCATGGACCAGCGCCAGCAGGTGCGGCGTCGGCACCACGACAGCGGGGAACACGGCGACGTCGCAGCGCGACGTGCCCAGGCCGACGGTCGCGGCGGCGGCGCCGTGGCTGACGAAGACACCCGCATCGATCCCGGGATGCGCCTTGAGCGCGCGGATCGCCGTGCCGTCGCCGGGGCCCACCCGCCAGGCGGGCTGGCCGGCCCGCGCCAACTTTCCACCGGCCGCCACCGCGACACGCTTGCCGAGGGCCTCGAGCATCCGGCCGATGGCGGCGGCCGTCGCGGCGGCGTCGGAGGTTTCTGCGACCGCCACCAGCAGGATGCGCCCTTCGGCACCGGGTGGGTACAGGAGATCGACGATCGCCTCGCCGACCGGCTGCGGCCGGCCGTGGAGCGGAGCGACGTGCATGAAGATGCCGGGGCCGGCGTTGACCTCGATCACCATGCCGCGTTGCGCCTCGAGGGGCTGGCCGATGTCCTCGGCGACGACGTCGAGACCGGCGATGTCGAGCCCCACCGTCCGCGCCGCCAGCACCGCCCGGGCGGCCACCTCGGGGTGGACCTCGGCCGTCTCGTCGGTGGTCAGGTCGCCGTTGACCTTGATGATCACTCGTTGCCCCGCCTCGGGGACGCTGTCAGGACCGAGGCCACCCCGGGCGAGCAGTGACCGGGCCACCTCGTCGATGCGCATCACGCCGAGGAGATCGGTGTAGTTCTCCCCGCGGAGGGGATCGCGGTTGGCCTCCTCCACCAGCTCGGCGATCGTCTGCCGGCCGTTGCCCACGACCGCGTCGTGCTGCCCGCGCGAGGCGGCCACCACGCGGTCGCCGACGACGAGGAGCCGATGGGCCACGCCGGGCGCGAACTGCTCGACGATCACCCCGGCCGCCGAAGAGGAGTTCTCCCGGGCGGCGAGCGCGAAGCTGTCGCGCACCTGCTCCGCCGACGACAGGCCGAAGGAGATGCCGCGGCCGTGGTTGGCGTCGCGCGGCTTCACCACCACCGGATACCCGAGGTCTTCGGCCGCCCGGCAGGCATCGTCGGGGCTGTCGGCCACGTGGCCCAGCGGCACCGGCACGCCGACCTGCCGGAGGAGCATCTTCGTCAGCTCCTTGTCCTGGGCGATCGATTCGCCGATCGAACTGGTGGCATCGGTTTCGGCCGTCCAGATGCGCCGCTGCCGCGCCCCCTCGCCGAGCTGCACGAGGCTGGCGGTGGTGACGCGATGGGTGGGGATCCCTCGGGCCGCGGCGGCGCGGACGATCGCGCGCGTGCTCGGCCCGAGACGGTGGGTGTCGGCGACGTCGACCAACTCGCGGACCGCGGCGGCGGCATCGAAGGGGTGGCCGGCGACCGCGGCGACGAGGCACTCGCGGGCGGTGTCGAGACAGGCCCGGGTGACGCGCGGGTCCTCGGTGGTGGTGGCGAGGAGGAAGCCGGCGGGAAGGGCCTCTGTCCAGGTGCCGGCGGGCGTCGTGCCGGCGGCGGCCTGGAGGGTGCCCACCAACCAGCGGAGCACGGCTGGTGCGTCACCGGCGGCGCGGAGGGTGTCGAACCCCGGGCCGGGCACCGGTTGTCGGGGGTCGAACCGACACTCGTGCGGGCGCGACTCGAGGGCCACCCGCCACGCGTCGAGCCGGCCGGCGGCGGCGTGGTCTGTCGCCAGGCTCCACCCGGCGAGGGTTCCCGCATCCACTTCGACCTCGATCACCGGCTCCGCATGCCAGCGGCTCGCGCCGTCGTACACCGTCGTCCGCCGCCATTCCATGCGCCGCGATCCTTCCAGGACAAAGCCCTCGTTCCGCCCACCCCCGGGCCCCGAATGGTACCAACGGTGGCCCCACCGGCGGCAATGTGGATTCCGCTCCGGGCCGCCCCTCAGGCCATGATGGCGCGGATCGCAGCGCCGTGGTCGACCGCCAGGCGCTTCCGCTCGGGGAGCTCGAGGCGCCGGGAATCGAGCCCGAGGAGGTGGAGGA
>RFRL01000205.1 GCA_009924545.1 Planctomycetia bacterium | reverse complement strand
CGAAGCCCCTCCGCCGTCGCCCTCGCATCGGCCCGTCACCCGTGGCTGCGGGTCGATGCGAGGGCAGAGGCGCGAGGGGCGTCACCCCTCTGCTTGAGCTTGAGCGGAGGACCGCTGTTGAGCCTGAGCGGAGGACCGCTGTTGAGCTTGAGCGGAGGACCGCTGTTGAGCTTGAGCGGAGGACCGCTGTTGAGCTTGAGCGGAGGACCGCGACCGTCCCCGACCCCCGCGTGGGCCAACCGGGGGCTTCGCCCGGCTGCCGCGACGGTCGCCGCGGACGCGCGTCGACGACGAACGCGTGCCCGGCATGGCCGGCGGTGCCGCCACCGGTCGGCGCCGCGGATCGGGCAGCGGCAGCGACTGTTCCGGCACGAAGATCCAGCCGGTGAGATCGTCGGCGAGCCGGCTGCCGGCGGCGGCCGAGGCCTCGACCAGCACCATCCGCGGCGTGGTGTCGATCACCGACACGCCGGCGGCGGTGGAAATCCGCTCCAGGTCGGCCGCGGGGGCCGCTCCCTGCCCGGTGAAGCGGAGGACGAAGCGTTGCATGATGCGCGGCGGACTCCGCCGACTCCGGGAAGATTATCCCAGCGCCCTCCCGCCGCGGCAATCGCGGCAGTTTGCCGGCAGCAAACGCCGGGGCAGACTTGGGGAGCGCCGACGTGCCGAAACGGCGCCTTGGCCGGGCACGACCGGCCCCACACCGGCAGGGAGACCGCCACCGATGGCCGCCGACGATTCCGCCCCGGTCCGCTTCGTGGTCCTGCCCCCCACCGGCACGCGGCCGGGGGCGGAGGAGTTCAGCACCCTCCTGGCCCAGCTCGGCGGGCTGACGACGGCCGCGGCCGCGCGGCGTTTCGCGGCCAGTTGCGGGATCCGTGGTGGTCGGGTGGAGTGCGACATCCGGGTCCTCGACAGCGTGGGGGCCGACGGGCCCAAGCTGCTCGAGATGTCGCCCGAATCGGCCAACAACCTCCGCGCCCGGGAGCCGGGCTTGAGGATCGTGCCCGAGGTGTTTTTCGCGCCGGCCCACGTCCGCTACGCCGCGCGCGTGATGGCCCCGCGGGCCACGACCGCCGCGAAGACCCCGATCACCGTCGTCGCCCGGGCCGGTGGGGAGCCGATCCGCGGGGCGACGGTGGTGGCGTTCACCGACTTCGCCGCCGGGATCGGTGCCGAGGCCACCTCGAAGGCCGACGGCACGGCGGCCGTGGCCCTGGGGAGCGCCAAGAAGATCGAGCGGATCTACGTCTACGCGCCGCCCGGCTGGTGGGGCGGCTTCCGCCGCAACGTGGTGGTGAAGAAGGGCGCCGACATCGTCGTGCGCCTGAGCAGGATCGATCCCGCCGATCCCGATTGCCTGCGCCACTACTACGGGTCGGCGGCGCTCGAGGTGGGGGAGGGGGTGACGGTCGGCGTCATCGACACCGGCGTCGGCCCGCATGCCGACCTCGTGGTGGCCGGCGGGCAGAACACCGTCCTCGGCGAGGATCCGGCCGACGTCGCCGACAACGGCGCCGGTCACGGCACGCACGTGGCGGGGATCATCGCCGCGCGCGGGGCGCCGCCGACGGGGGTGCGTGGTCTGGCCCCGGCGGTGACGCTCCACAGTTACCGGGTGTTCGGCAAGGACCAGCCGGGGGCGAGCAACTTCGCCATCCTCAAGGCGCTCGACCGGGCGGTGGCCGACGGCTGCGACATCGTGAACCTGAGCCTCGGCGGCGGGGTGCGCGATCCGGCGATCGCCTCGGCGATCCAGGATGCCCGGGCGGCGGGCACGCTCGTGGTGGCGGCGGCCGGCAACGAGGAGCGCGCCCCGGTGGGGTTCCCGGCGGCGGAGCCGGCCTGCGTGGCGATCTCGGCGCTGGGGGTCAAGGGGACGTTTCCGCGCGGGGCGATGGAGGAGGCCGACGTGCGTGAGCCGTTCGGTACCGACCCGGCGGAGTTCATCGCCGGCTTTTCCAACGTCGGCATGGAGATCGATCTCACCGGTCCCGGCGTGGGGGTGGTGTCGACGGTGCCGGGTGGCCTCATGCCGATGAGTGGCACGTCGATGGCGAGCCCGGCGGTGGCGGGCGTGGCGGCGCGGCTCCTGGCGGCCGATGCGGCCACGCGGCGCATGCGGCGTGATCAGGCCCGGTCCGACGCCATCGCCCGCGCGGTGCTCTCGGCGGGTGTCCGCCGCGGGTTCCCGCCGTCGTTCGAGGGAAGCGGCCTGCCACTGCCGTGAGAATGGTGTGAGTTTCGAACGGCAGCGGTGAATCCCGCCGCTCCCGAGGATAGGGTACGACCCGGGGGTGGGGCGACCATCCGCATCGGGCCCGGACGCCATGCACATCTGGGGGCTTCCCATGGAACAACTTTCTCCCGGTGTCGATGCCGACACCGACCACCTGGCAGCGGCGATCCGCGCCTGCGACGCGCGGCTCGATCAGATCGAGGCGGCCAACCGCACCACGCGCTGGCTGCTGGCGGGCAGCTCGCTGGCGCTGCTGGGGATGGCGGGAGCGTTCGGCTGGTCATTGTGGAACACGCTCCAGCGGCAGATCACCCCGGAAGGGGTCGAGAAGGCTCTGCATTCGAAGTTCGACGAGATCGGCCCGCCACTCGGGCAGAAGCTCGTCGATCAGGTGACCGGGGCGATCCCCAAATACGGTGACATCGCCGTGGAGCGGGGCCAAAAGATCTGGCCAGCGCTGTCGGCCAAAATCGCCACCGAGGCCGAATCGTTCGGCAACGAAACCGAGGCGATGGTCCGGCAGCGCTCCGAGGCAGCCCTGGAACGCGTTGCCAGGAAACTGTCCGCCGAACTGAAGCGGGATTTCCCCAAGCTCACCGAACAGCGAGTCGAGCAACTCGCCAAGCGGCTCCACGACGGGCTGGTGATCGAGGGGGCCGGTTTGGGGGAGGAGGTGCAAGCGACGATCACGCGCGAGCGGCAGCGTCTGGCGGCGCTGCTCGACAAGCTACCCGTCGACGAGGCGATGGCCGAGTCGGACGCGCGGCTGCAGAAGCGCTTCATGCACAACGTGTTGATGATGGTCGACCAAGCCGTCGACGAGTGGCCGGAGGACAACCTCGCCACAGGGAAACCGCGGTCGGTTCCGGCCGCTCCTGCCGCTGCCGCGGAAGCACCCGGCGACGGGTCGCTGTGACGGTGCTTTCACCGCCACACACGCTCGACAGCAAGGCGTCATGACACCCGCTCCACACGGTACCCCGCACCGAGGAATTCATTCCATGGCGACACCCGAATCGGATCGCGCCGGCGACCTCTCCCACGCGGTGGCGACGCTGGCGCGGCGCCTCGAGGCGACCGCGTCCAAAGCCGGTCAACGGCGGCTCCTCACCGGTCTGGTTCTCGCCGTGCTCCTCGCCGGCGTGGGGGCCTACTTGTCTTGGCTGCACACCCAGATCCGCACCTTCGCCGAGCCGGCGACCCTGGTGGAACTCGCCTCGGCCACCCTGCAGCCGCGGCTCGAGGAGGAGGTGGGACGCGTCGGCCAGCGGCTGGTCGACGAGGCGCCGGCGGTGTTGGATCAGGCGGAGAAGATGATCCTCGACTCGCCGCCGCAGATCGTCTCCGGGGCCCGCGAGATCCTGGCATCCCGATTCGACGGACAGATGGCACTCCTCGAAGAGCGCGTCTTCACGCTCGTGTCGGGGATGTTGAAGGAGTCGCTCGAACGTGCCCGGCGGGAGGGGGTGAATCTCGACGACGACGCGCAGCTCGACAAGCTCGTCGACGACAGCGCAGCTCTGATGCGTGCGGAGCTGGAGAAGGCGGTGGACGAGTTGTATGCCGAGTATCGCCGGTCGGCAGACGGTATCGGCAGCCTGGTGGAACGAATCACCTCTGGTGCTCCCCTCGAGCCGGCCGAGCAGCGTCAAAAAGAGATCCTCGTGACCGGTCTGGCGATCATCCGCAAGTTGGAGGCCGATCCGTCGCGGGCACCGATCCAGGGGGTGATCCGCGGGGAGAAACCCCGAGCGCCGTGAGCGGCGCGCCGAGCGTGGCTCACGCGCCTTCCGTGTCGCCCCGTGACGGTCGCGGCCAGCGAAGCGGTGGCGTTCACGGATCGCGTCGGTCGACACGCGCGAGGATCGCCCGCGCCGCGTCGACACACCCTGGATCCTCCATCGCTTCCGCGAGCGACGCGCGCGCCCGGGCGTCGTCGCCGGCGGCGGCGGCGAAATCGGCCAGCGCCAAGAGGAGTTGGCCCCGCTGTGGGTTCGTGGCCAGCCCGACCGCTTTCCCGAGCAGCGCGATCGCCCCGACCATGTCGCCACCCCGCCGCACCTGCACGGCCTCCTCGCCGTAGGCCATGGCGATCAGGTTGACCACCTCCTCGCGGTGGGCGTCGGCATCCTGCCAGGGCTCGACCACCTCACGGAGCCGCGTGAACAGGCCGATCGCGTCGGCGGGCCGGCCGCTGGAGGCCCGCTGGGCCGCCTGGTCGCGCAGGGCCAGCGCCAGCCGCCGGACGTGGAAAAACAGCGCCGGTTCGTCCGCGACAAACGCTTCCGCCAGACGGACAGCCTCGTCGATCGGCGCCCGTGCCTCCTCCGGGCGGCCGAGCCGCATCGTGGTTTGGGCCTCGAGTGTGGCGGCATCGAAGAGTCTGCCGCGGAGGAAGGGATCGTCGGGCGCCGCGGCCAGCGCCGCGCGGGTTTCCTCGGCCAGCGTGCGCGCGGTGGTCATGGCTTCATCCGCCAGCCCCGCCGCGAGGGAGGCACTTGCCAGCGTGGCCAGCGCCCCGAGCCGCGACTGGCGGAGCGCCGGCACCGGATCGGCATACCGCGCGAGCGACTCCCCGCTCCGCTCGACGAGGGTCCGGAGCCGGTCGAGTTGCTCCTCACGCCGACCGGCGTTCGCCGAACAGATCGCCGCGTTGTAGAGCCCGCTCTGCTCGACGTCGGCGACGCCGGGGTCGTCCGGATGGTCGAGTGCCGCCTGCCGCAGGGCCGCAAGCGCCGCGCTGATCACGGGAGCCGATTCGGCGTGGCGGCCGAGCGACGAGAGCACGAACCCCTTGTCGACGAGCACCATCGCCTGGGTGGCCGGCCCCAGTGGCGGATCGAGCGGCGTGGCCGTGAGCGCCAGCGCCCGGGCGACCAGCGGCGCGGCCGCCGCGGGGCGCCCCGTCTCGATGAACAGCCGGTATTCATCGCGCAGGACCGCGAAGTGGATCGCCCGCACCCGGGCGTCGCCGAGCCCACGGCGGTCGATCTCGTCGAACGTGGCGTGACAGTCGCCGAAGCACCCGGCCGCGTCGTCGATCCAGCCGAACGTGGCGAAGGCGCGGGCCAGGCTCTTGGCGCCCCCCACCCGGAACAGGAGCGCCTCACGGACGTCACCCTCGAGCGGCCACTCGCGAAAGGTGTCGCGGGCCTCGGAGAGGAACCGCCGGCCCTGCTCGTCGAGCGGTTTTCCGGAGGCGAGGATCTGCTGCATGCGTTCGTCGGTGAGTCGCACCACCATCTGCCGGGCGCGCTCCCGCGATGCCACCGCGGCCCGCTCGGCCGACGAGACGCGCGCGACGTGGACGAGCGCCCCCCCGGCCATCACTGCCAGCGCGACGATCGAGATCGCGGCGGCAGCCGCAGGCGCTGGATACCGCCGCGACCACTTGCCGATCCGCTCGACCGGCCCGCAACGCCGCGCCCGGATCGGCCGGTGGTCGAGGAACGCACCGAGATCGTCGGCCAGGTCGCGGGCCGAGGCGTACCGCGCCCGTGGCGACCGTTCCAGGCACTTTTCCACGATCGTGCGCAGATCGGCCGGCATGTCGGCCAGCGCCGCGCCGCTCCAGTCGACCAGGCCCTGGATCGAGCGGGCGAGCGACTCGACGAACGAGCGCCCCGCGTGCGGGGGCCGGCCGGCGAGGAGAAAATAGAGCGTGGCGCCGAGGCCGTGGATGTCGGTGGCGGGCCCCACCGTTCCGAGCTCCGGGTCGAGCCCGACCTGTTCCGGTGCCAGATACCCCGGCGTGCCGAGCAACGTTCCGTCGCGGGTGAGACGGGTCTCGCTCTGCTGGTGCCGCGCCAGGCCGAAGTCGGCGAGCCTCGCCACCGGGGGATCGCCCGGCTGCGGCGGCCGATCGAGGAGTACGTTGGCCGGCTTGATGTCGCGATGGATGATGCCGAGGGCGTGCACCTCGGCCACGGCCGTCGCGAGGTCGCGAACCACCCGTGCCGCCTCCCGGCGGCCCAACCGCTCCGGGCCGACGAATTGCTCGAGGGTGCCCCCGGGAATCCACTCCATGACGATGTACGGGATCTGCCGCAGCCCCGGCTCCGGCCCCGCGGAGCCGCCGCTGGCGAGCACGCGCACGATGTGTGGGTGATCGAGCCGGGCGAGGATCTCGGCCTCGCGCCGCACCCGCTCCTGCGCGGTGGGGCTCGCCGCTCCGGCTCCGCAGAGCACCTTCACCGCCACCTCGCGGCCGGTCGCGTCGTCGCGACCACGGTACACGACCCCCATACCGCCGCGGCCGACCCGCTCGAGGATCGTCACGCCGGGGATCGATGGTGCTTCGGGGGCGTCGTCCGGGGGCACCGCCCGGCGGAGGCGCGCGAGAAACGCCGCGGTCGAGCAGGACTCCGCCGCGGGGCTCTCACCGCGGTCGGTTGCGGACGGGGCGCCGGGGTCCCGGGCCGCGACCGGCTCCGGTTTCGCGGTCGAATCCATCGATCTCCTCGTCTTCCATGCGGTTCACCGTCTCCCGGATCATCCGCATGACCTTGTGGCGGGCGACGTAGACGACATTGACGTCCACGCCCAGTTGCACCGCGACGTCCACGCCCGGGCATTGCTCGATGACCTGGAGCTGGAAGGCCCGCCACGTGTGGGGCTGGACCCTGTTCCGCACCTCGCGCATGGCCAGCGACAGCCGTTCGGTATCGAAAGCCTCTTCGAGGCGGGCGGCGAGGTCGTCGCGGGCCGGTAACTGGGCGAGC
>RFRL01000204.1 GCA_009924545.1 Planctomycetia bacterium | reverse complement strand
GGTTTATCATGATAAACCGCATCATCACTGCCGATCGTCTGGCGGCCGACACCTGTTTCCTCTGGGGGCCGCGCCAGACGGGCAAGAGCACGCTCCTGCGCACCCTCTTCCCCCGCGCCGCGACCTACGACCTCCTCTCCGCCCGGGAGTTCCGCCGCCTCGCGGCCGACCCCGGCGTGTTCGCGGAGGAGTGCCTGGCGCTCGGCAAACCCGACCAGCCGATCATCGTCGATGAAATCCAGAAGCTCCCCGCGCTCCTCGACGAGGTTCACGCGCTCGTCAGCCGCCGCGGGCTGCGCTTCATCCTCACCGGTTCGAGTCCCCGGCGGCTCCTCCGTGGCGGCGGCAACCTCCTCGGCGGCCGGGCGGTGCGCCACGAGCTCCTCCCGCTGGTCTCGGCGGAGATCCCCGACTTCTCCCTGGAGCACGCCCTCGACCGCGGGCTCCTCCCCCCGCACTACCTCTCCGACCGGGCGGCGCCGCGGCTGGCGGCCTACGTCGGCGACTACCTCCGGGAAGAGGTCCTCGCCGAGGCCCTGACCCGCAATCTCCCCGCCTTCCAGCGGTTCCTCGAGGCGGCGGCGTTCTCCAACGGACAGATCGTCAACCATGCCACGATCGCCCGCGAGATCGGTGTCGCCGCCAACACCGTCCGCGGGTACTTCGAGATCCTCGTCGACACGCTCCTGGCCACCTGGGTGCCCGCGTGGACGAAGAAGACGAAGCGCCGCGTGATCCAGGCCCCGCGCTTCTGGTTCTTCGACGTGGGGGTGGTGAACGAGCTCACGCACCGGGCGCCGCTCACCCCCGGCTCCACCGACTACGGTGCCGCTTTCGAACACTTCATCTTCATGGAGCTCCGCGCCCACGCCGTGTACGCGGCCCCGTCACACGCCCTGCCGGTGAGCTACTGGCGGACGGCGTCGGGCATCGAGGTCGACTTCATCCTCGGCAACGCCGAAGTCGCGGTGGAGGTGAAATCGACCGATCGCCCCGGTCCCGATCATCTCAAGGGGCTACGGGCGTGGCGTGAGGAGCATCCGCGGAGCCGCTGCATCCTCGTGAGCCGGGCCCCGCGCGCTCGCCGCACGGAGGACGGGATCGAGATCCTGCCCTGGCAGGAATTCCTCCGCCTCCTGTGGCGCGACGACATCCGCAACGCATGAATCGCGGGGCTCGTCCGGCGGAGGCCTTGCCGCACTCACCCCAGCACGTCGCCCCACAGGCTGTCCGACACCAAGAGCCCCGCGCGGGTGAGGCGGACCCACGAGCCGTCGTCGGTCGCCAGACCCGCCGCCACCCAGCGGGCGATCGGCCCACCGGCCAGGGCGTCGAGCTCGAAGCCACTCGCCTCCCGGAAGGCCGCGCGCCCGAGGCCGTCGCGGCGCCGCAGACCCACCACGATCCGCTCCCGCGCCGCCTCCTCCGCCGTCATCGCCTCCACGTCGCCCGTGGCGTCGGCTCCGGCGAGCACCCGGTTCATCCACGTCGTCGGGCTGCGGTGGTTGGTGGTGCGCGTGTTGCCGAGCAAACGCGCCGCCGAGGGCCCGAAAGCCTCCCACGGCCGACAGTCCCAGTAGGCCTCGTTGTGCCGGCAACGGTGCCCCGGGCGGGCGAAGTTGCTCACCTCGTAATGGGCGAACCCCGCCGCGGTGAGGGCGTCGATCGCCGCCTCGAACATCGCGCGCTCGAGCCCCTCGTCGACCGGCGCGAGCGTCCCGCGGCGACGCTGCGACTCGAAGGCCGTGCCCTTCTCCCAGGTGAGGCAGTAGACCGACACGTGCTGGCAGTCGAGCGCGGCGACGGCGTCGAGATCGGCCACCACCGCCGCCAGCGACTGCCCCGGGGCCGCGGTCATCAGATCGACGTTCACCGCCAGCCCGGCGGATCGGAGCAGCCCCACCGCCCGGCGCACGTCGTCGGGGGCATGGTCGCGGTCGAGGACGCGGAGCGTGGTGGCGTCGAGGCTCTGGGCGCCGAGGCTGACGCGCGTCACGCCCTGGTCGGCCGCCGCGGCGACCAGCTCCGCGGTGACGTCGCACGGATTGGCCTCGAGCGTCACCTCGGCGCCCGCCGCGGGCACGAGACGGTCGGCGAACAGGCCCCACAGCCGACCGAGCCCGGCGGCGCCGAGGTGCGAAGGGGTGCCGCCGCCGAGGTAGAGCGTGTCGAACACCAGCGGCGCGGCGAGGCGCATGAGCTCGCGGTCGAGGGCCGCGAGGTAGCGGTCGAGGAGGTCATCACGCCCCGCCACGAGGGCGAAGTCGCAGTAACCGCAGCGGTGGCGGCAAAACGGGACGTGGACGTAGGCGTGGCGCGGCGCGGGGTGGTCCATCCCGTCATCGTGCCGCGGGTCGGCCCCCGGTGCCAGCACCCTGGACCGGCCCGCCCTGCCTGGCGGTCACCGCGGCCCGGAGCCGCGGGTCGCCCCCGTCACAGCCAGGCGTGGAGCCGGCCGTCGAGCATGTCGGGGAGGCGCTTGGCGAGGATCCGGTGGATGCGGTCGTCGGTGTAGCGCGTGGAGAAGTGGGTGGCGATGATCACCTCGTTGCGGAAGCGGTCGCGCCGGGCGAGGAGGTCGTCGAGGTGCATGTGGCCGAACTTGTGGATCTTGTCCTTGCGGTGGGCGTGGGCCACGAAGGTCAGCTCGGTGATGAGGATCATCGCCTCGTACATCGCCGGGCAGCGGTCGAGCCCCTCGGGCGTGCTGTCGCCGAGGTAGGCCACCAGCGGGGTGCGCACCTCGTGGGTGACGTCGGTCCCGCCGAGGCGCAGGTCGCGGATCCGGTCGCCCGGCAGGCCGTGGTACTCCGCCTTCAGCTTGCGGCGCCGCTCCCACACGACGTAGCCCACGCTCGGCAGCGTGTGGCAGGTGGCGGAGACGGTCACCACGTGCTCGCGCGACAACTCGATCTCGTCCCCCGGTCGGGCGGGGAGGAGGCGGCAGGGGAGCCGGCCCCGGTCGAGCCGCGACACCGCGCGGAGGAGCTTCTCGATCGGCTCGATCGACTCCTCCGGCACGTAGATCGTGGGCGGCTCCATCTTCATCATCCGCCGCCGCGCCACGTAGACCGGCAGGGCGGCGATGTGGTCGAGATGGGTGTGGGTGAGGAACCAGGTGCCGGTGGCCATGAAGCTCCACGGCTGGGCCCCGAGGTCGAAGCCGAGCTTCAGCTCCGGGATCCGCCAGTAGCTCTGCACCGCCGCCCGCGAATAGCCCTCCACGGTGAGCCCCTTGTGGACGAGCGTCCGCAGCGGTGCGTTGTCGATCATGCGGGTGTTTCCCGGGACGCCGCTGGCCGCGGGGCCGCCGACAGCCAGATCTCGTCGAAGAGCCGATCCTGCCGGGTCGCCAGCCGGCCACGGCGGACGAGCTCGAGCACGGCCAGAAAGATACCCACGACGCGCGACCGCGGCATCCCGTCGGCGTCGCCCCCCTCCTCGAACAGCGACGTGAAGGCGACCGTGCCCTGCTCCCGCACCGCCGCCTCGACAGACTCGATGTGGACCTCGAGCGGGGTGTCGTCGTGGACGATCCGGCGCGGCTTCCGCGCCTCGCGCCGGCGGAGGACGCGCGCCAGGGCCCCGACCAGATCCCACACCTGGACGTCGCCGATGGTGACCTCGGCCGGCTGGCCACGGGGCGCCGGCTCCTCCCCCACCTGGCGCTGGAAACGCAGCTCCCAGTGCCGGGCCCGGTCCTCGAGCATCACCGCCGCGTCGCGGTACTGCTTGTATTCGAGCAACCGGCGCACGAGGTCCTCGCGGACCGTCTCCACCGGCTCGTCGGCCTGCTCCTCCGGTCGGGGCACGAGGGCCCGGGCCTTGATCTCGAGGAGGACGCTGGCCAGTTCGACGAACTCGCCGACCTGGTCGATCGCCAGGATCTCCAGCGGCTCGAGGTAGGCGACGAACTCCTCGGCGATCCGCGCGATCGGCACGGCCGTGACGTCGACCTCCTGCCGCTTCACCAGGTGGAGCAGGAGATCGAGCGGACCGGCGAAGACGTCGAGGGCGACCTTGAACTCCACCGCGGTCTCCCCGGGCGCTCGACCGCCGCCACACGTGTGCCGATCCGCGGCCGGCCGACCGGTCCCGCGGAGCGGCTGCGGCGGTCCCGATCCGCGGCCGGAACGGGAACGACCGTCATTTGCCGGGTTGCCCCGCCGGGTGTCAATGCCAGCGTGCCGGGCCGTCGGGCATTGGCCGGTGGAACCGACGGGACGGTAGAACACTGGGGTCGACATCCCCGGGAGGAGCCACATGCCACGCCACCGCGCCGCCGTTTCCGCCCCTGCCGACCGACCGTCGCGGCGGTCGTTCCTCGCCCGCTCCGCGGTGGGCACCGCCGCGGGACTGGCGGCCCTCACCCGGGCCGGCGGGGTCCACGCCGCGGGGGGCCGGCTGCGCCTGGCCGGGATCGGCGTCGGCGGGATGGGGGCCGCCGACCTGGGTGCGCTGGCGAGCCATCCGGCGGTCGACGTGGTCGCCCTGTGCGACGTCGACACCCAGCGGCTCGGGGCGGCGGGGGAGCGGCATCCGGCCGCGCGCCGGTTCGCCGACTTCCGCACGATGTTCCGCGAACTGGCCGACGGCATCGACGCCGTGCACGTTTCCACGCCGGACCACACCCACGCCGCCGCGGCGATGACCGCGCTCGACCATGGCAAGCACGTCTACTGCCAGAAACCGCTGACGCACGACGTGTTCGAGGCGCGGCGCCTGCGCGAGGCGGTGGCCGGCACGAAGCTGGTCACGCAGATGGGCACGCAGATCCACTCCACCACCCCCTACCGCACGGCCGTGCGCGCCATCCGCGGCGGGGTCATCGGCCGGGTGCGCGAGGTGCACTCCTGGAGCAACAAGACCTGGGGCTACGACGGCCCCGCCCCGACCCCCTCCCCGGTGCCCCCCACGCTCGACTGGAACCTGTGGCTGGGCACCGCGGCGGAGCGCCCCTACGCCGAGGGCCACTACCACCCCGGCAACTGGCGGCGCTGGTGCGATTTCGGCTGCGGCACGATGGGCGACATGGCGATCCACATCCTCGACCCGGTGTGGGGGAGCCTCGACCTCACCGCACCGGTGGCGATCGAGTCGACGAGCCCCCTGCCGCCCAGCGCCTCCTTCGGCATGCGCAACCAGACCCGGTTCACCTTCCCCGCCACCCCGTTCACCACCGAGCGCTTCGAGCTCACCTGGAGCGACGGCGGCGCCATGCCCGACACCACCACCTGGCCGCTCGACGCCCCCGCCGGTGGACGTCTGCCGCTGCCCGACCAGGGGTCGATGTTCATCGGAGAGAAGGGCTGCCTCCTCCTGCCGCACGTGGCGATGCCGCAGCTACTCCCGGCCGACACGTTCGCCGCCACCGCGCTCGAACCGGCCCCCGACGGCAACCACTGGCACCTGTTCGTCGACGCCTGCCTGGGGGGGCCGCCGACGACCGCCTCCTTCGCCTACGCCGGCCCGCTCACCGAGGCGGTGCTCCTGGGCACGATCGCCAACCGCTTCCCCGGCCGCCCGCTCACCTGGGCGGCCGACACGATGATGATCCCCGATCACGACGCCGCAGCCGCCCTCCTGCGGCGCCGGTACCGCAGCGGGTTCGAGGTGACACGGCTGGCCTGAGGCGCTCGCCGGGATCGCACCGGCCCGGCCGCGCCTGTTCGGCCCAATGAGGCACTTCCCATGAACACGCTGTGGGCACCCTGGCGGCTGGCCTACCTGCAGGGCGCGGCCGCCGAATCGGCGCCGGTGGTGGAGCCCGCCGTGTGGCGGCCGGGGGCTGACCGTGATTGTTTCCTGTGCCGCGCGGCGGCGGCCGGCCCCGAACACGACCGCAGCCTCGGCGTCGTGGAGCGCACCGCCGCGAGCCTGGTGATCGTCAACCGCTTCCCCTACGGCGGCGGGCACCTCCTGGTGGCCCCGCTCGACCACCATGGGGAGCTCGACCATCTCGGCGACGCCACGCTCCTCGACCTGCAACGGCAACTGTCGCGCTGGTGCCGCCTGGTCCGCGCGTCGCTCCACTGCGCGGGCTTCAACATCGGCCTCAACCTGGGCAGCGTGGCGGGCGCCGGCGTTCCCGGTCACCTCCACTGGCACCTCCTGCCGCGCTGGCCCGGTGACGTCAACTTCATGCCCGCCCTGTGCGGCGTCCGGGTGATCTCCCAGGCGCTCGACGCCCTCTGGGAACAACTCACGGCCGCTGCCGCGGCGGACCCCCTCCCATGATCCCCGCGCCACCGCCCCCGAACCGCTGGCCGACTGGCAGGCCCGCGAGCGCGTGCTCTTGGCCCCGTGGGCGATGCACGCAGCCGATTCGGCCGGGCGGGTCCACGCGGAACCCCCCCACCCCGTCCGCAGCCCCTACCAGCGCGATCGCGACCGCGTCGTCCATTCGGCCGCCTTCCGTCGTTTGGCCCACAAGACACAGGTCTTCACCGGATACCACGGCGACTACCACCGCAGCCGCCTCACCCACACCCTCGAGGTGACCGGCATCGCGCGGACGCTGGCCCGCGGCCTGGCCCTCAACGAAGACCTCGTCGAGACCCTCGCCCTGGCCCACGACATCGGCCATCCCCCGCTGGGGCATGCCGGCGAGGACACGCTCGATCTCCTCCTCGCCGACTGCGGGGGCTTCAACCACAACGCCCAGGCGCTGCGGATCATGGAGCTGCTCGAGGCCCGCTACCCCGGGTTTCCCGGCCTCAACCTCTCGCGGGAGATCCTCGCCGCCCAGGAGGCGCGCGTCGCCCGACCGGCCGCGGCGGCCCCGCTCCTCGAAGCGCAGATGGTGGACGCCGCCGACTCGATCGCCTACGACACCCACGACGCCGACGACGCGGTGGAGCTGGGGCTGGTGCGGCTGGAGGAACTGCTCGACTTGCCGCTGGTCGCCGCGGCGGCCACGACCGTGCGCGAGCGGCTCGGCCCCCTCCCGGCGGCCGACCTGCGCCGCGCGGTGCTCCACGA
>RFRL01000203.1 GCA_009924545.1 Planctomycetia bacterium | reverse complement strand
CGATCGCCACCGGCCCCGCCACGATCAGCGTCACGAGAAACGCGACGGCACACGCCTCGGCGAACGCTCGGACCACGGTGGATGGGGCTGGCATGGGGGCGCTCCGGCGGAGGGATCGGGCGGCTGCGATCCTAACGCCTGCGGCCCCAGCCGCGCACCGGGCGCCCCCGTGGTCGGGCAGCGATGCGAACCGGGCGGCGGGCAGGCCCGGCGACGGCCGGGGAACCTGTCCCTCCGCCCCTGCTATGCTCGCCAACACTCCATTCGACCCGGGAGAGCCGACAGATGACCTGCCCCAGCCATGCTCGTGGGTTCGTGGGATCGCATACGCACGCCGGCCATCGCCCGATGGCGGCACTGATCCTCGGCGTGTTCCTCCTGGCCACGGCGGCCACGCGGGCGACGGCCGCCGAGCCGGCGCCCCGCGGCGGGCCGAACATCCTCCTGATCTTCTGCGACGACCTCACCTGCCAGGCGCTCTCCTGCTACGGCGACGAACGTAAACTCCTCCCCACGCCCCACATCGACCGGCTGGCCCGGGAGGGGATGGTGTTCGACCGCTGCCTGGTCACCAATTCGATCTGCGGACCGAGCCGGGCCACGATCCTCACGGGGAAATACTCCCACCGCAACGGCTTCTACAACAACACCAACAGCCGGTTCGACGGCACGCAGACGACGTTCCCCAAGCTGCTGAAAGCGGCGGGATGGCAGACCGCGATCATCGGCAAGTGGCACCTGGTGAGCGAACCGACGGGGTTCGACCACTGGGAGATCCTCCCGGGTCAGGGGATCTACTACAACCCGCCGATGCTCACCGCCGCAGGCAAGACCCAGCACCGCGGCTACGTCACCGACGTGATCACCGACCTGTCGATTGCGTGGCTCGCGAAGCGCGACCGTACCAAGCCCTTCCTCCTCATGAGCCAGCACAAGGCGCCGCACCGCGAGTGGTCGCCACCGCTGCGGCACCTCGGCTGGGACGACGACCGCCCCCATCCCGAACCGGCGACGCTGTTCGACGACTACGCCGGCCGGAGCCGCGCCGTCAGCGACCACGACATGGGGCTCGACCGGACGTTCACCGATCTCGACGCCAAGCTGCGGCCGCCCCCGGGGATCGGGCCCGAGGAGCTCGTCGCCTGGAACGCCTACTACGGACCGCGCAACGACGCCTTCCGGGCGGCCAACCTCTCCGGGCGCGACCTCGTCCGCTGGCGGTACCAGCGCTACATGCACGATTACCTCGCCTGCGTGAAGGCGATCGACGACAGCGTCGGGCGCGTGCTCGACGCGCTCGAGGCGGAGGGGATCGCCGACGAGACGGTGGTCATCCTCTCCAGCGACCAGGGCTTCTTCCTCGGCGAGCATGGCTGGTTCGACAAGCGCTGGATCTTCGAAGAGTCGCTGCGGACGCCCCTGGTCGTGCGCTGGCCGGGGCTCACGCCGCCGGGCAGCCGCTGTGGGCGGATCGTGTCACTGCTCGACTTCGCCCCCACGTTCCTGGCGCTGGCGCGCGTGCCGGTGCCCGCCGACGTGCAGGGGCGGGCCCTTCAGCCCCTCCTCGCCGGCTATTCGCCCGACGACTGGCGGAAGAGCCTCTACTACCACTATTACGAGTATCCGATGCCGCACCGCGTGCGCCCGCACCGGGGCGTGGTCACCGAGCGCTACAAGCTGATCCACTACCACGGACCCGATATCGACGACTGGGAACTGCTCGATCGCGAGGCCGACCCGCTCGAGACGCGCAGTTTCCACGCCGATCCCGCCTACGCCGACAGGCTCGCCGACCTCCGCACGGAGCTCGACCGCCTCCGGCACGAGGTCGGCGACGACGCCGACCCGCCGCGCGAGGCCTTTGGCGACAAGCCGTTCGACACGCGCTGACGGAGCCGGCCGTTCCCGCCGCGGGACCCGGTGCCAGCCCGGTACCCCGGCATCCCGGCCACGGCGTACGGCTCACGAAAGCGGCGGGTCGTCCTGATACATCCGGTACTTCTTCGTGACCAGCGCCCCGCCGCGCTCCAGCGACCGCTTGGAGAGGTGATTGCTCTCCAGCACCCAGGAGAACTCCGTTTCCTCGATGCCCCACTCGCGCACGCGCGGCACGAGTGCCGCCAGCAGCACCAGCCCCACTCCCCACGCCTGGTACTCGGGGATCACGTTGGTGCTGATGGCCCGCATCCGCTTGATGGCCCGCTTGTTCCACAGCAGCTTGAGGAAGCCGAAGGGGAACAGCCGGCCGTGGATGGCCTTGATCCGGGTGTTGTAGTCGAGCAGGCAGAACACCGCCCCGATCGGCTTGCCGTCGACCTCGGCGACAAGGGCCAACTCCGGCACGATGAGGTGCTTGAGGCTCGCCGCCATGTGGCGCACCTCGGCGTCGGAGAGGGGGACGAAGCCCCACGTGCCCCCGAGGCTGGAGTTGTAGATGTCGAGGAACATCCGCACCTCGGCATCGAAACGCCGGCGGTCGAGCGGCCGGACGCTGACACCGAACCGCTCCTGGACCCCCTGCACCATCACGCCGAGCTTCCGGTCGAGCGAGTCGAGCATCTCGGTGGCGCCCCAGAAGGCGTAGAGATCCTCGATCTTCCCGAACCCGTTGGCCTCGACGAGCGCCCCGTACCAGGGGCGGGCGTGAGTCATCATGAAGAACGGCGGCGTGTCGAAGCCCTCGATGAGCAGACCGCACTCGTAGTTCAGCGAGGGGTTGGCGGGACCACGGATGGCGGTCATCCCTTCGGCATGGAGCCAGTCGCGGGCGGCGGCGAACAGGGCCCCGGCCGCCGGGGCGTCATCGTCGCACTCGAAGAACCCGAAAAAGCCGCGCTGTTCGCCGTAGCGCTCGATGTGACCGGCGTTGACGATGGCGGTGATCCGGCCCACGTCACGGCCGCCGCGCACGGCGAGGAACGACCGGGCACGCGAGCGTGCGTAGAACGGATGCGGCCGGAACCCGAGCAGTTCCTGCTGCGAGTGGATCAGGGGCGGCACCCAGCAGGGATCGTCGGCATAGATCCGCCATGGGAGCCGGATGAAGCGCTGCTGTCGCGACCGGGAGTCGACGATTTCCAGCTTGACGTCCGCCACGGTATTCCGCTCCGCGCCGCCATTCCGCTCCGCACCACCGGCGGGCCCGGTCGGCGGGCGGCAGTGTCCGTTCGCCGCCTGCCACCCCTTTGGGTTCGGCCGTCATGTTGGGTTCGGCCGACATGCGACCGCGCCGTTGGCCGGGGGCCCGTGGGCGCAAACCCCCCCACCGTAACCACTTTTGACGACCCGACCGCATCTTCCGCGCTGACCGGCCGATCCGTCAACGGCGGCCCGCTCCGGGGGAGCGCGAAAGTGTTTCCACCCCGCGACCCGAACTACAATTCGGGCGGTGCCGATCGAGGGATCGCGTCGGCCCGGCTTGATTCGACAGGCTGCAGGGCGATCCACCATGAACGTTTCCGCGATCGATTTCACCGTTCCCACCCTTCCCGGCCGCGGAGGCCGCACGGTCGCCCCCCCCGGCGCCCCGACGACAGTTGCCGTGACCGGGGCGACCGGTTTGCTTGGCAACAATCTCGTGCGGTTGCTGGCCAACCGCCGGTTCCGTGTCCGGGCCCTGTCCCGCTCCGTCGCGGCGGCGGAACGGACCCTCGGCGGCCTGCCGGTCGACGTCGTGGTCACTGGGCTGGGCGATGCCCACCGGCTGGCGGAAGCCTTCGCCGGTTGCCAACTCGTGTTCCACACGGCCGCCCATGTCCACTGCGGCTGGCGGCACCTGGGCGAGATGCGCGAGACCAACGTCGAGGGCACGCGGCGCGTGGCCCGGGCGGCACGGGTGGCCGGGGCCCGGTTGATCCACGTGTCGAGCGTCGATGCCATCGGCCTGCGGCCGGACGGTTTGCCGGCCGACGAGGACACCCCGACCGGTGGCATGCCCGAATGCCCCTACGTGGTCACGAAGCGTGAGGCCGAAGAAGCGGTGCTCGAGGAGGTCGAGCGCGGGCTCGACGCCCTGATCGTCAACCCCACTTACATGCTCGGGCCCTGGGATTGGAAGCCCTCCAGCGGCCGGATGCTCCTCGAGGTGGGGAATGGGTGGGGCACGTTCGCCCCGCCGGGTGCCAACGACTTCGTCGATGTCCGCGACGTCGCCGCCGGTGCCCTGGCGGCGGCCGAACGCGGGCGGACCGGGCGCCGGTACATCCTCGGTGGCCATCCCCTCCCCTACCTCGACGCCTGGCGGATCTTCGCCCGGATCGCAGGCCGCATACAGCCGCTGGGGTCCGCGCCCGCGCCCGTGATCCGTCTGGCCGGCTGGTGCGGCGATGCCGTGAGCCTGTTCACCGCGCGGGAACTGCCAATCAACTCCGCCGCCACGGCCATGTCGCTCCTGCCGCACCTCTTTTCCTCGCACCGCGCCCGGACGGAACTGGGATACTCGTCCCGGCCGTTCGAGACGACGGTGGGCGATGCCTGGCAGTGGTTCATCGACCATGGCTTCGCCCGCGTGGCCCGCGGCCGGCCGGTCCTCGCCCGCTGACGACGCCGGGGCACCGGCCGCCGAAACCCAGCGTCCCCTCCCCGCCATGACCCCATCCATGCCGCACATCCTCGTCGTCGAGGACGAGGAGCACTTGGCGATCGGGATCAAGTTCAACCTCGAAGCCGAGGGGCTGCGGGTGACCACCGTGGGCGACGGCCAGGCGGCCATCACCATGCTCGACGATGCCGATCCACCGATCGACCTGCTCGTCCTCGACTTGATGCTGCCCGGGATGAGCGGGTATGCGGTCTGCGAAGCGATCCGAGCCCGGGGGCACGACCTGCCGGTGGTGATGCTCACGGCCCGGACCCTCGTCGAGGACCGGATCCGGGGCTTCGACGCCGGTGCCGACGTCTACCTGCAGAAGCCCTTCGATCTCGACGAACTGCTGTCGATCGTCCGCAGCCTGTTGGCCCGGCGCGGACGCACGGCACGCCAGCCGGCGCCCGGCGACGCTCCCGGCCGGGCCGGCGGCTACCGCTTCGGCGACGCCGAGGTGAACTTCGACACCTTCGAGGCCCGGTGCCGCGATCAGCCCGTACGCTTGACCAACCTGGAGATGAAACTCCTCCGCTACCTGGTGGAGCACGAGGGACTGGTGGTTTCGCGGGAAGAGTTGCTGACAAAGGTTTGGGGGCTGGCGCGGCCACCCGCCACACGGACGGTCGACACCTTCATGTTCAACCTCCGCCAGGCCTTCGAACCCGATCCCTCCAAGCCGGTCCACTTCCTCTCCGTCCGCGGGACGGGCTACCGGTTCGTGGGCGATCGCCCGGCCGACCGCACCCCGTCAGCCATCCCCACGGGCTGACCCGGATGATGCCGATGGCGGCAGCACCTGCCCGGTGGCCGGGCACGGCAGCGCCGGCCGGCCCGCCCCAGGGTGGCCGGGGGGGCAAAAACACCGCCACCGAGGCATTTCGGCGGGTTTTCCCGATGACCATCGGCCATCGGCATGGAACCTGCTCCAAGGTTGCTCGGTGCATTCACCGGGAGACCTCCGCCATGAACCGCGTCCTGTTCCTCCTCGCCGGACCACCGGCCACCAAGCGTGCGGCAGCCGCCGTGGGAATCGCCCCCACCGGCCCCAAGCCAATGGGTACGCCGCCCGGCAGCGGGACGCGGGCCGGCTGAGGCAGGCGGACGGCCTGGCAAGGGTGTCGGTCTCCCCCGCCATCGTCGCGGCAGGTGCTCCGGGTGTGGCCGGCGCGTCAAACTCCGTTGCCGACCCCTGCCGCCACGAGGGCTGCGGCAGCCTGCCCAGGGGACGGGCTGCGGAGAAGCGACTCACCGACGAGCATGGCGGCGACCCCGGCCGCTGCCAGCCGGGCGACGTCGGCCGGGGTGCGGATCCCACTCTCGGCCACGAGGCTGCACTCCGGCGGCACCGCGTCACGCAGCCGCAGCACGTGGTCGAGATCGGTGGTCATCGTCCGCAGGTCACGGTTGTTGACGCCGATGAGCGTGGCCCCGGTGTCGAGGACGCGGGGCAGGTTGGCCGCGTCGTGGAGTTCGACCAGCGGCGTCATCCCCAGGTCGAGGATGCGACGGTAGAGGCTCCGCAACCGGCAGTCGTCGAGGCACTCGGCGATGAGGAGGACGGCGTCGGCGCCGTGGGCCCGGGCCTCGACCACCTGGTAGTCGTCAATGACGAACTCCTTGCGCAAAAGCGGCAGCGGCACCGCATGCCGGGCGGTCTCCAGATCGGCGACGGCACCGCCGAACCCGGGCCCATCGGTGAGGATCGACAGCGCGGCCGCCCCGGCACCGGCGTAGGCCCCGACGATCGCACCGACGTCGGCCCCGGGACGGATCTCGCCGGCCGACGGACTGCGCCGTTTGAACTCGGCGATCAAGCGTACGCCGCCGGGCCGGGTCACCGCCCCGAAGAAGTCGCGGGGGGGCGGCGCCGTGGCCGCCGCGCGCTCCACCACCGCCGCTGGCACCCGCTCCCGGGTGGCGCGCACCTCGCGCACCTTGCGGGTGACGATGGCGTCGAGGATCGATGGCATGGATGGATTCACGGACGGCGGACCATCAATGGCGGAAGTGCCGCCGCGAGGAGAAGACCATGGGGATTCCCGCCGCCTCGGCGGCGGCGATCACCTCGGCATCCCGCTTCGAGCCCCCTGGCTGGATGATGGCGGCGATGCCCGCCGCGGCGATCGGCTCGATCGAATCGGCGAACGGGAAGTAGGCATCGGAGGCGAGCACCGCGCCGCGGGCTCGGGGTCCCGCTTTGGCAAGGGCCAGGCGCACGGCATCGACCCGACTGGTCTGCCCGACGCCGGCGCCGACGAGATTCGTGCCCGCGCCGACGGCGATGGCGTTGCTGGTGAGGCGGCGCACGATCGTGAACGCGAAGTCGAGCGCCGGGGTGAGGTGGGTCGGGGGCACGACCCGCGTCACCACGCGCCACGCGGCCGGGTCGTCGCAGCGGTCGTCGGGGCGCTGGGCGAGCACCCCGCCGGCGATCGACCGCAACTCCAA
>RFRL01000202.1 GCA_009924545.1 Planctomycetia bacterium | reverse complement strand
CACCCAGGTCGATCCACTTCACGAGCGTGGCCACGTCGGCCGCCGGCACCTTGCCGCCGCCCCGGGGCATGTCGCCCGAGAGGATGACCTCCACCAAGCGACTCGCATTCCCCACCCCCTTCTGCACCATCCCCGAGCGCATCAGCGCGTCGTAGGACGCCATCTGGAAGTCGCCTCGGCGCCCGGTGACGTGGCAGCCGCCGCAACTCCTCACGAGGAGGGGAGCAACCTCCTTGGTGAAACTCGGCCCGGCCGCGGGAGCGTCTTTGCCCGGCCCCGGCGCCATGGTGTTCGGACGGCTGCCCTTGATGGTGGGGCGCTGGGTGGTGCCTGCGGGAACGGTGATCCCGGCAACATCGGCCCCCTCCAGATCCAACCGCTCGACGAGCCCCCGTCCCCGATCACAGAGCGCCTTGAGCGCGACCGGAGCGCGCTCGAGTTCAGTCAGGGCCGTGAGCACGTCGACTGCATTGACGAGCCGATCGCGGGCCGCGCCGGGCTTGCCTTCGGCGAGCAGTGCATCGGTCTCGTCGAGCAACCGCTTCGCGGCGGCCGCCGTGGGGGCAGGTTCCGCGGCGCGGGCGGCAAGGCCCGTGCGCCAACTGCCGGGATGAAGATTGCCGGGATGAAGATCGATCGTGGTGCCGAACGCCCCGAGGAGCGTAGCCGCGACGCCCCCGACAACGGCCGTCCGCGCACGCCGCCACGGGCGGGCAGCGGAGCCGCACCGATCACCACGCCGGCCGCAGGGACTCGCCGCGATCATGTGCCAGACGCTCCGGTCGACGCCCACCAGAATCCGAGGAAGAACGCGGCCACTCCGCACACCGTGAGCACGCCCAAATAAGCATAGACGGCCCACCAAGGCAACGTCACCGGAGTGCGCAGCCCCCGCCGTCGGACCGCAGGCGGGGCCACGTTCACGACGACGGCCGCGTCGGGCGGGGCGGTGCCGGCCGGCGCGGGGGCGCGGTCCCGTCGCTTCCGCCCCCGCCGCGACTCGGTCGGGCGAGGAAAGGTCGCCGGCGCCAGGGCGAACGGGTCGTCACGGGCATCGGGTACGAGGGTGGCGAGGGACGCTTCAATCGCCTTGGTGTCGAACGCCGTGGGTGCCGGTTCGGGACCGGAGGGCGGTACCACGACGGCAGCCCCACACCGCGGGCAATCGATACTGTTGCCCTGCCACCGGGTCGGCACGTAGAGCTTGGTACGGCAGCCGGTGCACCGGAACTTGATCGCCACGGCCGGCCCTCCCTTCCTCACGCGGCGCCGCGGCAGATAGCCGGCGACCAGATCCGACCGCCCCTGTTCACCCGTCCTTCCGCGTGCCGCCCGGATCACCGCGATCGTGTCTCCGCCGGGCCCCGTGCCCCGGCGGCTCTCGGCGCTGCCAGCGGCGGCGCCGTCCCGGCCCCCGGGGTTGCCCCGACCGGATTTTCCCGCACCGACGGCTCCTCCGCACCGGCGGCCCCGCCACGACGAGAACCGCCGTCAGCAAGCCCATGCCGATCACACCCACAAACCAGATGACGGCTCCGATGAGCACGACGCGGCCGCACACCACCGCGCCGACACGGTCGTCGAGGCCGCGCAGCAAAGCCCCGAGCCCGAGGATCACCAGGAGGGCGATCGGTGAGAGCACCACCAAGGCGATGAGGCGGGCGAGCAAACGCCTGATGACCCGCATGTCCTGGCCTCATCCCGAGCCGGTCACGGCCGTCTGCCAAGGAGGATGCCGAGCGTCATCACACGTCCCGGAATTCCCCGATCTCGCTGTCACCGTGCGTCACCCAGCCCACGGCTCCTGCCCCCAACCGACACCGCCACCGGGGACCAATTCTCAGAGCCAGCCCGGCGGGGGTCAAGCCGGGAACCGGCGTGGTCGCCAGGATGGAAAGCCGACTACACTGCCGGGCATGCACGGGATCGTGATCACCGAGGTGGTTGTCGTCCGCTCCACCGGCCCGACCAGTGGCTGCGGCGCGACGTCTCACCGTGGCGGCAGTGCCCCGCCCGGAGCACGAGGGGGGTGCCCCACGGCCGCCCGGTGGATCCTCGGGCTGGCCGTGGCGGCGTGGCCGGTGCTCGTCCGCGCCGACCGGGTCGAGCTGCAGGACGGCCGTGTGCTCGAGGGACGATTCGCACTGCTGCCGGGAGTGGTCATCGATCCGATCGCCGACGCTGCCGGCACGGCGGGCACACCCGTGCTGGCGTGCGACGACGATCTCACCCGCACCATGGTGCCCAAACGCCGCGTGGTGAAGGTCGAGGAGGGGCCCTTCGACGTCGGCCTCGAACGGATCGACATCGACCAGCGGGTTCCGGAGAACGGCCGGCGCGTGGCGGCCGTGGGCGGGATCCTCGGCACCACACCCTTCGACGACCACGGCCGCCGGATCCTCTCCCTGGCGACGGGCGGCGGGCGTGTCGACGTGGTCCAAGGCATCACGCGTATCACCCCGCGCTGGACACGGCTCGAGGGACTGCAGACCGAGAAGTCGGTGCTCCTCGACATGCGCGTGGCGACCTCGTCGATCCCACGCGACGTCCTCCGCCGGGTGCTGACCCACGGACTCGACAGGGACGACACCGACCAGCGCCTGCGCCTGGTGCGGCTCTGGCTCCAGGCGGGGCGGTACGACGACGCAAGGGCCGAACTCGACGACGTGCTGCGCGACTTTCCATCGCTTGCGGACCTGGCCACCGAACGGCAGGGGCTGGCCGAGTTGGCGGCAACGGCCCTCCTCGACGAGATCCGGCAGCGGGTAAGCGTGGGGCAGGAGGGGTTGGCGGGCCGGCTCCTGGAGTCGTTTCCCGTCACCGACGCCAGCGGCGAACTGATCGAGGCGGTCCGCGAGGAGCGCGACGCCCTGCGACAGCGTCACGAACGCGGCCAGCGACTCCTGGCAGCGGTCCGCGGGCGAATCGGGAGCCTCGACGATGTCTCTCAACGCGAACTGGCCACACGGCTGGCCGACGAGATCGCGGCCGACCTCTCCACGGCCACCCTCGAGCGGTTGTCGGCGTTTGAGCGGTTGGGCTCGGCCGACGACGTGCCGGCCGACCGGGCGGCGGCCCTCGCGATCAGCGGGTGGCTCGCCGGGGCCGCCGCCGCAGGGGAGAACCTCAAGCTCGCCCTCTCCACCGCCCTGGTCCGCGACCTTCTCCGCGACTACCTCCGCAGCGGCGACGCGGCGGCCCGTTCGGCCATCGCCCGGCGCATGGCCGATGAAGAGGCGTTCGATGCCCCCACCGTGGCCGCCATCGCCCGCCAGATGCGCCCCCCGATCGATCCGCCCCCGGCCCTGCAGCCGGGCCTCCACGAGTTGGAGATCACCCTCGCCGACGGCTCTGGCACGGCGAAGTGCCTGGTGCAACTCCCCCCCGAATACGATCCGCTCCGCCGCTATCCGGCCGTCGTCAGCCTCCATGCCGCCTGGACCACGCCGCTGAACCAGATCGAGTGGTGGGCGGGGTTGCCCGGTGGCGACGGCGTCCGCGTGGGGCAGGCCGGCCGGCAAGGCACGATCATCGTCGCCCCCGCGTGGGCCGCGCCCACGCAGTCGGGATACGACTACTCCGCCCGGGAGCATGGCATCGTGCTGGCGGCGCTGCGCGAGGCGCAGCGCCGGTTCTCCATCGACACCGACCGGGTGTTCATCTCCGGGCACTCCCTCGGCGGGGACGCCGCCTGGGACATCGCCCTGGCCCATCCCGACCTGTGGGCCGGGTTGGTGGCCATCGCCCCGACCGCAGGCCGCTACGTGAACCACTACTGGCCCAACGCCCGCACGCTGCCGGTGTACGTGGTGGCGGGGGAACTCGACTCCGCCAGTCTGTCGCACAACGCCATGGACCTCGACCGGTATTTCGCCAAGGGCTTCGACGTCACCTACGTCGAGTACCGCGGCCGGGGCCACGAACATTTCTCCGACGAGATCCTCCGCCTGTTCGCCTGGATGGGTCGCCGGCGCCGGTCGTTCGCCCCGCCGACGATCGACGTGGTCACGATGCGCCCCTGGGACCGCTTCTTTTGGTGGGTGGAGATGGCGGGCGCCCCGCCCCGGACCGTGGTCCTCCCGAGCCAGTGGCCGCCGGGCCCCACGATCCGCCCGCTGGCGATCGAGGCGAAGACCACGGCCACCAACGGCCTCACGGTCCGCTGCGGGGCGGAGCGGGTGACGGTGTGGCTGATGCCCGAACTGGTCGACTTCAGCCGCCCCGTCACCGTGACCCTCGATGGCCGGCGGCTGGTGAAGGAAACCTTGGCGCCCGACGTCGGGGTGATGCTCGAGGATCTGCGGCGCCGTGGCGACCGGCAGCATCCCTTTTGGGCGGTGGTGGAAGGAGGCCGTGGTCAGCCGCCGGCCTCCAAGATCGCCGACCCCCGCAACGCCGGGCCCTGACCTCCGGCGGCCCTGACACTCGGCGGCCGACCGGACACGACGAACCGACCTCGTGCGACAGTGCCAGCCAATGCGATCACGGGGCAGGGCCCGTCACGCACCGCGTCGCTCCCGACGCGCCGGGCCCGGGCTGCTTCACCGGCCCACGCTCGACACCGGTCCGCGGGCCACCTCCGGCTCCCGGTCGGCGCTCCGCAGCGCCACGCCGGCGATGTACCATCCATTCTCCACTGCCTCCATCCCGGTGCCGACGGTGCCGAAGTAGCGCTGGATGGTTTCGAACTCGGGCAGCGTACTGCCGTCGATCCGCTGCTTCCTGACACTGCCTTCCTTTCCGTCACCGAGCAGGGCGTTGAGCAACTGGCCCGTCAGGCTCTTCGACTTCGGCATCTCGCCACGGCGAAGCATCTCGTAGGTGGGTCGCACCGTGCGGTCGGAACGACCGAACGAGCGGAGGGCGATCGAGCCGGGGAACAGCCGCCCCACCTCGGCGGCCACGGTGGCGTAGTCGGCGGCCTGGGCGAGACTCTCCACGTCACTCGACGTGGTGAGGACCCGTTCGAGAAAGTCGCGGTGCGACGCGATGAGGAGGTGGCCTTTCGCCACCGTGACGGCGGAATGGGGCAGGAGTTTCTCTTCGCGCTCCCGGATCCGCCGCCGACCTCGGTCGTCGTCACCCTCGTCGTCGGCGTGGCGGCGCGCCAGGCCGGGGGTCTCGATTTCCAGTTGTGGGATCGCATCCGAGCGGTCGATCTGCTCCCAGATCACGTGGCCGTCGAACTCCACCTTGCGCATGTCGCGATCGGTGGCCATGCTCTTGGCGACGGCAGCCCGCACCGTCGCCTCGTTGGTGGCCTCGATGGCGATCACGAGCCGTTCGCTGTCGACCCCGATCGGGGTGGCATAGTCACTCACCACCGACACACGGCGTCCGAGGCAGTTGACCAACTCCTTCTCGATGTCGATCTGCGGTCCGTCGGGATCCTCCTTGAGGGAGGCGATGACGTCGTCGAACACCCCCTTCTCGCCGACCACGTCGTCGACCAGCGATTCGGCCGAGGTGAAGGCGGCGCGCATGTCCCACTGCACGGCGACCCAACTCGACACGTCGCGCGGTACCCACTGCGGCGGCTCGACCGCCTCGGCGTTGGGGAACTCGAGCATCCGCGCGGCGAGGTTGAAGCGGTCGGGGGCGAACGGCTTGCGCCCGGGGAGCGGCGGGGCGTAGATCAGGGCGTGGTGCCGCAGCTGGTAGGGGCCGTCGTCGAACAGGACCACGCCGCCGAGGCCGCGCACGGCATCGAAGCCCTGCCGGCCGAGGATCGCCACGTAGTCGGGTCCCTTCTTCTTCTCCCGGGGCGGGTTGGCAGCCTGGTAGGCCTTGGCGAATCCGAGGGGATCGACGAACCACCGCAGCGGTGCCGCGGTGGCCGGCACCTTGCCGGCGCAACGCTCCGCCACCGCCTGGAAGGAGGGGAGGGAGGCGAGGTTGTCGGCCCGACCGGCCGCCAGCTTGCCGGCGGTTTGGGCCACGACGGCCGCGTGGTCACCGACCACGAGGGCATGCGGGAATTCCACGAACGCCACCTGGCGCGGACGGTTGGGCGGATCGCGGGGGTCGGCGGCGAGTTCGAAGACGTTGACCGCCTCGCCCGATCCGGCCACCTGAACCGCCGGCAGCCGGGTGGCCTTCTTCTCGTCGAGCCGCTTCGTGACTTGCTCGACGATCCGGCTGGTCTCGGCCTCGTGGCCCGTGGTGTCCACCAGGAGGATGGTGGCCAGAACGCCAGCCTGCGGCTCGATCGCCGCCAGGGCGAGTTCGCCGCCGGGGATCGTCTCCAAATCCTCGAGGGTCAGCCCCAGACGGGCCAGCCGCTGGGAGCCGGCGTCGCGGATCTGCCCGCGGAGGCTGTCCACGAACGGCTGTATCACGGGGTCCTTGGCCAGTTGGCCGTATTCGGTGCGATCGAACGACTCCTTGAGCCGGTGGACGTCGGGCATGCTCACCCACAGTCGCGTCGTGGCCGGGAACAGCTGTTCGCTCGGCGGAAAGGCCCCCGCTGCCTCCACCGTGCCACTCCCCAGCACCGCCGCCGCGAGGAGGAGCAGCCATGCCCCACAGCCGGCGCGAAGAAGAGCCCGGCGGGACCGGCCCGGGCACACCCCACCGCTGCGAACTTCCCCACCGGCGACGCTGGTTCCGTGCACGACTGCTTCTCCTGCTGACGGGACTTGGCTGCTGACCGGGTGGGCCGCCGGAAGGGCCGGGCCGTTGGCCCTGCCGGGGTCCCGGCAACCGACACCACGCCCGGAGGCCGCTGCCCGCGGGCTCGCTTCCGACAGTTCCTGCTTCTATCGAACGGCGCGACCGTGTTTCTCGACACAACCGCGCCAGAATCCGCCCCCCGCTCCTCGATGCCGGGCGCCTGGGCGACGCCGGCACCGTGCGTGAAGCGAGACGGGGAAGTGTGGCAGGTGTGGGGAAAAGCCTCAACACCGCTCGGCGGACGCCGCCGGGCGGCGGCTGCTCCGGTGCGACGCGGCGGCAGGCCGACGGTTGGTCAAACCCTTGTCAAAGCTCCGACAAGTGTCAGGACCGCCAATCCCAACCCACACGCCAGGGCTGTCTCCGCTCGTCGCCAGCC
>RFRL01000201.1 GCA_009924545.1 Planctomycetia bacterium | reverse complement strand
CTCTCCCCCCGCGCCCTGGTCCTCCGCGCCCCCGGGACCAACTGCGACCATGAAACCCTCCACGCCTTCGAGCGCGCCGGAGCGATCGGCCGCCGCGTCCACGTTCGCACCCTGGCGCGCCGGCCAACGCTGCTCGACGACGTGCAGATCCTCTGCCTTCCCGGCGGCTTCTCCTACGGCGACGACATCGCCAGCGGACGGATCCTGGCCACCGAGATCCGCGCCCGGCTCGGCGACGCCTTGCGCCGGTTCCGCGACCGCGGGGGCTTGGTGATCGGCATCTGCAACGGGTTCCAGGTGCTGCTCCAGACCGGCCTGTTGCTCGCCGATCCCGCCGACGGCCGGCCGCTGGCCTCCCTGGGGCACAACACCGCGGGCCGGTTCGTCGACCGGTGGGTGCGGCTCCGCCTCGCCCCCGGCCCATGCAGCTTCCTCCACGGGCTGCCCCCGGAGTTCGACCTCCCGGTGGCCCATGGCGAGGGGCGCTTCGTGACCCGGTCGGCGGCCGACCTCGACCGCTTCGCCGCGGCCGGCCAACTCGTGCTGCGCTACGCGGCCGACGACGCCGGCGTGGACACCAACCCCAACGGGTCGCTGGCCGGCGTGGCAGGGGTGTGCGACGAGACGGGGCGCGTGTTCGGCCTCATGCCCCATCCCGAGCGGTTCATCGACGCCACGCAGCACCCGGCGTGGAACGGCCGCCTCGATCCGGCCGCCGCCGGCGCCGGGCTGACGCTCTTCGCCGCCGCCGTGAAGGCCGTCTCGGCCTGACGGGCGGCAAGCGCGTGGCCCAAGCGCCGGTGGCCCGGCATTGGTGACCCGGCGCCGTTTGCCCGGCATCAGTTTTGTGGTGGCTGGACCTCGGTTTCCGGGAGGGCGTGGCCGAACACCGACCAGACGACGCCGTCGCTGATCACCGACAGCGTCAGGCGCCCCTCGGCGGAGATGATCAGGCTCACACCGCGCCCGTTCTCCACGCCGGAGCAGACGGTCAGACCCTCGACCTCAGTCACCGTGTCGAGCTTCGTCACCTCGCCGCGGCGCGACTTCGGCGCCAGCAGGGTGAGCTGCTTCTTGAGGGGATCGACGCGGAAGAACGTGGGGCGTTCCCGGTCGCCCAGTTCCGGTGGTCCGACGGTGCCGTCCTCGTCCACCGCCACCGCCGAGGCCACGGCGCAGACCCACGTCTGCCCGGCCGCCGCGCAGCCGCACCACACGGCCTCCGCCACCACCACCGCCGCCGCCATCCGCGCCACGCTCGTGAGCATCGATCCACTCCTGTCGCAGGTTGTCGTTCCGCGGCCCGTGACACCCGGGCCGCACATGTCCGGGGACCGTTGCGGGGAACGCTCCGGCCGGTGCGTCCCATACGGGCGCCACCGGCCCGGAGCCGCTCCGCCGCCGTCACCGCACCGTGTAGCCCTTGGCTTCCATGGCCACCATGAAGTTCTTCGTCCACAGGGCGTACTGCTGTTGGAAGGCCGCCGCGGCCGCATCGGAAGCCTGGTCGGCGGCACGCGCCGCGCGCCGGGAACGCACGCCACCGGTCATGCCCAACGACGCCGCACCGATGGCGGCGCCCTTGCCCGCGTCACCGGCGATGGCGCCGATGGCCACGCCCGCCAGTGCCCCGCCGGCCGCTCCCTTCAGCGCACCACCGCGCGCGGCGTTGGCCGCCTGGGCGGACGAGTGCCCCTGCTGATCGAGCACGGCCTTCGCCTGGTAGGGATCCCACCGCGTCTGCTGGGAGGCCCAGTCGTAGGCCGCCGATTCGTCGGCCTTCTGCTGCTCGGGCGTTTGTCCCCGGGCGGGGAAGATCGCCAGATTGGCCGGATTGGCACTCAAGCCCGGGGGCCCGGCCAGCCCGACCGTGGGCAGCGCCATCCCTCCGACCACCACAAGCAGCGTGGCCACCACCGCCGCCTGCGACACCGCGCCGGCACGGTGCATCATCGACTCCCGGTCCTTGGTCATCGTGGACCCTCCATGTGCGTGACTCCGATCCGTGAGACGAGTGTCTAGCACGGACTGACGACCGGGGAAAACGTGAACTTTCCCACGCTGACCGGCAGTACCGGCATCGGGCTACCCTGACACGGCGAGCCGCCGGTGGAGGTTGGCCCGGTCGACACCGCCCCGGGGGCTCGTGCGGGCGCGGCCGAACGGCAGCGCTACCCCTGGCCGCCGCGGCGCGGCTCGCGGGGCGGGTGGGGGGCCGGCTTGTCCGCCCCGGTGGGCATCCGGCCGCCGTCGGCCAGCGCCCGCCGGAGGAGGAATTCGATCTGCCCGTTGACGCTGCGGAGGTCGTCATCGGCCCACTGGCGCAGGGCCCGGAGCACGGCGGGGTCGACACGGAGGAGGAAGCTGTCGCGCTCGGCCACGCCACTGGTCTCCGGTGGCGAGCCCCGGGACCACCCGGCGGCAGCGCCGCGCCGCAGGCTGTCAGGAATAGATGGTGCCGGCGTTGATCACCGGCTGGGCATGGCGGTCGCCGCACAACACCACCAGGAGGTTGCTCACCATCGCCGCCTTGCGCTCGTCGTCAAGGTGCACCACGCCGTCGCGGTCGAGGTGCTCGAGCGCCATCTGCACCATCCCCACCGCCCCGTCGACGATCTTGGCCCGGGCGGCGACCACCGCCGACGCCTGCTGCCGCTGGAGCATGGCGGCGGCGATCTCCGGCGCGTAGGCGAGATGGCTGATGCGGGCCTCGATGACCTCGACCCCCGCCTGTTCGAGACGTTCCTGGATGTCGGTGCGCAATTGCCGGCAGATCTCGTCGGTGCTGCCGCGGAGGCTCGTCTCGTGATCCTCGCTGTCGTAGGGATAGCGGGTGGCGAGGGAGCGGAGGGCGGCTTCGCTCTGCACGGCGACGAAATCCTCGTAGTCCTGCACCTCGAAACTCGCCTCGGCGGTGTCGACGACCCGCCACACGACGACCGCCGAAATCTCCACCGGATTGCCGTTCTTGTCGTTGACCTTCGAGGGGCGACCGTGGGTGCGACCCTTCTGCTCCACCACACGGCCCTCGGCATTCTTCACCTCCGGCGTCCGCGTCGAACCAGTTTCGAAATTCCGGACCCGGAGGCTGATCGGCTTCTTGGTATAGAAGGGGTTCACCCACCAGAAACCCGACTGCCGGGTGGTGCCCCGATATTCGCCGAACAGGGAGAAGACGCGGGCCTCGTTGGGGGCAATGGCCACGAGGCCGAACAGCCCGACGAAGGTCATCAGGGTGGCGATCACGGTGAGGAGGATGAACAGCGGCGACAGCGACCGGCCCGGGCCGAACGCTGCCGCGGCCAGCGCCAGGCTCGCCGCGGCCACCAGACCGGCCAGACACAAGGACAGCCCCGTCCATCCGGAGACCGGCGTCAGCTGACGCTCGACGATCGGTGTGCGCTGTTCGGGTTGACGGGGGGTGGAACGGGCATCGGACGGCGCGGCGGGAAGCATCGGTTCGGTCCCTCTGGCGTGAGGATCGGGGCCGGTGACAAGATGTCGTAATGATATCATTCCGAAATCATACGCCAACCGGCGCGTGCCGCATCCCGATCACGGACGATGGTCGATGGTCGCACACTGCCGGGGCCGGGCGATCATCGTCCCCGGGGGCCAAACCCGGCCTCGCGCGGGCGGGAGGGCGGTGTTGTGGCCGGCGGAACGTGTCCCTATCCTCGCCCATCCGTGTGCCCGTCTCCCCGGGGAGCCCGGCCCCCATGCGCCGTCTTGCCATCACGCTCCTCCCTGCCCTGGTCGCGGCCGCGGCGGGATGCGCGGGCCTGCCCCGGCCGCCGGCGGCGGCGCTGGCGCCGGGACCACCCACCGGCGGACAAGCGGTTCCCCGGACCCTGACGTGCGAGGTGTTCTCGATCCGCGTCGTCGACACCGATCCTGTCTGCAGCGACGAGTTGTGGCGGTACGTCGACGAGCAAATCCTCCCCAACGCCCTGCGGCAGCGGCTCGCCGCCAACGGCCTCCGCGCCGGGATCGTCTCCGACCCGGCCCCCGATTGCCTGGCCGAGAAGCTCGCACCGGCCCCGGCGGCCGACGAATTGGCACCGGCCATCGCCCAGCCACCGCGGATCCGCAGCCTCCTTCGCCTCCTCCCGGCCCAGGAGAGCGAACTGGTCGCCGCCGCCGGCCCGCAGTCGATGGTGATCCTGGAGCACGACGGCAGCACCGTCACAGGCGCGCCCTACGAGCAGGCCAGCGGGGTGTTCACGGTCACGGCGCGGCCGGTGGCCGATGGCCGGATCCGCCTGGCGGTGGCGCCGCTGCTGAAACACGGCGCTGTGGAGCGGACATGGGCGGGAGCCGACGGAGCCTTCCGCCTCGAGGCCGGCCAGCGCCGCCACGCCTTCGACGGGCTGCGGCTGGAGGCCGAGCTGGCGGATCACCAGGCGCTGGTGATCACCGGCGACGGACCGGCCGGCTCGACCGTGGGCGACGCGTTCCTCCGCGAGCGGGTCGCGGGGCAGGCGTACCGTCGGATCCTCGTCATCCGGCCGCTGGCCCGGGGGCTCGACCCCCGCTTCACGTCGGCGGGTGATGGCAACGCGATCGATCGCCGCGACACGGTTGGCGACCTGGAGGAACTGGGGCGACGCTGACGCCGCGCCTCCGGGGAATTGCGGGAACGAGGCAATCCGAGGCCGGGAGCTCGGGGTCTGCCTGTCCGACGGCAGGGGAAATGCCGATCCAAACGCCAGTATGGCAAAGCACACCGACAATGTCTCCGACGCCTCCGTTCGCGGCCGCTCGCGGGCCCTCACCGTGTTCGCCGCGGCGCTCGTCGCCGGCGGGGCGGTGGCGCTGGGTGTCAACCGGTTGCTCGAACTGCACCTCGAGCGCGCCCGACCGCAAGTGGAGAGCGAGCCGATCTTCGTGTCGCTGCGCTCGCTGCCCAGCGGGGCGGCGGTCACGGTGTGGGACGTCGGGCTCCGCGAGTGGCCCACGGCGATGGTGCCCGCCGCCGCGGTCCGCTCCATCGATTCCTTCGACGGGTTGGTGACCAGACACCCTCTCCGCGAAGGTCAGCCGCTCCTCGCGGTGCAGTTGTCGCTCGACCCGGACGCGGCAACGCGGGGGACCGCGCCGCGCACGACCCTCACCAGCGGGGCCACGGCCTCCACCGGCGACCTGTGGCTCCCCGCCGAGACCACGCCGACAGCCACCCCCGCACGCGCACCCGCCGTGGCCGGGCCGCGTCCGCCCGTGACGAGCTCCCCGCAGCCCACGCTCCCGGAACCGGTGCCGGTGGGGACGCCGGTCAATCCCCAGGCCAGCCCGGCGGTCGCAATCACCGCCGCTTCGCCGGCAGCGGACACCGCGGCGACGTCCCTCACGGTCACCGGCACGGCGTTCGTCGCCGCGCCGATCGCCACCTCCACCGACACCGATCCCCCGTCGGTCATCGCCGCCATCGATCCCGCTGCTCCCACGGAGTCCGTCGCGCCGCCGGCAACCACGGTCGACCCGGTGCCGCCGACCGAGTCGCCCCTCCACGGAACCGTGGTCGCCGCAACTCCCGCCACGCCGGCCGCGGTGGCCGGTCAGGGGGGCGTCGGTGGAGGCATGAAGCCGCTGCTCCCGGAACCGTGGGCACCCGCCACGCTCCGCACGATCATCGTTCCCCAGCGGATCACGCTGAAGTCCGACGACGACGCCGCCGCCGCGGTGGCGGCGGCGGTCAACTTCTCCGGCACCCGCCGCGGGAAGGCGGCGGAGACCACCTCCCATGTCGTCACGCCGGCCAGCTCCGCCGGCCCGTCGGCCACCGCCCCCGCCACGCGGATCGCGTCCGCGCCGCTCACATCGCCACTGCGCCAGCCCGCCGCTGCGGCAGACTCGCGGAAGGCATCCGCCGGCCCGCCCACCACGGTGCGGCCAGCGACGCCCTTGAGCCGACCCCGCCAACCGGCCCCGAGCCGCGGCTTCCGGCTCCCGTCGCTCTTCGACTGGACGAAGTGACGCCCGGCGCCGGTCAATCGTCGACCGCGGGCAGCGCCAGCGGATCGATCACCAGGCACCGGCCGCCGGTCCGGGCGCAGAGGGCCTCGAGCCGCTCCGATGGGTCGTTCCTCGCGGCGAACCGCACGAGGAAGAGCCTCGCCCCGCCGGCGAGCCGCTCCAGACGGGCCGACTCGTCGGCCGTGAGATCATCCATGGCGTCGGCATCGGTGAGCAGGAACACGACGTCCGGCCGGAGGCGGAAGGCCGCGGCCAGGGCCTCGGCGTGCCGCGTGCCACCGTCGGCCCGCACCGCTTCGATGAACCGTCGTGCCTCGCGCCGGTTCTCCTCGGTGGCGAACACCGGGCGGCCCGCGCGGCCCACGGGTGCGAAGAGATGGAGCCGGTGGTTGTAGAAAATGACGTGGAACTGCTGGGCATCGCCGAGCCGCTCGAGGCTCCGGAGCAACTCCACCTTGGCGGTCGCCAGCGGCCGCCCCTCCGGTTCCGCCATGCTCGCCGAGCGGTCGAACACGTAGACGAATCGCCGGCCCCGCGCCTCGAGGCCGAACAAGCCGGTTTCCACCGTGCCGGGTGAATCGTCTGGAGGCGCCCCGGCGGCCGCGGAGATGGCGAGGAGCACCACCGCCGCCACCAGACGCCACACCCAGCCACCGGGACCGCGGACGCTGCTGCGGCGGGGCGGAAGGGTCATGGTTCGATGACGATCTTGCCGGTGAGGCCGCCCTGCCGGCGGATGGTGGCGTCCTCCTGGGCAACATGGGCGGCGGCGGTGGCCTCCAGCGGCAGAACCCGGTCGATCGGAGCCCGGAGCCGGCCGGCGGCGAGCCAGCGCGCGAGGTCGAGCCCGGCAGCGTACTGGGCTTGGCTTGTCGCCTTGAACATCGCGAAGCCCACGACGCGGCAGCCCTTGACGTAGAACGGCCCCACGGGGAACGCCGGCCGAGCATCGCGGCCGGCCATGAGCACCAACCGTCCGCCGGGAGCGAGGAGATCGACGGCGCGGTCGAGGTCGGGCTCGCGCTGCGTCTCCCACCACACATCGACCCCCCCGGGGGCCGCCGCCCGGATCCGGGCGG
>RFRL01000021.1 GCA_009924545.1 Planctomycetia bacterium | reverse complement strand
GCCGCCGGTGCCCCGGCTGCGGCCCGCCATCCGGACGCCCCCAGGCTGTTCGTCATCGACCCTGCGTGGTTGGCAGCGGAGCGGCCGTCCCGTGGCCGGGTCGTGTTCCTTCTCGAGTGCCTCGCCGAAATCCCCGGTCTCGAAGTGGTCCGCGGCGACCCGACGGTGCTCCTTCCCGAGCGGGCGGGCCACCACGGCTGCGACGGCGTGGCCCTGGCCTCCACCTCCTGCCCGCGGTTGCGGCGCGCTGCCGAACGGATCGCGGCGACACTCCCCGTGGAGGTGGTCGACTGGCCACCTCTCGTCGATGCCGCGCCGGTGCGCGACCTGGGGCGTTTCTCGCGCTACTGGGACAAGGTCAGCCGCTCGGCCCTCCTGCCGACCCCGCACCGCTGACCATGATCCATCCATCCCCGGGGTGCGGGAAGCAAGCGGGCGCCAGCAGTTCGATCGGGGTTCCCTCCAGCGGATGCGGGAAGGCGATCCGCGCGGCATGGAGGAGCATCCGGCCGGCGGGGGCGGCCCCGTAGAGGGGATCGCCGACGATCGGCGTGCCCAGCCAGGCGAGGTGCACGCGGAGTTGGTGTGAGCGACCGGTGACCGGTTCGAGCGAGAGGATCGCCCGCGCCCCGTCGGCCGACCGGGCGAGGGTCCGCCAGCGCGTGGTGGCAGGGCGGCCGGCGATCGGATCGACGCGCTGTCGGGGCGCGCGACCGGGATCGGGTCCCAGCGGCAGGTGGACCGTGCCCGACGCGCGTTCCGGCACGCCTTGGACGACGGCGACGTATTCCTTCCGCACCGCCCGTCCCTCGAAAGCCTCCCCGAGATGACGGCGGGCCAGTGCCGACCGCGCCAGGATGAGGAGGCCCGAGGTGTCGCGGTCGAGACGGTGCACCGCCTCGAGTGGGCCCCAACCGGGAGCGAGGACGACCGCCACGGCAGGTGGCTCGCGCCCGTCGCGCGCCGGCACGCTGGGCATGCCCGCCGGCTTGTCGATGGCGACGACGTGGTCATCGGCCCAGACGATCCGTGGCGCTTCCCCCATCGCGGCGCCGCTGCCACCGGGCATCAGAGCACGCCCAGGGCCTCGACCCAGGTGCACAGCACCTCCACCGGCGGCCCCGCGCCTTCGGTGACCGGCAGCGTGCCCACCGGGTAGCCGGCGCTCGAGAGGCGTTGCCGGTCGGCCTCGCGGAGCGTGGGATCGGGGACCGTGCCCCCGAAGAGTACCGCCCGACTTCGGCCCGGTTCGGCCGACTCGATCGTGGCCTGCCGCGGGATCACCGCGTCCACGAGGGCCACGCCGCGCACCCCCGGCCCGAGGCGCTCCGCCGCCAGCCAGGCGAACGCCCCCCCTGCCCCGCTGCCGGCCACCGCGATGCGGCCGGGATCGAGGGCCCGTCGGGCGCGCAGGGCATCGAGCCCGCGGGCCACCGTGGCGATGTCTTCCCGGCCCCAGCGCTGTGGATCGGACGAGCCGGGCACGAGCACGGCCACCCGGTGGCGGGCCGCCGCCAGCCGCCAGGTCCGCAGGGCGGCCTCGCCATCGACGGCACCGCGCGGCTGGTCGAACCAGACGAGCACGCCGAGCGGGTCCTGCGTGCCACCGTCCGGCACGATCGCCAGCACCGGCTCCGCCAGCTCGGCCGCCTCGAGGCGCATCACCCGCACCGCCGCTGGATCGGCATCCCCCACAGGGACGTCGGCGGGGATCTCGGCCGGGGCGACGGCCGTCTCGACGTCGAAGTCGCGCAGCTGCCCGTTGCGCCGAACCGTGAGCCGGACGCGGCGGCCCGGCTCCACGCTGCCGATCGCCCCGCCGAGTGCCGCCGCCGAGTCGATCGCTTGCGCGTCCCCCACGCCGTCGGCCTCCGCCACCAGGGCCGACACCACGACATCCCCCGGCAGGACGCCCACCCGGGCCGCCGGGCCAGCGGGCCACACCCAACCGACCGTGACCCCCCCCGCATCGCCCGCCGGTGCCGCAGCAGCCTCGGCGGCGCCCGCCCGGACAGGCACGATCCCCACCACCGGCCGGCGCCACGGGGGGAGCGTCGCGGCCAGTTCCACCGTTACCGTGAGTGCACGGGGCGACTGGTCCCCGGCGGGCCGCTCCAGCCCGAGGGTCACCGTGTCTCCGGCGTAAAGCGGCGCCACCACGTGCCGGATGTCGGCGACACGGGCCACCGGCCGACCGTTGGCCGACACGATCCGGTCTCCGGCGCGCATCCCCACCCGGGCCGCCGGCGACCCGGCCCGGCACACCGCCACCACGGGACTGGCGTTGACGGGGTCGCGCGAGCGGTAGCCGATGCCGATGATGCCCGGCTTGAGGGTCTCCCCCGCCTGGAGGCGCGGCAGGACGCGGAGGATGTCCTCCAGCGGCACGGCAAACCCGATCCCCGAATCGTAGAGCTCGGTGCCGGCGTTCATCCCCGCCGTGTCAGCGGGCAGCGGAGCGAGGATGCCGATGACGCGGCCGCGGATGTCGACGAGAGGTCCGCCGTAATTGGAGGGGGAGACGGCGGCATCGGTCTGCACCGAGCGGCCCCACGACCGGTGGAGGGCGGAGAGGATCCCCACCGCCACGCTGGGGGCGGTGGCGTCCCAGCCACGTCCCACGGCGATCGTCCACTGGCCGACCGCCAGTTCCGTGCGCGGCACCCAGGCCGCGGGCGGCACCACCCCGGCTGGCAGCGCCGCGACCTGGAGGAGGACGATGCCCCGGGCGTCGTCCCGACCGACCACGCGCCCCACACCGCGGCTGCCGTCGGGGAACACCACCACCGCCTCGGTGACATCGGCGGGCACGGCGAACGACGTGGTCGCGATGGAGCCGTCGGCTGTGAGCACGAGACCCGTCGACGGACCGGTCGACGGTGCCGCCTCGGTACGGGTGTTGAGTGCCGCCGTCGCCGTTCCCGGCTCCACGCGCACCACCGCCGGTGCCACCGCCGTCACCGCCGCACGGAAGGCCTCCTCCTCGGCCAGCGCCATCTCCCCAGCGTCGGGCACCGGCGCCTGCGCACGCACGAGGCCGGACGGCACTGCCAGTAGCATCGTCCCCACAACGACGCCCCCGACGATGAGCCCGCGGAAGACGGCCGACCCGCGCGCGTGCCACCGGCTCATGCCGCCGCCGATCATCATCGTCGGCTTCCTCCCGCCACCACCGGCAGCACGCGTCATGGGGCACCTGCCGCAGCGGGCCGGGGCCCCAGGTCGCAATCGACGATCGCACCGTCGCGCACCACGCTGACGCGCACCGGATCGCCAACCGCCAGCGCCCCGAGGGCCTGCTGCACCGCCATCCGCGAGGGCACGGCCCGGCCGTTGACCGCGACGAGCAGATCGTCGGCCCGCAACCCCGCCGCCGCCGCCGGCGACCCGGTGCGGACCGTCTCGATGAACGGCGGGGTCTTGTCGAGGAGGTCGGGGAGGAGGATCACCCCCAGCGCCGCCGGATCGAAGCGCTCCGTGCTCACCGCCGCGGGAGCTGTGGCACGCCCGGCGATGATGTCGTCGTAGGCCTTGGCCACCTCGTCGACCGGGAGGGCGTAGTTGAGCCACACGCCGCTGGCATTGGCCCGCAGTTCCTTGCCGAGCAGGCCGACGAGGCGCCCGCGCCAATCGATGAGGGCCCCGCCCGGCGACCCGGGATTGTTCGTCGTGCAGTCGAGGATGTAGACGGCGCCGCGGTAGGGCGCCTCGTAGGCACCGCGGCGCGCATCGAGCGGCACCACGGCGGCGACCACGCCGTGCTGGGCGCTGACGCGCTCGTCGCCGACGGCGACACCGAACAGGTTGGAGAGGGCGAGCACCCGCGTGCCCGGGGCGAGGCGCGGGTGGTCGGCGGCCAGCGGCAGAGCGGGCAGTTCTTCCCCCTCCAAGGCCAGCACCGCAACTTCGCGCCGCGGATCGGCGCCGATGAGCCGGCCCGCGAACCGCCGGCCGTCGTCGAGCACGCAGTCGATGATGTCGGAATCGAGGACCGTGCTGAGCACTGTGACGACATGGCCGGTGGGGTTGACCAGGACCCCGGTCTGGTAGGCCTCGAGGCCGGACACGCCGCCGGCGCCGTAGATCTTCACCACGCTCCGCGCCGCCCCCGCGATCGTCTCCCCGGGGGTGGCGGCCCGGGCGGGCAGCGCCGCCGACAACAGCAGCACCGCCAACCAGGCCGCGTGCCGCGGGGCCCTCCTCGAGTGGCTGGTCATCGCTCCGCTCCTCCGTCGTCTGCCGGTGCAGCGGGGGCGGTCTCGGCGGCCGCTTCCATCACCACCTCGTCGATGCGGAACCGACCGAACGTCGTGCCGGCATGCCGCACCTCGAACATCCCCGGCAACCCGTTGCCAGCGCGGTCCGCGGCCGCGTCGAAGCGCACTTCGCAGGGGTCGGCGTCGGGTGCCATCCACAGGTCGATTCCGGCCACGGCACCGTCGGCCATCACGGTAAACCGGACCTCGACCCCGGCCACCGCCGCCTCGAGCACGTCGGCGTAAACCGCCGCATGTGCGGCGCCCGGCGCCGCGGCCACGACCGCGCCCCAGTAGGTCGTACGCCCGAGTGGATCGGGACCGTCGAGCAGCAACCGGCGCCACACCAGGAGCGCCGCCAGGAGGCCGCCACTCCCCGGCGGGCTGGGATTGGCGTCGAGCTCGCCGGTGGCGTCGACAGTGGTCGTGCCGGTGGGAAGGTCGATGCTGCCGCGCCGGTCGGAGAGCTCGATGCGGAACGCCTCCCCATCCACCAGCCGCCCCACGAGTCGCCACGGCCCGGCGGGCCGCTCCAGGCGATGGTGCGCGGCGATCGCGGCGGCGACGCGCTGCCGCTCGACGACGTTGAAGTGGTAGTTGGCGTAGCCGGGCCGGGCTTCGTGCAGGCCGCGGAGGGCCTCGGGGAGCGACGGTGGCTCCGGCCGCTGGGGTTGCGGGCCCGGCGCCCCTGGGCCCTCCCCCGGCGGCTGCTCTTCGCCGGGTGCGGGCGGCTTCCCCGGCGCCCGCGGCCGGCGCCGCTGCCGCGGGCCACCCTCCCCCGCCACGATCGCCGCCAACTCGGCCTGGGGATGGACGGCAGCCAGACGCACCTCGATCTCGCGTTGCTGGCCGCCCCGCCGGAACACGAGCGGCACCTGCCAGCCGGCGGGCAGCGTGCCGAGGATGTTCTTGAACGCATTCACCGTGCGCACCGGGCGCCCCGCCAGCGCCACGACCTCGTCGTCGTAGCGCAGGCCACGGCGGTAGGCGGACGACGACTCGAGGATGTCGGAGACCACCACCCGGCCGTCCTCGGCCGTGGCTACGGTGGCACCGAGCGTGGCATGGTCGACGATCCGTCCCCCCTTGAGGCTGCCGAGAAAGTGGCGCACCTGGTTGGCGGAGATGGCGTAGCCCACCCCGACGTTGACGCGCCCCCGTTTCTCGAACGACGCCCGCCCGTTGATGCCGATCACCCGCCCCGTGGCGTCGAAGAGGGCGCCGCCGGAATTGCCCGGGTTGATCGCCGCGTCGACCTGCAGGCAATCGGCGTACTCGAGGATCGTGCCGGCGGGGAACTGGTAGCGGTGGACTCCGGAGACGATGCCGGCACTCACCGAGGGCTGGAAGTCGGTCGCCAGCAGGAACGGATTGCCGGCGGCGAAGCACGGATCGCCCACCGCCACGTCGTCGCTGTCGGCGAGCGCCGCCCAGGGGAAGTCGTCCCGGCCCACGAGTTTCACCACCGCCAGGTCGCCGGTCGGATCGAGGCCGACGAGGATCGCGTCATACAGCCGGCCGTCGGCGAGCCCGCACTTCATCGCCAAGCCGGCGGGTTGGACCACGTGAAAATTGGTGAGGGCGTAGCCGTCGGGGCTGATCAGCACCCCCGACCCACCCCCCGCTTCGCCGGCGAAGATTGCCACCGCAGCCTCCGCCGCCCGGGCCATGATCCCGACCCGTTCACGTTCCGCGGCGAGGACTGCGTCGGCCACTACCGCAGCGGCCTCCGCGATCTCCGCCGGGGACCCGACGTTCGTCTCGTCGGCGCCGGCCGGTGCCGCCACCACCCACGCCACCATCACGGCGATCGCGTGGAGCCGATGGCGCTCCACCCACCGCCGGGGTTCCTTCCGACGACACTCCGACCCGACGCTGACGGCGCGCATGCTGATGCAATCACCTGTCGATGACAGCGGAATCGAACCGGACGGGGAAGCCCGGATCGGCCGGCCCCCCGAAATCGATGAGCAACGTGAGTCGGCGTCCGCCGGCGATGTCGACGTCGATCGGCCCGGCCGCCGCACCGGGATCGGTCGCCGCCACCTCGCTGCGGAACACCTCACGGTCATCGACGCGGACGACGATCGCGACCCGCGACGCCACTGCCCGGTTCACGGCCGGGGCCACGCTGGCCCGGAAGCGCCGTCCCCCGGTGGGAATGCGGTACACCGACTCCGTCCGCGGTCGCAGCAACAGCCCCCCCGCGGCGAGCGGCCGGGGCGCGAAGAACGACGCCATCCCCTGGAGCCGGGCGAGGGTGCCGAAAAACGGCTCCACGTCCACGCGCTCGGGCGTCAGGCCCGCCAGGTCGACCGTCCGCCCCGCCGCGTAATCGAGCGAGTGCCATTCGGCACCGGGCAGCCGCAGCGCCCCGTCGAGGACCAGCCCCGCCGGCGACCACCCCACCCGCTGGGCCAGCAGCCTGCCGCCAGTCACCGACACGGCCACGCTCCCCGCCGGCGGGCCGGCCGCGACCAAGGCGGGACGGAGAAACGCCAATCCGAGCACCTTCGCGCGCTTCACCGGGATCGTCTCGCCGTCGAGCACCACGGTCACCGCTTCGGCCGACACGCCACTGATCGCGCAGGGCACGAACGTCACCTCGTCGCCACCGACCACGATCAGATCGCCGTCGGCATCCCCGGGCAGGTCGGCCTGCCAGGCGGGCGCCGCGGGTGTGCCGGACGGGGTGGCACCGGTGGCCGGGGATCCGTCCGGCCTCGGCCAGTCGACGTGTAACACGCGTTCGGCCGGCAGGGCCCAGCGCACGCTGCCCCGCAGCACCGCGGCCGACACCGTCGCGCCGCTCCCTTCCCAGACGAAGTCGTCGCCGCCGAGCCACCCGCCATCGGTGCACCACACGACCACGCCTGCCGCGGGCCGTCCGGCAACGCGGTCGGTCGCCACGGCGCCCACGGTGTCGACACGGCGCACCCCCTCCACCGGCACGCGCCGCTCGGCACCATCGACGTCGAGCACCACCGCGGCGGCCGTGATCTCCCGCAGCCGCCCCGTGACGGTCTCTCCCTCGACGAGGCGCACCGCGACGACGGGCCCCTCTGCGACGACCACACCCGGAGCCGGCGCGGCGGGCACTTCGTCGGCCCCGGCGGGCGACACGGAAGCGGCCATGGCCAAGCTGAGCGTCGTCGCCGCGGGCATCATCACGGCGGCGAACCACGGCCAGGCGCCCGATCGCCGCCGGTGCGACACCGGGCCGGCACCCCCGGCAACCCATACTCCGACCGGCGACCGGTGGCCGAGCAGGCACACCATGAACGACGGCCGGCGGCCGACCCTGGCGGAAACACACGGCATGGGGCACCTGGTCTGCGCTCGCGACTAGCGCGGCGGCGCGGGCTCCTCGCCCGCCGCCAGCCGCTTGAAGTACTGCTCGATCGCCTCGCGGTAGTGGGCCGGGTACTCGCGGCCGATCTGTTGGAGCGCCTCCTCGCGCTTGTGGGGGGGCAACTGGCCCCAGCCGTCGCCGTCGCCGATGTCCTTGCGGGTCACTTCCCCCGGGCCCTTGCCGCCGGCGATCCGGCTGTCGTCCATCGGACGGCCCCCCTGGCCGCCGTCGCCACCCGAACCACCCCCGGCGCCGCCCCCGTTGCCTTGCTGCTGTTGCTGCTCGATTTTGGCAATCAGCTTGTCGAGCGACTCGATGACCCCGTCCTGCACCTGGCGCGTGCGCGGACCGGGCCGGCCGAGGCCGAGGCGCCGCGTGACATCGCGCATCCTCCGCGAGATGTGGTCGAGCGATTCATCCTCCAGGGCCGCGATATCGGCGCGGAGAAGGCGGGCGACCCGTTCGTACCGCACCGGGATTTCGCCAACCCGCTCGAGGAGCCGGTCGAGCGTGGTGATGGCCGCCTCGGTGTCGAGGAGCCAGTGCTGGCAGGCAGCGGTGTGGAAGAGCACCGCGGCGGGATCGACCGCCTCCAGCGGGTCGATCGCGGTGAGCAGCGGCAGCGCCTCGTCGAACCGGTCGCGGCGCACCAGTTCGCGGCCGAGCCAGGCCCGGACCGAGTCGCGCTCGAAGCCCGCCACGGAGGATTCGCCGAGCCACGCCAGGTCGGTCAGTCCACCGGGAGCGTCAAGCGCGGCGCCGGCCCGCTCTGCCCGCTGATCGACCGCGGTGCAACTCGCCATGGCAGCATCGAGGAGATCGGGGGACGCGGCGGCCGCAGCCGCCCAAGCCGCCTGCCCGTGGCTGCGGGCGTCGGCATCAGGCACGCCCTCCAGCCACCGGCTGACCATCGCCGCGGCACGGTCCCCAGTGCCCTGGGGCCACGTCGCAGGGCGCCGCACCTCGGCGTCGGCCGGCGGGACCGCGGGGCCAGCGGCCGGGGCCACTGCCACGAAAAGTGCGCCTGCGCACCCGAGGAACCGCACGAGCACGTGCCTCCATGCGAGCCGAGCCGACATGCAACGCGCCCTCCCGGGGGCCGGGGAGAAAACCAACCTCCGAATCATACCGTGCGGGCCGCGCCCGGGACACGCTGCCGGCGGGTGTTCCCGTCCGGGTGCCGAGACGACGATTCCGGCGCCACCCACCACCCCTTCCCGGCCGCGGGGGGCCGTCATTCGGTCCGGCCAGTGACGATGTCGTGGGCCGCGCGCTCGATCGTCCGCTGGCGCTCGGCGAGCCGCCGGACCGCCTCGAGCAGTTCCGGCTCCTCGGCCTGCTCCACGTCGCCGGCGAGCAATCGGGCGAACCGGCCGGTGCGGGTGTTCACCCGCATCTGCAGCGACCGGATCATCTTCAATTCCGCCAGCTTATCCACGAGCGGTTGCTCACCGGCCTGGGCAGGGCGGCCGCCCGATTCGCCCGCAGCCTTCGCCTGCTGCTCGCGCTGCGCTTTCTCCAGGGCAGCGATCATCTCCTCGAGGTTGGCGACGATGTCCTGCATGATGCCCCGGGATGTGGCGCCGACATCGCCGCGAACGAGCCGACCAGCCGCTTGCTGCGCGTCGTCATGGAGTTGCGCGAGGGCCTCGGGAATCGCCACCGCCGAGCCGTCGTCCCGGACCAACGCCAGGGCCCGGGTCGCCTCCGCGGCCACCTGGTTCTGCTCGCGTGCCAGCCGTGTCGCCTCGAGTTGCCGTTCCCGCTCCCCAGGCACCGGGCCGGCACCTTCGGCGTCGGCACGGCCGGGTCGGGCCCGGTCGCCCGCGGCGGCGAGTTTTTCCGCGCCCGCCAGCACGCCCTTCTCGATCCGCAGCATCGTCTTCAGGCGCGCCCCCAACTGCACGAGCACCCTTTCCACCTCCTCCTCGCGCAGCTGCCGGAGGATCTCTTCCAACTCCGCCCGGGCGGTCTCCAGTTCCTCCACTGCCTTTTCCTGATCCTGCCGGGCATCCCGCCGCTTCGCCTCGGCGAGTTTGTCCTGGGCCTGGCGCATGCGCTGCTCGGCCGCCTGCAGGCGGCGCTGCGTGCGCTGCGCCCGCGACGCCTCGTCGTCGCCGTCGGGGCCCTGCTCCTCACCCCCCGATTGGGGGTCTTCCGCGGACGACTCTCCCTCCCCGTCCGACTTTCCTTCCTGCCCGCCGGCCGGCTTGCCGCCGGCACTCTTCTTGCCGGATGCCGACTTGCTCCCCGCCTTCCCCTCCTCGCCGGCGGCTTCCTCACCATCGGTCCCGGGAGGGTCGGTGGGTGGATCACCGTCTTGTTCTCCCTCGGCCCTGTCACTGGATGGTTTGCCGTTGGCCGCATCGGCCGGTGCCAACCGCTTGGCGAACCCGCCGATGTCGCGGGCCAGCGCCTCGGTCTCGCGGGCCAGCGCCGCCTGACGTTCGGCGAGCTTGGCCGCCTCGCCCCCCGCCTCGGTCGATCCCTCCACGTCGCGCTGCCGGGCGATCACCTTGCCGAGCCGGGCGAGGAACTGGCGGACTTCCTCCTTGGTGTTGGCCAGGCGGCGATCGGTGTCGCCCGCCTCCAGGACCACGAGCAACTCGCGAAGTTTCTCGATCGCCGTCGCCTGGCTCGTACCCGCCTTGAGAAGCTGCCCTTTCTCGAGCATGGCGACGATGGCATCGAGCCGGTCGGAGACCTCCGCCTCACGGGCCTGCTCGAAGGCGGTCCGCAACAGGGCCGAGCGGCGCGGGTCGCTCGCCGCCAGCAGATCGGCGAGACGGAGGAACGTGCGTTCGAGGTCGCGGAACTGGTCGCGGATCTCCTCTTCGCGGGCCACGAGCGCCGCGGCGGAATCCTCCGCCGGCGGCACCACGGTCTGGGCGACGGCCGGCGCGGCCGAGGTGATCAGGCCGAACGCCGCGAGGGCCAGCCCCCGGACGGCGCCGGCACCGCGGCGGCCACAGCGAAGCGGAGTGGTCATGTCAGGGTCGCTCCAGGAGCTCGCGGGCCCGCCGCTTCTGCCGATCGAGCGTCTCGGCGCGGATCTCCTCCTGCGTCCGGATCACCCCGCGCAGCACTTCGAGCACTTCGTTGTACGACTCCAACTCGATCATCTTACCGAGGATCGCCTGCAGCCGCGCGAGCACCTCGTCAGCCCGGGCAACGATGGCCGCCCGCTCGGCGGACCGGTCGCGGCAGGCCGCGGCCAGCCGGGGAAGATCGGTGGCCGCGACCGCCGCGAGGGGATCGGCGATCTGGGCGATGAGCCGGGCGTCGAGCTCTGGGGTCACCAGCCCGTTGTTGTCGAGTTCGGCGCGGATGTCGCGGAACGCGGCGGCGATCTCCCCTGTTTCGCCCGCCGCCCGGGCCGCCGACTCCCCCATCCGTCCGACGCTGAACGAACCGTCGTCGTCCCCCTCCCCTTCCCCGGCGTTTTCCCCGCCAGGCTGCCCGGGAGCCGGCCCGGCCGTCGCCGGGACCGCTGCGACCCGGTCGCGCGCCTGGGTGAGATCCGCCACCACGCTCTCGAAGCGGCGCCGGAGGATGATTTCCCGCGCCTCGAGCATGGCCAGCAATTCCTCCGGGGTCACCACGTCGAGTGGCCAAGTGTCGCTGGTGGCGGTGTTGGCGCCGGGAGGCAGGCCGCAGGCATCGGTGGCCCGCACCGTGAGGGCGATCCTCGTCCCGGTGGCCAACCCCAGCGGTTCGAGCGCGAGCCACTCCGGCGCCTCGTCCGGGAGCTCCACCACGGCGGCGCCGGCGGCGATCCGGCCCACGGGGAACGACTGCCCGGGCGGCGCCGGGGCCGCTCGCTCCTCCCCACTCCCCGCGCGGGCACCGCCACCGGCAGCCTTCGCGACCGGCTCCACCAGAAGCGCAGCGGTGGCGAGCCCATGGTCATCGGCGATCGTGCCCACCACTGGCAGACGGGCCCGCGGGGTGACCGCGGTGGAGATCCCGCGGAGGCGGAGAGCGAGCGTGGGGGCTTCGTCGGGGACGGCAGCGAGCACGAAGCCGATTGGCTCCCGGTTCTCCAGCCCGTCGGTGTCCCGGAGGCTGACGGCGATCGCCACCTCCCCGTCGAGCGGGCCGATCGTGCCCGAGACCATGGTCCGCCCCACAGCGCCGGCATCGTCCGCCGGCTGATCGGCCAGCGTCTGCTCACCGGTGGTGCCGGTCGCCACCAGGCGCGCGGCCTGCAGTGGCTTGGTGGAGCCGCAGGTGATCTCCACGGTCGAACCGGCCGGCACCTGCACGAGGCGCGCGGGAGTGGCCTCGCGTTGACCGCCACCGAGGTACTCCGGCAGCGTGTAGCCGATCCGCAGGTCGGCCAGGGCGGGTGGATCGAGAACGCGGATCGACAGCCCACGGATCCGGGCGTCCCCCCCGCGGACTTCCAGTTCGAGGTCCTCGGTCACACCACGGAGCACGTGCCCGTAGGTCTGGCCACCACCGCCGACGCCGCCGCGCATCCCCATCCGGTCGGTCCGCCAGCCACCACGCCCCCGCGAGCGCAGGTCGACCACCCGCGGGAGCTCCCGGGCGGCGTCGGCCGTGACGAGGATGTCGACGTCGCTGCCCCGGGCCACCTTCAGCGTGCCAGCGGTGAACCCCGGCACCGAAAGGCTCGTGCGCCGCGGCCAGGGATCGTCGCGGAGGAGGAGCATCCGCCGGACGAAGACGTCGGCCACGGCCGGCCGGGCCAACGCCAGCCAGGCGATCGTCGCCGCGGCCAAAGCGCCGCCGCAGGCCAGCCCCACCAGGCGGCGCCGGCGGAAGAGCCGCTCGACGTCGACCTGCCCCGCCATGGCCGCCGCCTCGTCGATCGTCCGTTCGAGGAGGGTCGGATCACAGTGGTCGGGGGGCCGCGGCGCCAGCTCGATGGCCGTGGACAGGCTGTCGCGGAAGGCGGGATGGCCGCGCTCCACGAGGAGGGCCAGATCGCCGTCCGGCAGCGGCGTTACCAACCGCGACACGAGCTTGTGCCACACGAGCCACGCCAACCCCGCGAGCACCAGCCCGAGGAGGGCCGCCCGCACCGGGGCCGGCGCCTCCACCATCCAGTCGAACCCCATCAGCCCCCAGAACAGCAGCCCACCGCACACGCCGACCCAAGCGAGGGCCTCCACCCACACCCAGCGGCGCGTGGTGCGGCGGACGGCGTCGAGAAGGCCGCGGAGGACCTCGAGGCGGTCGGTGGTGGGGAACGGGACGGTGGCCATGGCGTGCCCGGCGACGATGAGGCGAGAGGGTGATGTTCAGGCGAAACGGTGAAGATCAACAGCGACGGTCAGGCGAGACGGACGAGACGACGGAGGATCCACTCAGCGCAGAGGAGACCCACGCCGAGGCCGAGGAGGAGGGTGTTGAGCCGACGCTTGAAGTCGCCATCGGGTGCGCCGGTCTCGTATTCGCGGCGCGAGCGATCGGGAATCCGGGCGGCGAGGGCCCGCGAGCGCTCGGCATCCCAGCCGCTGTCGGCGAGGAATGCCGCCGTGCCCCCGGTGATCGCGGCCACCTGCTCCAGCGACCCGCGATCGAGCCGCGGCCGTTCCAATTCCCGGTCGGGCAGGCGGGCCTGGATCCGGCGCGACAGGGTCTCCCCTTCCCGGCCGGCCTCGGCCGGCAGCGTCACGTCGATGCGCCAGCCCCCTTCACGCCCCGCCACGAACATCCCCTGGAGCACGCCGGGGCGGCCAGGTTCGGCGGCCAACGGCACGCGGACGGTGGCGCCGTCCGGCCCCACCACGCGGCACTCGGGCGGCCCCGCGCCGAGCGTCGATTCCCCGTCGGCCGCCACCACACGGACCACCACGCCCGCCCCCACGGCATACCGTTCGCGGTCCACGAGCAGCCTCGCCCGGCGCGAGCCGGCGAGGAGCCGGCCCTGCGAGACGTGCCGCACGAGTTGCGTCACGAGCCGCTCGTAGAGGGTTTCGTCGAGGCTCCGCAGGCGCCACAGCTCACCGCTGCCAAGATGGAACACCGTGCCCGCCCCGTAGAGTTGGCCGGCCATGTAGATCGAGCCGTCGCCCCGCGCCGTGTCGCCCGCGGAGCCGATCGTGGCGTAGACCGTGGCCCCGGGCTTGGCCGACCGGGCATCGAAACAGGAATAGACGCCGGGAAACTCGCGCCACGCTGCCTCGCTCGCCGCCCGGCTCCCCCCCAGCCAGAGGAACTCCGCGTCGAGGCCGTCACGGGTGAAGACGAGGGGGCGCGGCTCGGTGAAGCCGCCGGGTTCCTCGACGATCAACTGCCCGGCGCGGCGCGGCTCCACCGGGAGGAGAGTGCGCAGCGGCCCGCAGGCGGGGTCGGCGAGCCAGGCATCCATCGACACGCCGCCGGCCACGAGGAACAGCCCCCCGCTCTCTCGCGCCACCCAGCGCTCGAGGCGTGTCTGCGCGGCCGGATCGAGCGACCGCCAATCGACGTCGAACGCCACGATGGCGTCGTAGGTGGAGAGCTCCTCCGCGGTGGCCGGGAAGGCTTCGAGGATCCGCCGGGCGTCTTGCGACGCGCCACGGCGGGCGGTGGCCAGCAGCACGTCGACGGCGAAACTCTTGTCGCGCTGGAGGATGTTGCGCATGAACTGGTAGTCGCGGGTCGGGCCCCCGGCGACCAGCAGCACCTGGGTCACGCGATCGACCACCTCCACCTCGGCCGACTGCAGGTCGTCAACGCGGTTGCGATCCGCGGTCGGGGGCACCACGCGGACGGTGAGCCGGCGCCGTCCGGGGGCTTCGAGGCCGGGCAGGTCGAACCGCACACCGGCCAACTCGCCATCGGCGGGCAGGCGCACCTCCACGACGTCGACCACGCGCCCCTGCTCCGCAGCGGTAGCGTCCGGAACACCGGCGTTTCCCACCGCCGGCGAAACGGCGTTTCCCGCCGCCGGATCCGCGGCCGCCTCGAGCAGTTCCACGCGCACCGGCGTGCCCTCCAGCCCCTGGGCCTGGAGGAACGCCGAGACGGCGAACCGATCACCCGGAAACACGCGGCTCGGCGCGAGCACGTCGGCGACACGGACGTTGGCCGGCAGACGGTCGGCACCGATCCCCAGGGGATGCACCGCGATCCGGGCCCGGGCCAGCGCGGCGGCTGCCGCGGCCGGGTCGAGACCGCCGTTGCTCGCCCCATCGGTGAGGACGATGACCCCGGCCAGCGATTCGCCAGGCTCCTGCTCGAGCACTGCCGTGAGAGCCTCGCCGAGCCGCGTTTCAAACCCCAGTGGCGCCACCTTCGCGCGCCACGCGCCGGGTTCACCGCTGGCGTGGCGACCGGTCGTGGCATCGGCCCCCGTGGCGGTCACCTCCGGCGCCGTGCCGGCGGAGGGGGCTGCCCCCGTCCCGCGTGCCTCCGGCCCCGGCAGGAGCGCCACCGACTCCGCATCGGCGTCGAACCGCCACAGCGCCACCTCGTGCCGAGCAGCGAGCGCCGCGAGCAGGCCGCCCGCCTCGAGGAGATCGGCCGCCTCAATGGCGCGCGACCGCGACGCCGCGACCGGCGCACCGCCGGCGGGGTCGCCGTCACGTGGGGCATCTTCAAGCGTCATGCTCGCACTGGAATCGACGAGGATCGCCACGCGGGAGGGATAGAGGATCTCGTGTTCGGCCGTGCGCCGCAGGTCGAGGTAGGCGGCCACCAGCGCCGCCAGCGCCCCCAGCCGCAGCGCCACCAGGAGCGCGGCGACGCCGCGCGACAGTTCCGCGGCATCACGGCGGTAGATCGCCAGCGACACGGCCGCCAGGAGGAGCACCACGAGCACGAAGGCCGGCCCTTGCCACCACTGCGAGAAACCCTCCAACAAACCGCTGGTGATGCGGTGCTGCACGGTCTCGGTCGCGGCGAGGAGGGGGATCGCAGGCATGGGCTCGTGCGTTCAGGCGGTGCGGCGCCGGGCGGTGGGATGGTAACTGGCCGACCAGGCCAGAAGTTGCTCGAGCAGCATCAGCACCGCCAGGGCCTGGAGCAGCGGCGCCACCAGCGAGACGCCGGCCAACGACTCGGCGCCACCCTGGAACGCGGCCGCCGGTTCGTAGCGGAACGGGATCCCCGCCAGGGCGGTGTCGATTCGCTCGCGCCCCACGCGCTCCAGCCGCCCCTCGTCGGGATCGACGTTCACCGCCACGATCCGCTCGCGCTCGCTGCCGTCGACGCGCTTCCAGCGGATGCCGTACGCGCCGGGGACGTCGGTCCGTTCCAGCCGCGCCACCAGCCGTCCGTCGGTGGCCGGTGCGGCGGTCTGGTGGACGATCGCCCCGTCGGGCGGAACGAGGAAATCGACCTCCACCCCGTCGACACCCGGCTCCAGTTCGACGGCCACCGGGGCGCCCACCTCGACCCCGCCGGCAGCGCGCCGCGCCCGCGCCACATGGCTCTCGAGTTCGAGCATCACCACCACCCAACTGGGATTGCCGCGGGCCCAGCTGTTCCACTCGGGCGCCGCCGTGGTGAGCACCGCCACAACCACCCCCGCGCCACAGGGCCGTTCGACCACCAGCGGGGCGCCGTTGCGCAGCGAGAGCAGGCGCCGCAGGCCGGTGTCGGGCTGGTGGCCGCGTTGGGCCGCCATGTAGCGCTCCACGCGCACCGCGCCGACGAACGGATTGCGCTGACCGGCGAGCACGGCGACCACCGGGTGCTCCTCGACGACCACGTCGGGGGCATCGGGCGCGGCGGGATCGGCGAGGAGATCGACGGCCCCGGCCAGGGGGAGCGGAAAGAGCCCCTCCCCGCCCCGGTAGAGAACGTCGTTGACCCACTCCGCACGGGTCCGCGGACCGGTGAAGAACACCGCACCACCACCACCGCGCACATAGGCCTCGAGGGCGTCGCGTTCGGCGTTGTCGAGGCGCTCCACGTCGAGCAGCCACACGCAGTCGAACGACGACAAATCGAGGCTCGCCAGCGCCGCGGGGGGCTCGATGCGGGGCCGCAGCCCGGTGGGCGCGCCGGCCCCGGGGGCGAGGGCCGCCGCGAGGTAAAACGCGTCGCCCGCCCGTCCCGAGGCGCGGGCGCCCGGGGCACCGGGTGCCGTCGGCGCGGCTCCCGGCGCCGCCGCCAGGCGCCCGTCCACCACCAGCACGTCGACCCGATCGACGACGTCGACCACCGTCGTGCGCAGGTCGTCGCCGGGGAGCCGGTCGGGGGGCAGCCTGACATCCACCGTGTGGGGCCCCGGCTTCGCGAACCGGACCTCGAGGCGCTGGGCGGCCGTGCCGCCGGCGGGTACCTCGGGCAGCCGCAATCCCGGCCGCGGCACGCCGTCTTCGCGGACGTCGATCGCCACGTCACGGACCGGACGGTCGGAGCGGTTGGCGACGGTGATCTCGAGGGGCACGAGCACACCGGTGGCGGGGACGCCTCCCACCACCTCGAGGCGCTCCACCGAGAGATTGGCGGGGCTGACGCCGGCTCCCCCCGCGCCCGGCTCCGCCGCGTCGTCGCCGGCGCAGTCGACAAGCCGCAGTTCGACGCCGGCGGCGGCGAGGGCCGCGAGCGTGGCCACCGCCTCCTCGTTGCCGCGCCAATTGGTCGCGCGGAAATCGCTCACCAACCACAGCACGCGCGGTTCGCCGCCGGCGGCACCGCCGCCGAGCATGCTGGCGGCGAATCCCAGGGCCGTGGTCGGCCCGGCCGCCGTCGCCGATGGCGTGAACCGGGCGATCCGCTCGCGGATCCGCTGCACCACCGCCGGGCTCACCGGCTGGCGCGGCAGGTCGAGCCTCCCGTCGGCGGTCATGTCGGCGGTGGCCGACGCCTGCTCGGTCACGCCGGCAGCGACGGCGGGTTCGGCCCCGGTCGACGGCGGTCCGTTTCCGGACGGCATCCCGGTTTCGGACAGCGGCGCTGACCGGTCCACGAGGCGGGAAAACCGTCCCAGGGCCACTTCCTGCCGCCCGCGCCGGCCGGCCAGTTCGGCGACGATCCGTTCCACCACGCGGCGGCCCCGGTCGAAGCACGTGCGGGCCGCGTCGCCCCCGACGTCGCCCGCCCCGACCACCTCACCCATCGAGTAGCTGTCGTCGAGGAGCACCAGGTGCACGGTCCGCCCCCCGCCCAGCCAGGCCCCCAGGGCCGCAGTCCAGCGGGGCTGGGCCAGCGCCAGCACGATGCCGGCCACCGCCGCCACGCGGAGGGCGAGGAGGAGGAGTTGCTTGAGGAGCACACGGGTGCGGTACTTCCGCTGACTGGCGAGGAGGAACTCCATCGCCGCCCACTCCACGCGGCGGTGGCGCAGGAGGTTGATGAGGTGGATGATCACCGGGGCGGCGGCCAGCGGTAGCCCCCACCACAACAGCGTCGTGAAATCGAAACTTGGCACGAAGGCCCTTCCCTTCCGCGGTCCGTCAGAGCGCCATGCTCGCCCGACGGGAGAGGAACCTCACCAGCGCCACGTCGACCGCCTCACTGGTCCGGATCAGCGAGTAGTCAGTGGCGGCGGCGGCGGCCCGCCGCCGGGCGTCGCCGAGGAACTCCCCGAGCGCCTCGAGATACCCCTCGCGCAGGCCGCGCGGATTGCAGGTGACGTGGTCGGGCAGTTCCAGCCCCTCGAAGCGCGTCGGGCCGTCGAACGGGAAATCCAATTCGTCGTCATCCATGACGTGGAGGAGGACGATGTCGTGCCCCCGGCGGCGCAGCACCTGGAGGCCGCGGAACATGCCGTCGCGGTCGCCGAGCAGATCACTGAGAATGACCACCATCCCGCGCGGTGGCAGGGTCTCCGAGAGGCTGCGGATCACCGGCAGGAACGCGGTCTTGTGACCCTGCCGCGGCGCCTCGAGCACGTCGCAGATCCCGGTCAACTGCGAGCGCCGCGTCCGCGCCGGCACGCTCGTCCGCACCAGCTCGTCAAAGAGCACGCAGCCGGCGGCGTCGCCGTGCGACAAGGCCAGCCAGGCGAGGCTGGCGGCGAGCGTGGCGGCGTAGTCGTATTTCGACAGGCGCCGGGCCGGATCGCCCGCGCGGCCGCCGCGGTAATCCATGCTCGACGACCCGTCCACCAGGAGCGAGAGGCGGAGGTTGGTCTCCTCCTCGAACTCCTTGACGTACAGCCGGTCCTGGCGGCCCCACACCTTCCAGTCGACCCGGCGCAGGTCGTCGCCCCGGACGTACTCCCGGTGCTGGAGGAACTCCACCGACTGGCCCTTGTAGGGGCTCTTGTGGAGGCCGGTCAGGACCCCTTCGACCACCGCCCGGGCCCGCAGTTCCAGCCGCGCGATCCGGGCGATCGCCTCAGGATGCAAAGATCGTCTGGAAGCGGGCATCGCGCGTCAGTTCATTCTCGCGGGTGGGGGTGTTCTCGATGATCCGGCCGATGATCGCATCGGGGGTGACGCCTTCGCTCTCCGCGGCGAACCCGACCACGATCCGGTGCCGCAGCACCGGCGCCGCCAGGGCCTGGACGTCCTCGACGGTGACATGATCACGCCCCTGGAGCAGGGCCCGGGCCTTGGACCCGACGACGAGGAACTGCACGGCACGCGGCCCGGCCCCCCAGGTGAGCTGGTCGGAGACGAACTCGGGCACCCCCTGCTCGCCGGGGCGCGTCTGCCGCACCAGCGACAACGCATAGCGCAGCAGATGGTCGCTCACCGGCACGTCGCGCACGCTCCGCTGGAGGGCGACGATGTCGGCCGCGGAAAGCACCGGCTGGGGGTCTTCGACCGGCTGGCCGGTGGTCCGCCGCGCGATCTCGAACTCCTCGTGGAAGCTCGGGTAGCGGACGAACACCTTGAACATGAACCGGTCCTGCTGCGCCTCGGGCAGGGGGTAGGTGCCCTCCTGCTCGATCGGGTTTTGCGTGGCGAGCACGAAGAACGGATCGACGAGCCGGTGCCGGGTGCGCCCCACGCTCACCTGCCGTTCCTGCATCGCCTCCAGCAGCGCCGCCTGTGTCTTGGGCGGCGTGCGGTTGATCTCGTCGGCGAGGACCACGTTGGCGAACAGCGGCCCCTCGAGGAAACGCAGTTGGCGGGCGCCACTCGCCTTGTCCTCCTCGAGGACGTCGGTGCCGATGATGTCGGCAGGCATGAGGTCGGGCGTGAACTGGATCCGGCTGAACGACAGGTCGAGGCTCCGGGCGAGCGTGCTCACCAGCAGCGTCTTGGCCAGTCCGGGCACCCCTTCGAGCAGGCAGTGGCCGCGGCTGAAAAGGCTGATGAGCAACTCCTCCACCACCTGGTGCTGCCCGACGATCACCCGCGAAAGCTGTTCGAGGATCCGATCATGGGCGGCGTGCAGCCGCGCCACTGCCGCGGCATCAGGGTGCGTCGTGGACATGATGGCTCCGGAGGGGGATCGATCGGAAGGCGTCGGGAACGGGGACACAGGCAACGCCGCTCAGCGCTGGTAGATCGGCAGCGTGCCCTTGTCGAGCTGGAGGATCGTGAGGTTGGAGGCGGTGGTGTAGACCGGACCGATGAAGCCCTGCGGCCAGTGGAGCCCGTCGCGATCCTCCTGGGCCTCGCTGATGAGCCGCTTGGCGATCTGGTCGCGGTAGCCCTGCCACTTGTCGCCCCCTTCGCGGTACATCACCTGGGAGTAGTAGAAATGGGCGTAATGCCAGTGGCCGAAGCCATTGTTGGCGATGTTGCCAAGGTGCTTCTCCGCGTAGTCGAGCATCCGCGGCACGTGGTTGTCGTCATATTCGCCGGCATTGAACAGACAGGCGATCGCCGCCGCCGAGATCGCCGGCCGACCGCCCCCCCCCTTGGAGCTGTACTGCACGCCGCCGTCGGGCATCGTGCACTTGTGGATGTAGGCGATCGCCTTGTCGATGATCTCGCGGGGCACCGGGATGCCGGCGTTGCGGCAGCCGCGCAGCCCCTGCACCTGGGTGATGGTGGTCGACCCTTCGTCGAAGTTGTTGCCGTCCTTGGCGCTGACGTAGCCCCAGCCGCCGTCGGGGGTCTGGGCCCGTCCGGAGAACTCCACCGCCTTCTCCAGCACCCGCACCAGGTCCTCGCGGCGCCGTTCGTCCTCCTCCTCGCCGAGCACCTGGGAGAGGAAGAGCATCGAAAAGCCGTGGCCGTAGGTGTAGCGGTCGTCGCTCTTGGGGTCGCCGACCAAGCCGTTGGTCCGGGACCGGCTCACCAGGTAGTCGACCGCCTGGCGGATCGGCTCGGCATACCGCCCCTGGGTACTGGTCGATCCCTCCATCAGCATCGCGGTGCCGGCCAGCGCCGTCATCGCCGTGGGGTAGCGCCCCTCGTTGGCCGACCAACTGCCCCGCCGCGACTGCTTCGCACCAGCCAATCGAGGGCCCGGGTCACGACCCGCTCGACAGCCGGCTGCTCCGCGGTGGCGACGCCAGCGGGTGCAGCCAGAAGGAGGACGAGGCCACAGACCCATCCGCAAAGCGCGATCCGTGTCATGGATGGTCCTTGTTCCTGCGACCTCAAGGTCTGCCGTCGGGGGTCAGGGCCCGTTCGAGCATCCGCTGCAGGCTGCCGCGCAGGTCGAGCGGGGGGGGCTGCACGGCGGTCGCCTGGTACGGCGCGCGGGGGGCGATCGGCAAGCCGGTGAACTCCAGCACCCGATCGGCTGCCGCGCCGCCACCCCGGCCGATCGTGATCGTATGTTCGGCAGGGTCGGCCGTCACGTCGCACCCCACGAGGAAGTGCTGCGGGGCCTCGATCCCGTCGTCGAGGCAGACGGCGTGGCCCGTCCGTTTGTCGAGCGCCAGCAGACTTAGCCGGGACTGGCCCATCCGCTGCGTTTGGATCTGCCTGGCGAACACCAGCACCGGCAGGGCCGCCGGCTGGTGCGGATGGAGGGCGTGCTGGAGGATCGTCGCCGGCGCCGGCCAGAGGAGGCTGCCGTCACGGGCCGACATGGCCCACACCGCGCCGGTGACGGGGATCTGCGCCTCCCCCAGCCCGGAGGGGGAGCACGATGCCGGAGCGAGCCACGACCGCCTGCTCCTCCGCGGTCGGCTGCCGACCGACGAACACCAGGTACCGGTCTTCCCACGCGTGCACGTGGAGTTGCTCGGGGCGGGCATCCCCCACGGGCACACGGGCGGTCCAGGCGACGGTTCCCCGCTGCACGTCGAGCAGCGTCACCGCGCCCCCCTGCTCCACGACCAGCACCCGCCCGTCGCCCGCCGCCGCCGCCAGCGCCTCGCCGCGGTACTCGCCGAGCGGAACCCGTTCTCCGGAGACCGCATCGAGCGCCACCAGGCGCACGCGCGGATGGTAGGCGTTGTCCCCTTCCTTTTCCTTGCCGGCCGGTTCGAGCACCAGCAGCCGCCGGCCATGGACTGCCAGCCGCTCGTGCCGCGGTGGCAGGTCGGCGCGACGGACGACCCTCCCGTCAGCCATCGCCAGTACGAGCGCCCCCTGGCCGGAGGGCGGACTGACGCAGAGGAAGTCGGCGTCACCGAACAGCTCCGCAGTGGTCGGGACACGGTGCCGTTCCCAGAGCAGGGCCCCGCTGACCGGATCGTGGACCTCCACCGTGGCCCCCACGCGCAGCGGCACGCCGCTGGCCTGGGCCGGGCCGAGTTGCAACTCCTCGCGCGGATTCGCCTCGTCCGGCTCCCGGACGCGCATGCCGAGGGGCACGTTCGCTCCGCGGATGCCGCGCCCCCCCACCAGACGCCCCACGTTGACAACCGGCAGTTCCGCCGCGGCACGGGAGAGGTCGGTGAGCATCCACAGCCGCCGGTTGGGCAGGGCGGGATCCCCCGAGAGTTCGAAGGCTGCCACCAGCGACCCCGATCGGATCACCACCACGCGCCCCACCGCCGTGGCCTCGAGCATGTGCGGGCTGATGACCCCCGCCAATTGCGTCGCCGAGCGGTCGAACAGGTCGCCGAGCCGCTGGCCATGACGGTCGATCGCGAACATGCGCAACTGCTGCATGTCGTAGCCGATCCGCATCCCGGGGAAGGCGCCACGTCCGCCATCGGCCACCGCCAGCATCACCACGCGCGCCTGCCGGGCCGGATCATCACCACGGCCCCCCGCGCCCCGCCGCTCGACCACCCGGCCCAACGGCCAGGCTTGGGCGGTGTCGGGTTCGGAAGCGGCCACGTCCGCCGCCGAGGCCGGCTCACCCGCGGCCCGGAGCAACTCCGCGCGGAGGAGCAACCCGCGCGAGGCATCCCCGGCGGCGGCCGACCGGACCTGCAGCGCCAGCGTGTCGATAAGTTGCTGGCGGGCCGGCCCTGCCGCAGGGTGGCTGCCGAAGACCGTGAGAAAGTCCTCGAGCCGGTTGGCCCGCGCGAGAGCGTCGGATTCCGCTCCGATCGCCGCCAACGACTCCGCGACACGCCGATCGATCCGCGTGCGGAGGTCCGGCGACGCAGCGGTGAGGATTACGGCCAGGCAGCCATTGAGCCAGCGCCGTCCGGCCGAGGCGAGGGCCCGGTCGGTGGGGTCCTCCACGAGCCCCGGGCCCTCGTCGCCTGCTGCGTGTGCCGCACCGGCGAGCGGGTTGAGCGACTGCTCGCAGGCCCACCAGGCGTTGTCGGCGTCGCCCGTCCGCAGATAGCCGTCGGCAGCGATGCGCAGCTGCCGCGCGGAGGCGGGAGCGGACCCGGGATCGAGGGCAGCCGCGGCGACACTCTCCCGCCACATCGGCGCCGCGGCGGCGAAGTCATTCCCCAGCGCGAACAGCATGGCATCGGCGACCACGGCCTCCGGCACGGCCGCGGGGTCGGCCTGGCGCGCCCGGAGGATCGCCCGCAACCCGCCCGTCACGTCGCCGGCGTCGAGGGCGAGCTGCCCGGCCCAGACCGGGCTCCGGGGCGCCCCGAGGGCCGCGGTCTGCAACTTTTCCTGGAGGGCGGCCGACTGGTGAAACACATCGAGTGAATCCACACCCTGGGAGATGACCTCCCCGCGGTAGGCGACGAGGTTGCCCGGCACAGCGCCCCCGCGGGAGGGGGAGCGGCCGATGATCCGCCCCTGCCCCAGGTCGATGTCCACCACCTCGGGTGTGTCGAGTGGCAGGAAGAGATGGCCACCGGTGAGTACCCCCCGACCGCTGGGGCTGGCGGTTTCGAAGTCCACCGGATTCTGGAGCCGGCTCTTCCCGTCGCGAAGCGCGAGCACGTCGACGGAGTGCGCGTGCACCACCACCACGGCGTCGCCCGTCACCCCGGCGACCTGACAGCCGTCCCCGCGCGGGCGCCGCCACAGCAGCGTTCCGCCCCGCAGGTCGATGCAGTGCAACTCGTCGGAATCGGGTGGCGTGACGATCACGCGACCGCCGGCGACGATGGCCGTGGCGTCGCGCCAGCCCGATGCGCGTGCGGCGCTGCCTTGCGCGCCGCCGATCAGCTGGCCGTTGATGACGATCCGGGCATTGAGGCCGCGCCGGATGCGCATGCCATTGGGAAGCACCATTCCCTCGGAGATGGCGGGACGGGTGTAGCCGTAGGCCCACAGCAACGTGCGGTTGGCCAGATCGACCGCCACCACCGCACCGGCACCGGTCGGACAGACGAGCACCCCTTCCGCGAACGAGGGGGAGAGGCCTGCCAAACGCCGCTGCCGCACCGCGGCACCATCCATGGCGAGCTCCTCGTCGAGGACCGCCAGGGGCTGGGTCCAGGCGGTGTCGCCCGTGGCCGCCTCGAGCACGTCGAGACGGATCTCTCCCTTCTCCTCGACGATGACGAACAACTGCTCCCCGAGCGGCAATGGCACGCCGAGGTACTGCCCGCCGGGCACCGCCCCGGGAGGCAACGCACCGGTGGGGTCGACTGCGGGTTTGCCGGCGGGACGCTCTGCGGCGGGACGCGGCAGCCGCCACACCTGCCGCCCCCGCCCCGTGACTTCGTAGGCAGCAAGGGCGTTGCCCGTCGCCGACTCGGCCACCGAGAGCCCGTTGAACCGCGCCTCGAGCTGCCCCGCCTGCGCCGCCAACGTCGCGGGATCGGGCTCCACGGCGAACACCAGGCGCCCGTCGCTGGAGAGGCCGCCTGCCGTGGCGTCGTCGAACACGCTCCGCACCGACGCCGGCACCTGGTCGCGGCCTGCCCCCTCGTCGGGCCCGTCGGCATTGTCGAGGAACGCCGCCGTGCTTCCCGCCGGCTGCAGCCAGACGCGTTTGCCGGTCGCGAAATCGACCGCCAGCAGCCCGAGGGGCGACCGCACGAGCAGCCGGCCGTCGACCGCCAAGGCGCCACCGGCAGGCCACTGCACCGCCTCCCGGTCGGCCGCCTGCCGACGCCGCCGCTCGAGCAACCGGCTCTCCTCCGGATGCCGCGAGAGCGGGACGCGGTAGCGCGGCACGAGCAACGGTCGCGAAGCGTCGACGACCGCGTTGCGCGCGGAATCGCCCCGCGCCAACCACCATTCCTGCTCGCGGCGGATCGCCGTCACCGGCGGTTCGCCCAGCGCGCTGGCGAGCCAGTCGTTCGCTCCACCTCCCGGAAAGGTCAGCGGCATGTCGCGCCCCCCGAGCCGCACCACCGTCGCTCCGCGCGTCCGCGCGGCTTCGAGCGCCGTCGTGGCGGCCGACCGCTCGCCGGCCCGCCACAGCGCCGCAGCGCGGAGCACCGACAGCGCCGGCTCGAACGTGGCGGCATCGGCAGCCAGGGCAAGCCGCTCGAGTCCTGCCGCCGCCGCCAGCGGTTGCCCCGACTCGAATGCCTCCATCGCCGACAACAGCGTGGCGCGCCTCCCCGCGGGTGTCTGGAACCAGCGGCGGGCGACCGCCACCACCCCCTCCTGGTCGTTGAGCGCCACCGCCTCCGCCAGGGCTCGCTCGGCCCGGGCGCGGAACTGCAGTTGGTAGGCCTCGCGTCCCGCCGGGGGGAGTTCGCCGAGGAGCCGCGCGGCCTCGCTCTTCACACTCCGCCACGTCGTCTCGCCCGCAGCGGGGCGGTAGAAGAAGTCACGGTCGGCTTCGAGGATCCCGTCGAGCAGCGTGGCGACGTCACTCCACCGCGCGTTCTCGATCAACCGGCGGGCCTGTTCGAGCTGCCGCTCGCGGCGGCGGTCGGTGGGAAAAGAAACGCCGCCGCCTTCTTCCGGCTCGGTCCCCTCGCCGTCTTCCTGAGGGGCAGCGAGTTCGCGCTGCGGCAGCGGGATCTGCTGCCCGACCGCGCGACCGCTCCCCCATCCGGCGACGAAGAAGAGGGCGAGGAGGCCGTGAAACCACGGGCTGCCCCCCTCCAGCGAAGATGGGCCGATGGGAATCCCCGGTCGACGCCAGCAGCCCCGCGGCCCGGCGGCCACTCGCTGACCGCGTCTCGCGGACGGGACGGCCCGACAGGGTCCGCCTCGGCCGAGCCTCCGGAGCACCAGCAGACCCCTCGGAGGAGAGGGGTGCACTTGCCGCCCTCCGGGGGCATCACTGCTCGCGCCCAGCGACCGATCGGCCGCGGTCGGAGGCCGCCCGGAAGGGCATGAGTGAGCCATGAATCGTCTTTCAGGACGCCGGCGCGGCAGCGGGCAGCGCCCGTGATTCAACCGGTCAAACCCCACCAGCGGAGCCGATTCCCGCCCCGGCGAAGACGGTCGCGGCGTTCTTCATGTGCTCCACATCTTAGGTCCGGTCGGCGTCGGGCAGCAAGTTCACGGAGCAGGCCAGGGCCCCGTCGCCATTGGGAGTCGGGGGGATTTCCCGCGGAAAAAACGGGGTTTTCGTTTGCATTTTGTTTTTCAGTGCGTCTAATCTCCGCACGCTTTTGGCACGACTGTGCCGGTTTTCACGATTCTGCGGTGGGCTTTCCGCCGCACTCGACCTTTCATTTCTTTTCCCGCGGAGGCAGTGGTGATGGCGAAGAAGTCGGGCAACAAGCCGATGACAAAGACCGAGATCATGCGGAGCATCTCGGAGTCGACGAACCTTCCCAAGAAGGACGTCGTGGCGGTGATGGAAGCGCTCCACAACGAGATCCAGAAGGCTCTCAAGGGGAACGTCGGCGTGTTTTCGATCCCCGGTCTGGTGAAGATCGAGCGCCGCAAGGTGCCCGCTCGCCCGGCCCAGAAGGGTGTGAAAAATCCGTTCACGGGTGAACTTCAGGACCGGCCGGCCAAGCCGGCGAGCGTCAAGGTCCGCGTCCGGGCCCTCAAGACCCTGAAGTCGATGGTCGCGAACTGACCGGCAGAACGGCCGGGGTCGATTGGCAGGTTTTCGGGGCGGCGAAAAAACAAGAGGGCGATGCCGGCACGCGCTGGCATCGCCCTCTGTATTTGTATTTCTTTCCGCTGTGTTTCTTTCCGCTGAATTCAATTTCGTTTACGTTGAATTCCCGCTGAATGTACTTTTCTATTTTTCTCCCGACGCATTTTTTCACGTCGTGGTTTTCACGTCATGGTTTTCACGTATCGGGTTTTGAATAAGTCGTGGTTTCAAGCCACATGCCGAAGCGTGCCGTGGTTTTGAGGCATGATCGCAGCGGTGTTTGCGGGTGATTCCCCGGCCGCGGTGTATGCTTGGCCGCTGTTTTCGAAGCCCGCGCGACCGGCTTCCCTTCAAGTGGACAGGGCCGGAATCGAACCGGCGACACACGGATTTTCAGTCCGTTGCTCTACCAACTGAGCTACCTGTCCATCGCGGCCCCGCATTGGAATTGATTTCCCTGCGGTGTCAATCCGCGCCGGGCCATCACCGCCGGGCGGTTCAGTCCGCGGGATCGCCAGCCGCCAGCGCCAACAGGCACTGGATCGCGAGGAGGACCAAGAAAACCGTACACCCGAGGGTGGCCGCGGAGGTCTGGCCCACCACGCGCAGTGCCAGCACCGGTGCCACCAAATGCCCCAGGGACACGGCCACCGCGAAGGCGATCCCCACCGTGCCTGCAACGGCGATCGACTGGGGCAGGTGGGCGGTGATACGCCCCACCCCTGTCCGCCAAAACCAGCCCCGGGCGTCGGCGAACACCTCCACCAGACCGGCATCGTGCGGCCTCGGCCGGGGCTCGATCGGGATCGGGAGCGACGGGGTGTAGGTGCCCGACGACAGGCCCGTCGGCTCGCTCGGCAGCGCCGGCGCCAGCAACTGGTCGAACAACTCGCGGTTGAAAGCCGACGAGCGCCGGCTGACGTTCGCCGCTGAAGCCCGGTGGTTCGCGGGGGTCCGCCCCGGACGCCCCGACCGGGGCAGCGGCGTGCGCGGCAGGGGGGCGGGCGGATCCTCCACCCAGGGACGCAGCCGTTCGATCACCTGCTCGGCGGTCGCCACCCGTTCGACGGGATCCTTCCGCATCATCGCCTCGATGAGCATGCAGAACCGCGAACTCACGTGGGGAGCCAGTTCGTGGATCGGCTGGGGCATCTCCTGCAGTTGCCGGCGGGCCTTCTCCTTCTGCGTGCCGCCGGGGAACGGCACCTGGCCGGAGAGACTGAAGAACAGTGTGCAGCCCAGCCCATAGACGTCGGCCGCAGGCCCCGCCGTGTCGGCGGAGCGAATCTGCTCCGGGGCCATGTAGTCGATCGTGCCCACCACCCGCCCCAACCGCGTCGATTCTGACTCCAGAACCGAGCCTGCCAAGCCGACGTCGAGGAGCTTGGCCCGGCCTTCGGCGGTGACGAGGATGTTGCCCGGTTTGACGTCGCGGTGCACCATCCCCTGGCTGTGGGCGTAGGCAAGGCCGCGGGCGACCTGGATGGCCACGTGAGCGGCCTGCGTCTCGTCGAGCGTGCCGTACTTGAGCACCTGCTTGCGGAGATCGACACCTTGGATCAGCTCGGTGACGAGGTAATACACCTTGCCGTCATGGCCGGCATCGAGCGCCCGGACGAGGTTTTCGTGATCGAGTCGCCCGAGCATGCGGATCTCGCGGCGGAAGGCGGCCTCGGTGTCGGGTGTCGACTTGGTTCGCGGCAGGACCTTCACCGCCACCTCGCGCCCCATCATGGCGTGCTCTGCCCGGAACACCTGCCCCATCCCCCCCTGACCAAGGACATCGAGGATCCGGTACTGACCGAGCGTGAGTTTGCGGCGCCCGGCGAGCATTTCCGTGGCCTGGAACCGCGTCAGGACTTTCATCTCCACCAAACGGTCGGCCACGGCCCGATCCCATTCGTCCAGCGGGACCCGGGCCTCGTCGAGCACGACGCGCACGTCGGCCTCGGCCGCGTCGAGCGCCGCCGACTCCACCAAGGTGCTGGCCAGGGCAGTGCTGCGGAAACGGGGCGCGGGCCGTGGCGGGCCCGCAGCGCCGTCGCGCGGTGAGCCGGCATCGGGGGGATCGGCGCCGTCCGTGGCCATCGCGTCAACCTGCTGTGAAGGGAAGGAGGGCCGGGAACCGCTGCCGCCAGCCGGCCGGTGGGTCGGCCGCGAGCGACAGCGGTTCGCCGGTCAGGGGATGGCGAAAACCGAGCCGGAGGGCGTGGAGGGCGATCCCGGAGGGAAACGGCAGCCGTGCCCCGTACCGCCGATCGCCGACGATCGGGCATTTCCGCATCGCCAACTGGACGCGCAGTTGGTGTTTCCGACCGGTGATCGGGCACAACTCCACCAGCGACACCTCGCCGGCCCGGCGGACCACCCGGGCCCGGAGGCGTGCCTCCCGCGACACCGTCTCCTCCGCCCCATCTCCTTGCGGACCGCGATTCCACCCCTGTCCGCGGGGATCCTGCTGGCCCTGCTCTTCGGCTACCGGGAGGTGGTCGACCCACTCCACCCACGTGCCGAGCGCGGCGGGAAAACGCCCCTCCACCACCGCCAGATAGGTCTTCGCCACCGTCCGGTCGCGGAACTGGCGGGCGAGGTCGGCGGCGGCAGCCGTACTGCAGGCCAGGACGACGACGCCGGACACGGGCTGGTCGAGGCGACTGACCACCCCCAGGAATGCGCCCGGCCGCCGGGCAGCGAGCAGGGTAAACAGGCTGGGCACCCCGCGTGGGGCGTTGGCGGTCGCCAGGCCGGCAGGCTTGACCAGACCGATCACGGCGTCATCCTCGAACAGGATCTCGACTCCCGCTCCATCCGCAGCCATGCCCACAGCCTCGCGTCGCGCGATCGTGCTTGCAAGCCGTTCCCCACGGCGCCGTGCTCTCGCCGAGGCCGAGGGTTGGGCGGTGACCGTGGTCCCCGCCCCGGAGGAGGTGGAAGCCAGCCAGCCACCCCGCGCCACGGGCGAAGCTCTCGAGGACTATGTGTCGCGACTGGCCCTTGCCAAGGCCCGGGCCGTCGCCGCCACCGGCATCACGGGGATACTCCTGGCCTGCGATACCCTGAGCGAAGTCGACGGGATCGCCCTGGGCCAACCGCGTGACCGGGAGGATGCCCGGCGGATGCTCCTGGCTCTCTCCAGTCGTCGCCACCGCGTGGTCTCGGCCGCCTGCCTGTGGCATCTGCCCGGAATGGACCCGGAACTGGGCACCGAGGAGAGCGAACTCGAGATGGGGCGCCTCGACGAAACGTTTCTCGAGTGGTATCTCGATGCGGGATTGTGGCGGGGCAAGGCGGGGGCCTGCGGACTCCAGGACGACCAACTCCCCCTGGAGGTCGTCCGCGGTGCCGCCGACAACGTCGTGGGCCTGCCCCTGACCACGATCCGGCGATTGCTCGACCGGCTCGATGCCCGGATGAGCCCCTCGGGGGACTGAGTCGCCCGATCCGGACGAAGCGAAACGGCCACCACAAAACCGAAACAACCAAAAAGAAACGGCCCCCGGGGTTGATCACCCCGGGGGCCGCTCGTGAAAGATTCCGGCGATACCTACTCTCGCACTTTTGGTACTACCATCGGCTCTGAAAGCTTAACTACCGTGTTCGGGATGGGAACGGGTGTGACCTTTCAGATATGGTCACCGGAAATTCGGTTCCACCGGGCATGTGCCGCCCCGGCGGTTGTACGGTGGTTGTGGTAGCTGGCAGGCAGCGCCATGGCTACCGGGTCGAAACCCGGTTGCCGTTGACGACTGCGCTCGTGGCAAGCAATCGATACGGGTGGCCAAGCATTCGTCCGTTAGTACCGGTTAGCTCAGTGCATTGCTGCACGTACACGTCCGGCCTATCAACCTGGTCGTCTTCCAGGGGACTTTCGGGCTTGCGCCCTACGAAACCTGATCTTGGGGCGGGCTTCACGCTTATATGCTTTCAGCGTTTATCCGTTCCGTTCTTAGCTATCCAGCCGTGCCGCTAGCGCGACAACTGGAACACCAGAGGAACGTCCTTCCAAATCCTCTCGTA
>RFRL01000003.1 GCA_009924545.1 Planctomycetia bacterium | reverse complement strand
GTCGCCCGGTGCCCGCCCCGGGTTCACCCTGGGTCGCGCGGCGACGACCGGATCGGATCCCAGAAAAAAGCACTCCACCACCTCCACCGGCAGGTCCGTGACGGTGCCTGCCGCCAGCCGCACCCGGAGCCGACCGGCGCGTTGCTCCACGCGCGGACGGAGGGCGAGCCAGGCGCCCGCGACGCACGCGCCGACCAACCCGATCACCACGAGTGCCAGCCCCACCGCCGGGCCGCTCCACGGCCCCCACGGCGGCAGCCGGGCGAGGGCCGAGACGAGGGCCCACGCGCCCCCTACGGCGACCAGTTGGGCCACGGTCGCCACCCACACCGGCCGAGGATTGGCCCGTAGCCAGACGGCCCTTCCACCTTCCGCGGGGCCTCCCGGAGGCGTACGATCTGGATCCGTGGTCGCCTGCTGCTCCGTCATCGGCCCCGCTCCCCGGGTCGCCGTCTGTTGACGGACCCCCCGCATCCTGCCCACGAGATTCGGCCCAAGAGACTCGGACCATCGAGATTCGGACCACTGCCCCGGGCGCACGGCTACCGCTCACCGCCCCCTCGCTCCCCTCACCCCACCATCCCGCAACCGCTCCAGTCATGCATTCCGACGCGGAACACCGTATCGCCGCCCCGCAATCGGCCGCCCCGTTCCGCGGTGCCAGGCATCAGGGTTCCTCGAGCCAGGGGCCCGGCAGTGTCGATCCGGGTGCCCGCGTCCTCGCCGGGCTGCTCCTCGCCCTGGCGGTGTATGCCGTCGCCACCGTCTTCGGCATACCCCAGCATGGTCGCGACTTGATCGTGGCCGCACAAGCCGATGCGTCCGACGGCCATGCTCCCGGTCACGCCGCCATCGGTGACCATGGGCCGGATCACGCCGCGAAGCACACCCTTCGGGCGCCAGCGCCGCCCCTCTGGACCGTGCTGCCGTTCGCAGCCCTGCTGGGGGCCATCGCCGTCTTCCCATTGACCGGTGGCCTGGCCCACTGGTGGGAGCACAACACGAGCAAACTGCTCGTGGCGGGTGTGCTGGCCCTGATCACGCTGGCCTACTACACGCTTCTCCACCGCCATCCCCTCGACATCCATTTCCCGGCCCACGCCGTCGCCGCGCCGGCGCCGGGTGGGCCTTCGTGGGGCCTCGGCGGGGCCGTGCTCATCAACGCCCTGTTGGCCGAGTACATCCCGTTCATCACGCTGCTCTTCGCCCTCTACACGATCACCGGCGGGGTGCGCATCCAGGGGGACCTCGTCGCCACCCCCACCGTCAACACGCTGTTCATCGCCATCGGGGGGCTGATCGCCAGCCTCGTCGGCACCACCGGCGCCGCGATGCTGCTGGTGCGATCGCTCCTCGACACCAACAGCGAGCGGAAACGGGTGGCGCACACCCTGGTGTTCTTCATCTTCGTCGTCTGCAATTGCGGCGGCCTGCTGCTGCCGATCGGCGACCCGCCACTGTTCCTCGGCTACCTCGAGGGGGTCGAGTTCCTCTGGACGCTCTCGCTGTGGAAGCCGTGGCTGGTGACCAATGGCCTCCTCCTGGCGGTCTACTGGGCCTGGGACACGTTCATCGCCCATCCGCAGGAGACCTTCGGCGACGTGCGCCGCGACGTCCGCTCCGCCACGCGGCTGCGGATCAGTGGCCTGTGGCCCAACGCCCTGTTGATGGCGGCCGTGATCGCCGCGGTGGCCCTCCTCGACCCGTCGCAGCCGTTCCCCGGCAGCGCTTGGCATCCCTGGGTGTACCTCCGCGAGGTGGTGCTCCTCGGCCTCGTCGCCCTGTCGCTGGCCCTGGGGAGTGGCGACGTCCGCCGCCGGAACGGCTTCACGTACGCCGCCATCCTCGAGGTGGCCGCGCTGTTCCTGGGGATCTTCGTCTGCATGCAGCCGGCGCTGGCGATCCTCGCGGAACGCGGCGCCCAGCTCGGGCTCGATTCCGCCCGGTCGTTCTTCTGGGCCACCGGGAGCCTGTCGGCCGTCCTCGACAACGCCCCGACCTACCTCGTGTTCTTCAAGGCCGCCCAGGGCCTCCCGGCCACCGGCCCCACGATGGCCGGCGTCGAGGTGGGCCGGCTGGCGGCGATCAGCCTCGGGGCGGTGTTCCTCGGGGCGATGACCTACATCGGCAACGGCCCCAATTTCATGGTCAAGGCGATCGCCGAGCAGTCCGGAGTGCGGATGCCGAGTTTCTTCGGCTACCTGCTCTACAGCTTCGGCGTGCTGCTGCCGATCTTCGTCCTCGTCTCCTTCCTGTTCCTCTGAAGCGTCTCCCGGTCGCCGCCGTCGCGGTGACACCGCCGCTCCTCCCCCGGTCACACACCCCGCATGCCCCCCTCCTCCACCTTCGAGCACGTGACCACCGACCAAGGGCTCGAGCAGATCGTGCGCCGGCTCGCCGACCAGCCCCACGTGGCCTTCGACACCGAGTTCGTGTCGGAGCACACCTACCGCAGCCAGTTGTGCCTGGTGCAGGTGGCCGCCCCGGGCACCCTGGCGGTGATCGACGCCCTGGCGGTCCGCGACCTGGATGCCTTCTGGGAGCTGTTCCTCGAGCCCGACCGGACCACGATCGTCCACGCCGGCCGGGAGGAGATGGGGTTCATCCTCCATGCCCTCGGGGAGCGCCCGGCGCGGCTCTTCGACGTGCAGGTGGCGGCCGGGCTCGTGGATCACGAGTACCCGGCCGGGTACGGCGCCCTCGTGCGGCGCGTCCTCAACGTCCAGACCAACAAGGGGGAGACACGCACCGACTGGCGAAAGCGCCCCCTTTCCCAGGCCCAGCTCGACTACGCCCTCGACGACGTCCGCCACCTGGAGGCGGTGTGGCGCCGGCTCGAAGACCGCCTGACGCGATTCGGCCGCCGCGCCTGGATGGAAGAGGAGATGGCCACCTGGCAGGACGACGTGGCGGAGAGCTTCACGCGCAAGCGCTGGCGGCGGATCTCCGGGCTCAACGGGCTGTCGCGCCGCGAACTGGCAGTGGCCCGCGAACTGTGGCACTGGCGCGACGCCGTCGCCGCCGAACGCGACATGCCGCCCAAGCGGGTGCTGCGCGACGACCTGCTGGTGGAACTGTGCAAGCGGAAGAGCGCCGACCCCGCCGGTATCGGGTCGATCCGCGGCATGCAGCGGTCGGACCTGCGCCACATCATGAAGGGGCTGTGCGCGGCGGTGGAACGCGGCCTCGAACTGCCGGAAGAGGAATGCCCCGGGGGCGAGCGCTTCCGGGCCCCGCCCGCCCAATTGGCGGTGCTCGGGCAGTTCCTCGTCACGGCGATCACGGGAATGTGCCGGCAGATGTCCATCGCCCCGGCACTGGTGGGCACGGCGGGCGACATGCGCGACCTGCTTGCCTGGAAGCTCGGCTACCACAACGGCGACCGCGATCCCGTGCTCGCCACGGGCTGGCGCGCCGAGGTGGTCGGCCCCCTGGTGGACGACCTCCTCTCCGGCCGTGCCGGCCTGCGGATCGGCGACGTCACGGCCCACGACCCGCTGGTGATCGAGCGTTTCTCCGGCCCGGCGTCGGCGACCGACCGGCCGGGACCGGATTTTCCGGGGTTCCCCGAACCGGGCGAGCCGGCCACCGACCAGCCGCGCGCCCGCCGCCGACGGGGCGGACGCGACCGCGGCCCGGGACATGGCGGAGACGCTCCCGCGGAGACCAGCCAGCCCCGCGGAAGAACCGCGGGCGACGACAGCGCGGCTCTCCGTGAAGCCCGCCTCCGCGCTGCCGAAGCGGAGCGGGCCCGCGTGGAACAGGCGCGGCGTGAGCAGGCGGCGCGTGAAGAGGCCGAGTTCGGCTTCGGCCCGCCGGGCTGAAAGCCCCTTCCGGATCATTCCCGACCCTTCGCCTTCCCCCAGGAGACCCCCCATGCACCGCTGCCACCTGCTCCTCGCCCTGCTCCCCGCGCTCTGCCTGGCCAGCGCCCGGGCCGACGACACCGGCTTCGTCCGCTGGTTCGCCGACGGCACACTCGACGACTTCCAGGTGGTGAGCGGGTCGGCCACTTACGTGGTGCAGGACGGAGTCCTCGTCGGCCGCACCACCGAGGGCAGTCCCAACACGTTCCTCGCCACGAAGAAGCCGGTGAAGAACTTCGAACTGCAGTTCGAGGTCAACGTCGACGACCAGCTCAACTCCGGTGTCCAGGTGCGCAGTCACATCGCCACCGAGGGGGAGCAGCCCGAGGGAGCCGGTGGCAAGCTGCCGGCCGGTCGGCTCTACGGCCCGCAGTGCGAGATCGCCATCGACGGCACCGCCGGCAACTTCTACGACGAGGCCCGGCGCGGCACCTGGTGGAGCATCCTCACCAAGACCGATGCCGTCCGCACCGAGGCTGCCACCAAGGCCTTCCGCAAGGGCGATTGGAACGCCTACCGGATCGTGGTCGAGGGGGACCACTACCGGAGTTGGATCAATGGCGTGCCCACCGCCGACTTCCGCCAGCCGCACGATCCGGAGGGGCACATCGGCTTCCAGGTGCACGGCATCGCCAAGGGGACCGGTCCCTACCAGGTGCGCTGGCGGAACGTGCGCTTCAAGGAACTGCCCTGACAGCCCGTGGCCAAAGTCCATCCTTGGCCTTCGGCCACACGGAAACCTGTGGTTTTCACCGGAGTTGCGCTCCCGGCACCTCATCCATGAGGTGCCGCAGGCTGTTTGTCCACAGCCTGCTCACGTCGCCCGGCGCCGCGACCGGGGCCCGGCCCCCTCGTCCCTCGCGATGAACGAGTCCGCCCCGCACCCCGCCGCCTTGCCTCCCGCCGTCCTCCTGGCGGCCTGCACGGAGTCGCGCTCACGGCGCAGCGGCCCCGGCGGGCAGCATCGCAACAAGGTGGAGACGGCCGTGATCCTCCGCCATCCGCCCACGGGGCTCGGCGCCGAGGGGTCGGAACGGCGCAGCCAGGCCGAGAACCGCGCGGTCGCCCTGGGGCGGCTGCGGCTCAAGCTCGCCGTGGGGCTCCGCTCCGCCCCGCTCCCCGGCCCGACGACACCGCCGTCGGCCCTGTGGCAAGGCCGGGTCCGCGCCGGGCGGATCACGGTGGCGACGGCGCATTTCGACTTCGCCACGCTTCTCGCCGAGGCCCTCGACAGCCTCGCGGCGGCGGGGTGGGAACCCCGCGACGCCGCCCCGCGCCTCGCCGTCAGCCCCACGCAACTGGTGCGCCTCGTCGCCCGGGAACCAGCGGCGCTGGCGCTCGTGAACCGGCAGCGCGGGGACTTGGGCCTGGGCCCCCTGCACTGACCACGCGCCGCCGGTCAGCGCGGCTGCGCGAGGCGCTCGCGCACCAACTGCGGCAGGTATTTCACCGGCACCGACCCGTTCCCCAGCACCGCCTCGTGGTAGCGGCCCAGGTCGAAACCCGCGCCCTGCTCACGCTGGATCTCCTGCCGGAGTCGATGGTGGGCGGTGCGGCCGGCGAAGTAGGTGGAGAGTTGCACCGAGCTCTGTTTGGCCCGCACGATCTTCAGGCGCGCCTCCCCCTCCGACTGGAACGCCTCGTCCATGAGGAAGGCGAGGGCGCGCTCGTCGCTCCACTCTTCGCAGTGCATCCCGTGATCGAGGATCGCGTTGGCGACAGCGCGGAGGAAGAACTTGAGCTGCATCAGCCGCAGCGCCGGATCTCCGCCGCCGTATCCCTGGTCGAGCATCATCTGCTCGGTGTAGACCGCCCAGCCCTCGATGAACGTCCCCGACTGGAGCACGCGACGGATCAGCGACGGGCAGCGGTTCGACCATTCGAGTTGCACGTAGTGGCCGGGATAGGCCTCGTGGATCGTGAGGATGCGGAGCATCTGCCGGTTGTATTCCTCGAGGAAGCTCCGCACGCGGGCCGCATCCCACGTGGCGGGGGGCGGGCTGATGGCGTAGGTGCTCGCCCCCTGCGGGTCGAGGGGCAGGGCGTTCTCCAGGTAGGCCAGAGAGTTGCCACGGCGGAACTCCGGCATCTCGACGATCCGGCAGCGGTCCGGATCGGGGAGGCGGAGGATGTCGTGGGTGCGGATGAAGTCGCACAATCCCGCCACCGTCTCCCGGGCGTCGCGCACGAGCGTCTCCGGCGGACCGTGGTCCTGGTTCACGGCCGCGACCACGCGGGCGATCAGGGTGCGGCGCCCGGCCTCGTCGTCGGGTGGCACCGGCTCCCGGGGGAAGGAGCGGTGCCACGCCTGTCGCGACACGAAGGCCATGTCGTGCCGGACCCGGTCGAATTCCCGGCGTGCTTCGGCGATGACGCGCTCGGCATCCCACCCCATGTCGAGGACCAACTCCAGCTTCCGGGAGAACTTCTCCCGCCCCAGCCGCCACGGGCCGCGGGCCTTGGGGAGCAGTTCCTTCTCCAGGAACGCCTGGTGACGCTCGAGGGCCGCGACCACCGGGGCGGCGGCGGCGCGCAGGGCGGGAAGCTGCGGCGTGTCGCCGCAGAGATCGAAGAGCTGGCGCTCGTAGAAGGCGATCGACCCGCGGTTCTGCTGGATCGCCGTCTCGAGCATCGTCGGGGCAGGATCGGTGAGCTCGGTACGGGCCACCTCCAGCACCGCGGGGATGAGCTTCATCCGCGCGATGGCATTGGTGATGTTGGTTTCCCGCGGCAGCGTCGACTGGGTGAGGAGGGAGAACACGCTGTCGGTGGTGTAGGTGCCGTAGACCCGCGCGTCGTGGACGAAGGGCTGCTCGTTCTCGGCGAGCCAGATGTTGCGGACGAGATCGTCGCGGAGGATGTCGCGGTCGAGCCGGCCGTCGGGCGAGAGATCGGCGCGGCCGAAGGTGGCGTCGAGCTTCGCGAGCTGGCTCTTCCAGTGATCGAGCCAGCGCTGCCGGGCGGCGGGGGAGAGGTCGTCGAGGAGATGGTCGAAGCGATGGTCGCCGAGGAGCGTGGCCTCGACGGGGCGGAGGGCGAAACTGGCGTCGAGATGCTCGCGGAAGAAGGCCGCCAACAGCTCGTCGGCCGCGTTGGCGGCGGGGTCCGCTGCGCTCGCGATCCGGCATCCGCTCCCCACGACGGCGACCGCGGCCGCGCCCATCGCGAGGAGGGCACCAGGGAGGATGTTCCACCTGGCCCGGCCCGACCGGCCTCGCGGGAACTGGAGGCGATGCCTGGGCATGGTGCTGTCCTCGGCCGGAAAACGGGTTTTCCCCGGCCGATCGCTCGGGCCTGGGGCTGGTCGGGGCCCATGATAGCGCACTGGCGCCGGCTCCCCAACACGTCAAGGGCAACACGGCAGCGGCCTGCCGGCGGGCAACCCGTGGAAAAACATCCGGACGCTTTTTCCACGGGCAGCTACGGTGCCCCCCCCGGCGCGTGGAGCGTGCCGTGGAGTTGCCCGGCCACGGGCTCCCCGGCCGCCGACCGCACCGACCACTCGAGTGCGTAGCACCAGGTGGCGGCCAGTTCGGGAACGCGGAGCGTGATCCGTCGACCGTCCGACGAGACGTCGACCGCCGTAACCTCCCGCCCGACCTCGTCGATGTGATCGGAGCCGTACCGGGCACTGCGCTCGAGCCCCCAGGTCCGCACCCGCCAGGCGGCCGGCGCGCCTGCCGTGGCCGGATCGAGGGGCGCGGCGAACGTGAGGGTGATCTCACCCGGGGCGGCGTGGAGACCGACCGGCACGAGCAGCGGCTGCGCCGTGCGCCGGATGCGGAAGAACCCGCCGGGCTGGGTGCGGTTGCCCGCCCAGGCGAAGAGGCCGCAGGCGTAGAGCTGGCCGTCGACGGGGTCGAAGCGCCCGCGCATCACCCCCGTGGGGAGATCGGCGATCGGCAGCCGGACCATCCCCCCCTGCGACAGCCCCGGGCGCCCGGCCACCGGCTCGATGAGCACCAAATGGACCCGCCCTTCCCCGTAGGAGAGTTCGAGGAGACCGCCCGTGATCGGGTCCCAGCGCGGACTGGTCACGCGGAGCAACTCCGCTGGCGAGCGGTCGAAGGCGTTGGTGATCCAGAAGGCGGGGGGATCCATGGCGGCGTCACTGGAGTCGGTGACGTCGTGCCACCCGAACATGTTGCCGTAGAAGCCGCCGGGACGGACGTGGTTGATGCGGTTCTTCGGGTTCCAGTGCCCCTCCTGGTCGGTCACCCAGAACGTGCCGTCGGGCTCGACACACACGCCGTTGGCCGCACGGAAGCCGTTGGCGACGATCGTGGTGGACGAGCCGTCGGCGGCGACACGGAGCAGCGTCCCGTGGTGCGGCACGACGGCGGGGAGGGCGTGGCGGGCGCTCTTGGCGTAGTACAGGTTCCCCGCCGCGTCGGTCTCCAGGCCCATCGCGAATTCGTGGAAGTGCTCGGTCACCTGGTGGTCGTCGTTGAACGTCTCGTAGCGGTCGGTGAGCCCGTCGCCGTCGATGTCGACGAGCCTCGCGATGCGGTCGCGGCAGGCGACGTGGATCACCCCGCCGATCACCTTGATGCCCAGCGGCTGGAAGAGCCCCGTGGCGATCCGCCGCCAGGCGAGCGGTCCCCCGGCTCCCTTGATCCCACCGACGCGCCACACGTCGCCGTCCCAGGTGCACAGCACCGCCTCATCGGGGCCGGTGAAGTCGAGGCCCGAGAACCGCATCTGCGCCTGCCAGGGATTCGCCTCCGGTGCCGCCAGGGTGTCGACGGCAAAGGGTCCGGTGTCGACTCCGGGCACGAGCGCCGTCTCCACGACCGTCGGCCACAGGAGTGGCGCCGGGCGCCCGACGAGCGTCCGGGGCTGCGGCACGGCGAGTCCGGCGACATGCCGGGCCAGCTCTCCGGCATCGGCCACGGCCACGGCCACCGCCACGTCGAACGGCTGATCCCCCTCGGGAATGGAGAGATCGACGAAGCCGTCGGCCACGATCACACTCGCGCACGGGCCGACCGCCGGCTGCGACAAGGTCGCCCGCCGGCGCGGCGGCGAGCCGGACCACGAGCGCTTTCGGCCGTGGGCCGAGGGAGAACGAGCGGGTGACGACCGGCACGGTGGCGCCGGCGACGTCCAGGGCCGGTGCCAGGGCCGCCGTCTCCAGGACCTCCGTCGACCCCACGAGGTAGTCGAGCACGACCGCCGAGCGCGGCTCCGCAGCCGGGCCCGCGGCCGTGGCAACGTGGTGCAGGGCCCGGAAGCGCCCGTGGTCGCGTGGCAGCGGACCGTAGGGCTCGCCGTCGCGGCCCCGGGGGCGGGGATCGGCGAACGACCCGGTGTCGGGGTGGGCCCAACCGGGCATCGTGGGGACGACGGCCTGCACGTCGCCGGCGACGTGGGGATGGCGCCCGTGCCGCCCGTCGAAATTGATGCCCTCCCAGTCGATGAACCGGTCGCCCGTCCAGAACGCCGCCATCCGCAGCGTGTCGAGCTCGTGGAGGATCCAGGCCTGCCCGCGCCCCACACCCCCCGGCCCCGCGTCGAGACGCACCGCCAGCCCCTTCCGCGCCACGTTGTCGCCACGGTCGCCCGCCTCGAACGAGCCGCCGAGGAACGGACCGTAGTCGTGCAGCCGCCACGGCTCGAGCGACACCGGCGCCGGGCCGCGCGACATGCCCGTGGGGAGCGTCGCCAGATACTCGGGCGTGACCGCCGTGTACCAGCGCCGATTCCCCTCGCGGAGGAACGCCTCACGGATGTAGTGGATGACGTCGTACTTCTGGGCCGGCACCATCCACGACTGCGCCACCATCTGGCCGTTGCCCGTCGTCAGCGTGCGGTACATCGCGTGGGGGTCGGCGCCGTGGCGCAGCGTCCCGGTGGCGAAGCGCGGCGCGGTGGGGAGCGACCCGGGCGCGTCGCGCGTGCCGTGGCAGTTGGCGCACACCCGTGCGTAGATCGCCGCTCCGCGCCGGAAGGCGCCCGCGGCGCGCTCGGGGTCGTCCCAGTCGGCGAGGAAAGCAGCATGGTCGATCTCCGCTTCATGGGCGGCCTGCGCCGGCGCGGCGTGGACGGCCGGATCGGGCACGAGCGCCGCGGCCCGCTCCGCCCCCCCCACCGCCACGTCGGCGAGATAGCGGACCAGATCGAGGAACTGGCGGCGGTCGGCGAGGAGGTTGGCCAACCCCACCGGCATCAGCGACGCCGTGGCCAGCACGCGCTGCTCGATCTCCGCCCGCGGGATCGTCGTCTCGCCACCCCCCGTCGCCGCATCGCGGACGACGACGGCCACGGCGCTCTCGCTGCCGACGAGGCCGGTGACGGCACGCCCGTCGGTGGTGATGATCGTCACGCCGCGGTGCTCGGGGCGGATGACGGCCGACGGCTCGAGGATCGACTCGACGAGGTGGGGCACGAGGCGGGAGCGGTCCACGCCCGGCGGCAGCGCGGCCAGGTTCGGCCCCAACGGTGACACGCCCTTCCCCGCCACATGGCACTGCAGGCAGCTCAGGTGGCGGGTGTGGAACACCGCCGCGCCGCGAGCCGGGTCACCGATGCGCTCCACATCGGCCACGAGCGCGGCACGATCCTCGGCGGCGAGTTCGGCGGCGAGCCCCACACCCGGCGGCGCGAACGCGGTCGGCGGGGCGGCGGCCACCGTCCCCACCACGAACCAGGGAGCGACGAAGCAGGCGACGCGACCGTCACGACGGCGGATCGGCATGGTTGATCCCGGTCAGGAGGGGACAGCACCAGCAGAACAGCGTACCAACCGGGCCACCGGGCGCTGCGGCGACGAGTACCGCGGTGTCCTCCGTCAGCGGCAGCCCTGCAAGTAGGCGAGGATGTCGGCCGCCTCCGCGGCAGTGAGGTCGCTGAGGAGCTGCGTGGGCATGAGCGACTGCGGCTGCTGCACGAAGACCTCGATCTCGTCACGGGCCACGGCATGGTCGCGCCCCTGGGCATCGCGGACCACGACCCGGGCATCGGACCGCTCCCGGAGGAGGCCGGTGTGCACCTGCCCGCCGGTCGTCTCGACGTACCAGGTGGCATAGCGCGGATCGATGACCTTCGCCGGGTCGAGGAGGCTCTCCAGGATCTGCGCGGGGGTCAGCCGCCGCCCCACGTCACCCAGAGCCGGGCCCACCTCCCCCCCGTCCGTCCCGATGCGGTGGCAGCCGCGGCAGGTCATCGCGGCACTCGCGTAGAGGCGCTCACCGCGCGTGGCATCACCACTGAGTGCCAGGAGGGCGGCGGCATCGATCTCCGGGCCGAGGCGCTGCGGACGCTCCTCCTCCGGCACGAAACGGAGGAACAGGTCGCGCACCTGCGGGTCGGCCTGGCCGGTGCCCCAGGCGATGGCGGCCGTGCGCGCGGCGGGGTCGAGCGACCCCGACTCGATGGCCCGCAGGACCCCCAGCGCCGCCGTCGGCGTCGCCCCCGCGGGGGGCCGGTGGAGCGTGGCAGACTGCGCGGGCGTGGCACCGTCCGCCGGTGGCAGGCCCGCGATCCAATCGCCGACGAGGCGCAGGCCGCGCTCGTCGACGACCGTCGAACCGACGTGCGGCATCCGCCCCCGCCCCAGGGTGGCCATCCGGTAGTAGAGCACGGAGCGCGTGGGGTCGCCGGCGGTGACGACCCGCGCGTCGTCGAGCCCGAGGGCACCGTGGCTCGGCACGAGGCCCACGAGTTTCGTCTTCTCCAAGGGCACGTCCTGGCGGACGTCGAAGTCCGACGCCCCGCCGCCGCCGCGGAGATGGCAGTGGGCGCAGTTCATCTGCAGGTAACTGCGGGCCCGCGCCGTGAGGTCGGCGGCCGGGTCGGAGGGGTCGACCGGCGGCGTCACCTTCTCGTCGAGCGGCCGTTCGAGGAGGCCGAGTTCGTCGAGGAGCCGCAACTGATTGACCATGCCGGGTTCCCCCGGTGCGGTCGCCGGTCGGGCCACGGGACGGTTGAGCTGCGCCGGCGTGAACCCGTAGAGCGATCCGCCCCGCGTGGTGTGGCACATCAGGCACTCGGTGCGGCTGGCAACGCGGTACGACCTGCGGTGCGGGCGCTCCGACCCGTCGGCAGCGCCGATGGAGAGCGACACCGTGGTCCCTCCGGCGGGCGCCAGTTCCGCATCGGTCTGGTCGTCGTTCCACAGATAGCTGTAGCCGTACCAGTCGGCACCGGTGAAATGGAGGATCTGGGTTTCGATGCGGCGGAAGCTCGCCGCGTCACCGGGCCGCGTTTCCAACCCCACCGTCTTCGCCAGCACGCCGTCGGCGGGAAACCGGAACTTGCCGCGGATGAACCCCTGCTGCGGGTTTTGGGTGTCGTAGAGGGTGAGTCGGGCCGTGCCCGGCAGGGCCAAAAGCCGCGTCGCCGAGGTCCCGTCGGCCCAGGCCTCGGCACTGATCGAGTAGGGCACCACGCCCGGCGCGGCCACGAGGGCGGCGGTGTCGGCGAACAGGCCGGTATCGCTCAGCCTGGTGGGGAAGCCCCGGTTCACGGCAGCCGGCGGCCGGGGCACGAGGCGGTGGAGCGTGCCGCTGTCGTAGTCGACGATGAGGACGTCACCGGCATGATCGACACCGAAACTGGAGATCGCCAGCGACGTGTCGGCCAGCTCACGGTGCCACGTGACGCGCTCGCCGTCGTACCGCAGGCCCCACACCCGGCCGGTGACGTAGTCGCCGTAGACGTAGGCCCCGGCCAGTTCCGGGAGGCGGTCGCCGATGGAAATGAAACCACCGGTGATCGACCGCGCCTCGGTATGCGGATGCTCCACCAGCGGCGGCTCGATCGGCTCGGGTCCGCGGGCCCGGTCGCCCACCACCGGCTGAGACCCCTCCATGATGCTCCAGCCGTAATTGCCCCCGCGCTTCACGTCGTAGAGCATCTCCCACACTTCCCAGCCGACGTCCCCGACGAGAAGTCGCCCCGCCGGGTCGAAGCACATGCGCCACGGATTCCGCAGCCCGTAGGCCCACACCTCGCCGCGCGCCGCCGGCAGGTGGACGAAGGGGTTGTCGGCGGGGATCGCGTAGGGCCGGGCCGGGGTCGTGGCGGTGGCGGGGGTCTCCCGATCGACGTCGATGCGCAGGACCGAGGCCAGCAGGTCGTGGATCGACTGGCCGGTACCCGCCGCATCGGGAGGCGTGGCATCACCGCTGTCGCCAGCGGAGATGTAGAGCATGCCGTCGGGGCCGAACCGGAGGGCGCTACCGTTGTGCCCCCCGGAAAGCCACGTGATCACCACCTGCTCGCTGGCCGGGTCGATCGTGGGCGGCTCGGTGGCGGAGACGGTGAACCGCGACACGCGGGTGCCGTCGGCGAGTTTCGGCTGGAGCGCGTAGACGACGTAGCAGAAGCGGTTGGTGGTGAACCGTGGATGAAAGGCGACGTCGAACAGGTGGTCGAGGCCGGGGACCGCGCCCAGATCGAGCGCCAGGTCGGCGCGGGCCGCCGTTCCCGGGTCCGGCACGCGGAACGAATAGACCTTCCCCTTCTCCTCGGTGACCACGAGGCGGTCGGTGCCCGGCATCCGCACCACCGCGGTGGGATGGTCGAAGCGCAGCCCGGGGAAGACGTCCTCGTGGCCATAGGGTGGGGGCGGTTCGGGCGTGCCGGTGATCCGCGACCCCGTCCACTCCACCCGGGTCCCGACGGGTCGGCCCGGCTCCGCCGCCATGGGCCGGCCCGGCTCCGCCGCCATGACAGTTCCCACCATGCCCAGCGGCATCAGACCCACCCCGACGAGCAGCCGGGTCACAAACCGGGGGGGCGGGGAGCACGGACGCATATCATGGCCTACCGTGGGCGGTGGGGAAATCCGCCGCCACTCGACAGCGCGTCATTCCCCGCCACCATGATAGTCATGCCACTCCGTGGCGCGGCCGCCATCCGGTGGGACGCAGCCACCCGGGCGTTCACCCCCCGAGTGGCCCAATCGTTCCCGGAGCACATGCATGCACACCCGGCGCCTCGGCAGCTCCGACCTGATGATCACCCCGCTCGGCTTCGGGAGCTGGGCCATCGGCGGGGCCGGTTGGCCGTTCGCCTGGGGCCACCAGGACGATTCGGACAGCATCGCCGCCATCCACGAGGCCCTCGACCTGGGGATCAACTGGATCGACACGGCGCCGGTCTACGGGCTCGGCCATGCCGAGGAGGTGATTCGCCGGGCGCTGGCCGCGGTGCCCGCATCGCGCCGGCCGCTGCTGTTCACCAAATGCGGTCGCGTGTGGAACGACCGGCGCGAGGTGGGCAAACGGCTCACGGCGGCGAGCATTCGCGCCGAGTGCGAGGCGAGCCTGCGGCGCCTCGGCGTGGAGCGCATCGACCTGTACCAAATCCACTGGCCCGAACCCGACGACGAGATCGAAGAGGGGTGGGCGGAATGTGCCCGGCTCCGCGCCGCCGGCAAGGTCGGGTGGATCGGGGTCAGCAATTTCAACGTCGCCCAGCTCGAGCGCGCCGCAGCGATCGCCCCGGTCACCTCGCTCCAGCCCCCCTACTCGCTGCTGCGGCGCGACATCGAGGGGGAGATCCTCCCGTGGTGCCAGGCCCACGGCGTGGGCGTGCTCGCCTACTCCCCGATGGCGTCGGGCCTGCTCACCGGCAGCTGGTCGCCTGAGCGGTTCCGCGACCTGCCGGCCGACGACTGGCGGAAAGAGAAAAATCCCCTTTTCCAGGAACCGCGGTTCTCCGCCCATCTCGCGTTCGTCGAGCGCCTCCGATCGCGGGCTGCCGACCGCGGCGTCGCCGTCGGCGCGATGGCGCTGGCCTGGGTGCTGGGGCATGCAGCAGTGACCGCGGCGATCGTCGGCGCGCGCCGCCCCGGACAGCTCGGCGACCTGGTCGCGGCGGCCGACCTGCGGCTCCTGCCCGACGAAGGGGAGGCGATCGCAGCGCTTGTGCCGGCGTGATCGCCGGGGGCCGCTATACTCCCGTCCACACCCCGGCTGGAAGGATCCATGGCCGCCGAAAACGCCGCCGCGCCCCCCACGGAGTCTCCCCCCGGCGGCGCCTGCCGGAGGCACCGCCTCGACACCGCCACGGGAGTCCTCCGGGCCGCGGCCGCGTGGCTCCTCGAAGCTGCCACCGCGAACGACGCCACCGTGAGGAACGCCCCGGCCCCAGGGAGCCGCCCCGCCGGCGAGCGCTCCGCCGCGGCGGGCAGCGCCGACTTGTCTGGGTATCTCGTGGTCCTCCCGGGCCGGGCCGCCGGCCAGCGCCTCGTGGAACTGTTGATCGCGGAAGCGGCCTGCCGCCGGCTCACGCTCGTGCCGCCGCGCATGACCACGCCCGGCGAGCTGCCGGAGTTCTTCTACACGCCAGTCAAACCCCTCACCGACACCCTCCTTGAAACCCTCTGCTGGGCCGGCGCGATCGCCACGGCCAAGCCGCACGACCGGGCCCTCCTCGCCCCCGGCCTCGACGACCCCACGACGGCCGAACCGTCGGGTGAGCGGCTGATCGACACGGCGGCGGGGATCGTTTCCCTGCACCGTGAACTGGCGGCCCATGGCTTGGGGTTCAGCGGTTTTGCCATGGCCGCCGAGGCCAAACTCCCCGCCTTCGGCGACCACGATCGCTGGCAGGCCCTCGCCCGACTCGAGGAAAAGTACCTGGCACGGCTCCACGCCCTCGACCGCTGGGACCGGCAGACCGCGCGGCGGAGGGCACTGGAGAACCACGAGGTGCGCTGCGACCGGCGGATCGTGCTGGTCGCCACCGTCGATCTCGACCCGCTGCAACGGAGCCTGCTGGCCGCCCTGCCAGAGGGCTGCGATGCCCTCGTCGCCGCGCCACCCACGATGAGCGCCGCCGACGTCGACGCCGCCTTCGACGACTTCGGCTGCATCGTGCCCGCGGCGTGGGAGTCGGTGCCGCTCCCGATCGCACTCGAGCGGATGGTGGTCGTGGAGGATGCGGCGGGGCAGGCCGACGCCGTCGTCGCGTGGCTCCGGGATCTCGACGGGCGTTACGCCGCCGACGAGATCACGATCGCGGCCCCCGACGCCGCGCTGATCCCCGACCTGGAGGAGCGGCTCCGGTCGTTGGGGCTCTCCGGCCGGGCCGCGGGTGGCCGTCCGGTGCAACGCTCGACGCCGTGGCAGTTGCTCGACGCCATCTTCGACTGGGTCGCCCGGGGCGACTTCGCCTCCTTCGCCCAGCTCCTCCGCTGCCCCGATGCGGCGCACCTGCTCGGATCGCGTACGGGGGTGGCGCTGCCGGCCGCCGTGGCCGACGCCGTGGCCGCCCGTCATCTGCCGCTGGGGATCGACCGGGACCTGCTGGCGCGGGCCGCCGACCTTGATGCCAGTGCCGCCGGCGGGACCCGTGACGACACCGACGCGGGTCGGTTCCTCGCCCTCCTCGAAGCCGCCGACACTTGGCTCGCCGGCCTCGGAACGGCGAGTGGAGCGATCGCCAAACGGGTGCCGCGGAAGCCCTCCACGGGCAGGCCGGCCACCGGCCGGGCCGCGGCCTGGGTCGCGGCGGTGCGCGGGGTGATGCGCGATGCGCTTGGCGCGCACGTCTTCGACCGCAACGCAGACGCGGAACGGACGGTCGTGGTGGCACTCGAGTCGCTGGGGGAGGCGCTCGCCGAGATGGAGACGTTGCCCGACGAGCTGGCCGCCGCAGCGGGGGCGGCCGGCCTGGCGCGACTGCTGCTCTCCGGGTGGGGGCGGCGCGTGGTGCCCCCGCTGCCCGATCCGGGGGCGATCCCCATCGTGGGCTGGCTCGAGGTGGCGCTCGACGATGCGCCGGCGCTGGCCGTGACGAGCGCCGTGGAAGGGGTGCTGCCGGGTGGGGCGGGGCGCGATCCGCTCCTCCCCGATCCGCTCCGCCAGGCGCTCGGCCTGCCCGACACCGGCCGGACCGCGGCCCGTGACGCCTGGAGCCTGGGGCTGGCGGCGACCTGCCGCGCGGCCCTCCTGGTGGTCGTGCCCCGGCACCGGGTCGATGGCGCGGTGGCCGTCCCCAGCCGCCTGCTGTTCCGTCGACCGGAGAGCGACCTCGTGGACACCGTCCGGCGGCTGTGTGCGGCGCCGCTTCCCACCGGGGCCGCGAGCGCAACGCCGAGCGTCGCGACCCGGCTGCCGGTGCCCACTCCCGACAGTGTCGCCCCCTTCCTCCCCGAGCGACCACTCGTGCTCCGCGTGACCGCCTTCCGCGACTACCTCGCCTGCCCCTACCGGTGGTGGCTGCGGCACCGGCTCCGGCTGGCGTCCGCCACCGACGCCCACCTCGAACTCGGCCCCGCCGATTTCGGCACGCTGGTGCATCACTGTTTGGAGCGGTTCGCCACCGACGCGGCGCTGGCATCGTCGACCGACGCCGACGCGATCGCTGCCGCCCTCACCTCCCTTCTCGACGGCATGGTGGCCGCCCGCTACGGCCCCGCCGCGCTGCCGGCGGTGCGGATCCAGGCGGCCCTCGCCCGCCGCCGGCTGATCCGGTTCGCCGCCGTGCAGGCCGACCGGGCCGCCGCCGGCTGGCGGATCGTGGCTGCGGAACTCGACGTCGGCGGCGATCACCTCGACGTCGATGGCGTGCCCGCGCGGCTGGCGGCCCGGTTCGATCGCGTCGATCACCATCCCGGCAGCGGAGCGTGGGAGATCCTCGACTACAAAACGTCGGCCCAGGGGAAATCCCCGGACCGAATCCACCTCGTGCGTGGTGAGTGGGCCGATCTCCAGTTGCCGCTCTACCGGCTCCTCGCCCCGCACGCCGGGATTCCCGGCCTCGCGGCCGCCGCCGACACGGAGCAGGTGCGGGTCGGGTATTTCAACCTCCCGGCCCGGACGGAGGACACCGGGGTGCGCCTCGCCGAGTGGACCGCCGCCGATCACGCCGCGGCGATCGAGAAGGCCCGCGCGGTGGTCCGCGGGATCCGCGCGGGCGTTTTCTGGCCCCCCGTCACCGAGGCTGCCCGGTCGTTTCCCGAGTTCGACGCGATCTGCCAGACGCACGCGATCCTCGACGGCGACGACGAAGAAGACGGGGAGGCGGCATGAGCGGATCGGCGGCACTGACGGGAAACGGGGCGACGAACCGCTTCGTGGCGGTGCGGGCCAGCGCCGGCACGGGCAAGACCCATGCCCTCTCCACCCGGCTCATCACTCTCCTCGCCGACGGTACGCCGCCGGAGGAGATCTTCGCCGCGACCTTCGCCCGCAAGGCAGCCGGGGAGATTCTCGCGCGGGTGCTGCGCCGCCTCGCGGATGCCGCCGATCCCGCTCTCCCGGGCGCCACGGCGACGCTGGCCTCGGACATCGGTGCCCCGGGGGCCACGGCTGCCACGTTCCGCACGCTCCTCGCCACCCTCACGCGCTCGCTTGGCCGCGTGGCGGTGGGCACCCTCGACGCCTTCTTCGTGGCGGCGGCCGATGCGGCGCGCTACGAACTGGGGCTACCCGACGGCTGGATGGTGGGGAGCGAGTCGGAGCTCGCCGCGCAGCGCCGCCGCGCGATCCATGCCGCCCTCGGCGACGGCTCCACGGCGACCGCCGCGACGATGGCCACGCTCCTGGTGCAGGTGACCGGCGGCAAGACCGGGCGCGGCCTGGAGGAGGCGGTCACCGACATCATCACCGACCTCGCATCGCTCCACCGGCAGGCCGACCCCACCGCCTGGGACCGGCTCCCCGTGCCGCGCCGCCCGACCGATGCCGAGGTCGCGGCCGCGGTAGCCACGATCGGCGCCGCCGACTGTGCCAACGACACCACCACCAAGGCCCGCGACCAGGGTCTGGCCAACTTCACGGCCGGTCTGTGGAAGGAGTTCCTCGCCAAGGGAATCGCCCCCAAGGTGCTCGCCGGGGAGCCGACCTTCGCCCGCAAACCGCTCCCCCCGGCCGTCGTGGCCGGCTACGAGGTGCTCATCGCGGTCGCCCGGACGGCGATCCACCAGCGCATCGCCGACCAGACCCGGGCCATCCGCGAGTTGCTCGACCGCCATGCCGCCACGCTCGACAGAATCTCCCGGGCGGCAGGGATCGTGTCGTTCGACGACGTCACCCGCTTGGTCGGTGACGCCGCCGCCGACGGCACCCTCGATGCCGCCCGCTGGCGCGGCATTCCCTTCGCGAAGCATCTCCTCCTCGACGAGTTCCAGGACACGTCGCTGGGCCAGTGGCGCGTGCTCGAACGACTCGCCGAACACACCGTCACCTCCGGCGGCACGTTCTTCGCCGTCGGCGACACGAAGCAGGCCATCTACGGCTGGCGGGGCGGTGAAGCCGGGTTGTTCGACGCCCTGGGAACCTTCTTCGCATCCGGGCCGGTGCCACTCCGCGAATTCCCACTCCACCAGAGCTGGCGATCGAGCCCCGCAGTGCTCGACGTGGTGAACACCGTCTGCGGCAGCCTGGCCGCCTGCCCGCAACTCGCCGACTCGGGTGCGGTGGTGGCCGGGTGGAACGCGGTCTTCCAGCACCACATCGCCGCGCCGCGCAACCGCGACCTGCCCGGCTGGGTCCGCCTCCGCACCGGTCCGGCGGCCGAGGGGACGACGGCAGCACGGCGGGTGATCCTCAACCACGCGGCCGACCGGGCCGCGGCGCTGGCCGCAGCCAACCCCGGCCGGTCGGTCGCGGTGCTCGTGCGCACCAACGCCGGCGCCGAGCGCGTCATCGCCCGACTCAAGGGCCAGGGGATCGCCGCCAGCGCCGAAGGGGGCCAGCCACTGCCCGATTCACCCGCCGTGGAGCTCCTGCTCTCGGGCCTGACCCTCGTCGACCACCCGGCCGACGGCATCGCCCGGTTCCATCTGGCCACCTCCCCGCTGGCGGAGGCCTTCGGGCTCGAAGCCGCGGCCAGCGTGGCCGCGGAGCCCCCCGCCGCGTGCCGCGCCGCGCTCGACCGGATCCGGCGCCGGCTCGTCGACGAGGGCTACGCGGCGGTGCTCGGCGCGTGGGCCGGGGTCGTCGGGCCCGCCGGCTCGGCCCGCGACCGGCGCCGGCTGGAACAACTCCTCGCCATGGCCCGCGATCACGACCTCCACGTCGGCGGCACCGACGGCCTCGTCCGCACCGCCACGTTCGTGGCCCGGGTGCGCACCGAAAAGGTCGCCGACCCCGTGCCGGCGGCCATCCGCGTGATGACGATCCACAAGGCGAAGGGGCTGGAGTTCGACCTCGTCGTCCTCACCGACCTCGACCGGGCGCTCGTCCCGCACCACCCGCGCGTGACCGTCGATCGGCCTCCCGCAGCCGGCCGGGCCCTGCCGCCGATCCGCGGATTGCTCGCCGGGGTCACGCAGGACTTCGCCCCGCTCCTCCCGCCGCCGTGGCCCGAGTGCCACGCCCGCGCGACCGATCCGATCATCCGCGAATCGATCGCCACCCTGTACGTCGGCCTGACTCGCGCCATCCAGGGGATGGAGATCGTCATCGCCCCCGCGCGGTCCGAGCGCGGCGTTCCCCGGACGCTGGCCGGCATCCTCCGCTCGACCCTGGCAGCCGACGTTCCCTGCACGCCCGACACCATCCTCTTCGGCGCCGGCCACCATGCCGATCCCGCCGTCGACCACGTGCCTCTGGCGGCGTCGGCCTCCCCCGCCGCCCCGGTGGCTCCGGTGGTCGCCGCCGACGGGCTGGTGCGCCTCGCGCCGCTACCGGCGGGTGGCCGCCGCCGCGGTGCCGCGCAGCGCACCCCCTCGGAACAGGAAGGGGGCAGCGCCGTCGCCGCCGCCGACCTTCTCGACGCCGGCTCGCTCACGGCCCGTGCGGTGGGCACGCTCCTCCACGCCTGGGTGGAGCAGGTCGGCTGGCCGGCGATCCTCCCCGACGACACGGTGCTCGCGCGCATCGCGCGCGAGCATCCCCTCGTGGCCGATCAGGTTCCGAAGCTCCGCGCCGACTTCCGCGCGATGTGCGCCGCCCCCGCCGTGGCGGCGGTGCTGGCGGAACCGGCGGCGATCCTGCCCGAGCGGCTGGTGCGCGCCGGAGTGCCGGTCGGCCCGGCGACGCCCGTGCTGCGCCGGGAGCGGGCCTTCGCCCTCGCCGACGACGAAGGCGTCGTGCAAGGGGTGATCGACCGGCTGGTGGAATGGCACCGTGACGGTCGGCCGGTGGCCGCCGAGGTGATCGACTTCAAGTTTGACGGCATGGGTACGGCGCCTGGGGGCGGGGCGCCCGACCCGCGGATCCTCCGCGAGAAGACGGCGTTCTATGCCCCGCAGCTCGAGTCGTACCGCGCGGCGGTGGCCGGTCTCCTGGGGATCCCCGAGGCCCACGTCACGACCACGCTCGTCTTCATGCGCTCGGGGCAGGTCGTGCCCCTGGGCTGACGTCGCGGAGCTCATTCCCGCGCGGCCGGGCGCCGATCATGCCCGCGGCCGACCGGCGCGACCACGAAGATCGGCGCATGAAAAAAGCCCCGTTTCCGGGGCTCTTTTCGTCGTTTTCGCCTTGTTTTTCAGAGCGGAGGGCACGGGATTCGAACCCGCAACCCCTTTCGGGGCATCTGATTTCGAGTCAGACCGCTGGCCAATTCGCTTACCCTCCGGGGACAAATGTAGAAAACGGTCGGGCGGCGCTCAAGTTGGGCTGCGCCCACCGGCCGGAGGGCCGAACGCGGGAGTCCGGTTTGACTGGTTTTTCCGCGGCAAGTAGGGTCGGCCCCCATGTTCGTCCACAAGGAACAGCTCGCCTACCAGCTCGACGCCGCCGATTACCTCTCCGCGGAAACCGCCCGCGCCGAAGTGGATCGCCTGTTCCTCGCCGCGTGGCATCCCGTCGCGCTGAGCAGCGATTTCCGGGCGGACGGCGACTACCGCACGTTCGACCTGTGCGGCCGACCGGTCCTCGTCCGCCGCCACGAAGGGCGCCTTCACGCCTACCTCAACGTTTGCTCCCACCGCCACTGCCAGCTCACCCACCAGCCGCAGGGGCACGACCCGCGCCTCGTGTGCCAGTACCACGGCTGGGAGTATGCGGCCTCCGGCCAGGTGGCGAAGGTCCCCGACGGCGGTTGCTTCAAACCGTTCGACCGGGAGAACGCCCGGCTGCAGTGCTTCGCCGTCGACACCTGCGGCGACCTCGTGTTCGTGCGCCTCGCCCCCGAAGGACCGGGCCTCGCGGAACACCTCGGCGAGTTCCTCCCCAGGATCGCCGCCGCCTTCGCCCCCCCCTACCACTGCAACTGGACCTACGACCGCGAGTTCGCCTGCAACTGGAAGATCCCCGTCGAGAACACGGTCGAGACGTACCACCTCCCCTTCATCCACCCGAGCACGCTCGGCGGCTTCGGCCTCATCCCCGAGGAGGCGCAGGCCCACTGGCTGGAGGATCGCTCGACGACGCTCGTCTACGCCCTCGACCCGGCAAGCGAGCCGGTGCGCAAGCAGCGCCAGGTGTCACGCCAACTCGGCGGGCCGCCGTGCCACGACCAGTACGTCCACCATCACATCTTTCCCAACCTGGTGTTCACCTTCAGCGACCTGTTCACCTACGCCCAGGTCTACCTCCCCACCGGTCCGACCACGTCGCGGACATGGGCGTGGATGTTCAGCCTCGAGGGCACGAAGCGCGGACCGTTCGCCCGGATCGTTGCCCACCTCGTCGCCCGGCATGGCGTGAAAGCCAACTCCGCCATCCAGCGCGAGGATGCCAGCGTCTTCGAGGCGCAGCAACGCGGCATCGCCGCCACGCCGTTCAGGGGCTGCATCGGCACCCGTGAGGAGCGGATCTGGGCATTCCACTCCTACCTCAAGCGCGCCACTGCGGCCGCCGCCGAGCCGGGCTGAACGGCCGGCCTTCGCGCCCGACCGGGCCCGCTCACCCCACGACCGCGACCGGTCGCGTGGCCGGCGGCCGGCGACCATCGCCCGGCTGTGCGGGTGCGTTCATGACCGCGCCGACCACTTCGGCCGCCAGGCGCCGATCGGCTGCCGAAGGGGCTTCGACGAGCGCCGTCGCGAGTAACTCCGTGACGGGAAGGCCGGCGGCAAGCGCCCTCCCGAGCATGGCCGCCGACACGCGGACCACCGGCGCGTCGGCTGGCGGCAGGCCGACGTGCCACGCCGGCACGGCGCCGCGCCCGGGGCCCAGCGTCCACTGCCCACCTCCCGCACCGGCCACCAGGAGACCGACCTGCGGACCACCGGGGCTGTCGGCCCACGACGGCACGCCGAGCCGGGCCGTGAGCAGGTCGCGCGCGGTCGCCCCCGGGGTGGGCCGGCCCGGCGGTGGCCAGCGGAAGTTGTTGCCGATCGCGAACCGACAGAGCCGGCGGATCGTCTCGTCGTCGAGTTGCGGCGCCGGGAGGTCGGGGGCGAAGGCACTGGTGTGGCTGGTGTCGAAGCGCGGGTCGTCGCGCCAGTAGGCCCGGTAGACGTGCATCTGGTCGCCGAACAGCCGACCGAGCGTGGCGGGGTCGAAGGGGCTCGTCCGCGTGCCCGTCGCGCCGCGGCCCGCCGCCCGCTCGGTCGCCATCCCCACCACGAGTTCCTCGAACAGCCGGCAGAGGCGGCCCGACGGGGTGGGATGGTTGGAAGCGAGGTGGTAGGTGCGGCCGTGGGCGCCGGGGTCGCCGATGATCCGCGTCATCACCGCCGACACCCAGTCGACCGGCACGAGGTTCTTCGCCTCGCGGCCCGACATGCCGAGCACGTCGAGGAGGCTGCCGGGGGCGAGCCGCGCCTGGACGAACGCCTCCACGAACGGCTGCACGATCCGCAGCGGCTTGTAGAACCCGTGGAACGTGTTGGTGAACCCGGTGACGAGGTCGCCGACGATGATGCTCGGACGGTGCACGGTGACGACGTCGAGGAACGGGGCGGTGACCGCCGCCTTCTCCGAGTCGATCTTGCTCCGCTCGTAGTCGTTGCCCGGGGTCTGGCCGACGTCGAGCTCGGTCTCGAGGATCCGCCCCTCGCGCAGCCCGCACACGTAGGCGCTGCTCACGTGGTGGAGCCGGCGGATGCCGGCGGCACGGCACACTTCGAGGAGGTGCGCCGTCCCGCGCACGTTGCTCGCGTAGGGCTCGTCGTCGCTCTCGCGGCGCTGGAACGACAGGCTCGCCGCCGAGTGCACCACCTCGTCGACGTGCCGCGCGACCCATTCCGTGGCCTCCGGATCGAGTCCCAAGCCGGGCATGGTGATGTCGCCCGCCAGCACCACCGGGCAGTCGACCGCAGCGCCCGCGACCTCCTCCCAGTCGGCGAGCAGCTCGTCGACGCGCGCCGGCGCCCCGGCGGTCCGGGACCCGCGCACCAGCACCGCGACCCGACGGCCCGTGGCGGCCAGATCGCGGAGGAGCGACCGGCCGAGGAGCCCGGTGGCACCGGTGAGGAGGAGGTAGGGGGAGCGGGCGGACATGGGGAGGATCCTCGCGCGAAGTGACCGCGGCGGTTCAGATGTGGATCGCGGCGCCGCCGTCGACCACCAGGGTCTGCCCCTGCACGAGGTCCGACAGGGGGCTGGCGAGGAACAGCACGGCATCGGCGACGTCGGTGGCCTCGAGCTGCCGCGGACCGACCATCGTCTTCGTGGTCCGCCCGGCGAACATCTCCGCCGCCCCGGGCAGGCGCCGCGTGGAATCGGTCTCCACGAGCCCAGCCTCCACGATGTTGACGTTCACGCCCCGGTCGCCGAGCTCGAGGGCCCAGTGCCGCGCCAGGGAAGTAAGGGCCGCCTTCGTGCCCCCGATGAGGCCGTACATCGGCAGGGCCATGTGGGTTCCGTGGCTGGAGAGGACCACGACCTTGCCACGCCCAGGCCCCACCTCGAGCAACGGCCCCGCCGCCTTGAGGAGGTGGACCAGCGACAGGACGTTGGTGTGCATGGCGGCATCGAAATGGCGCTGCGACGTGGCGGCGAGGGGCCGGAAGCCACCGGTGGCGGCGTTGTGCACGAGCACGTCGAGGCGACCGAACGACTCGCGGACGAAGCCGATCATGTCGTCAACGTCCTCCTCGTGGCTGACGTCGGCGCGGACGCAGGCCACGCGCCGCCCGAGCGCGGCGATCTCGGCGGCCACCGCGTCGGCCTCGCGGCCACTGGTGACGAAGTTCACCACGATGTCGGCACCCGCCTCGGCGAGGCGCAGGGCACAGGCCCGGCCGATCCCGCGGCTCGATCCGGTGACCAGCGCCACCTTGCCGGAAAGGTCGATCATGAGAGGCACTCCTGGGATTGGATGGCGACCGCGCCGGCCCCCACCGCCGGCCCGACGCGGTCAAGCAGCCAGCGCTGGAAATGCGTGATCCGCTCCTCGCGTCGCGAAATGAGGCCGACGCCGGGCATCACGGGTGAATTGAGACCACTCTGGATCCTCGGCAACAGCGCCACGTCTTCAGCGATGACGCGAAGCCAGAACCCGGCTTGCCGGGCGGCCCACATCCGGAGGCCGGCGTGGGCGATCACGTCGTTCCGCGGTCCGGTGGCCGCCAGCCAACAAACGAACACCCGCGTCCGGACCGCCGACTCCGGGAGAAAACTCAGTGCCACGACGAACGTGTCCGTGTACGCCATCGTGAAGGTGGGGTGCCAATGGACGTGGTGGTAGGCCCCCGAGCGTTCCTTGCCGCAGCGGTGCAGCAGATGCCCCTCCAGCGAGCGGACCCAGGATCGTTTGTCACCGGGTCCGGAGAACACCGAACCATCTGTCCGGAGGGCATGGGCGCACTCCCGCTCGTCGGGCCACGTGCCGAAGGTCCGCGGATGAACCTCGGCGATGTGGTAACTCTCGAGCGTGTTCTCGACGGCGGCTTTCCAATTCACATCGACATGGTATTCGCGAGTCCCCAAAGAGTGGGATTGCTCCAGGATGCGCGGAACGTCTCCGGCACACGCGGCCAAGCGATCGGAGACCTGCCCCGGCGATCCATCGAGCGACGCGAACACCAGTCCGCCACACACCTCGACTCCGACGGTCACGAGGCCGAGTTGCCCCTTTTCGAGTGGTCGAAACGACGGCGCGTCGGGAATGCGCCGCGTCGCCCCGGTGACCTCGTCGTATTCCCAGCCGTGATACCCGCAGCGGAGCGTCTCACAGCGACCGCAGGAATCCACCGCGAGCCTCGCGAAGCGGTGGGCGCAGACATTGACGAACGCCGCGATGCCGTCGGCATGACGGCGCAGGACGATCGGCACGCCCAGCAAGTCGCACGTCTTGAAGCTCCCGACCTGCGGGAACTCCGCGGTCGTCGCCACGAGATGCCACGCCGACCGGAGGAATCCATCCAACTCCCGCGCATGCCATGCTGCATCGCGGTACGCCGCGACGGGGAGGAGTTGGGGGAGATGGGTGTCACTCACGAACATGTCCCATCCTCCGTCGCCACACTCCCCACGACCGCCAGCGTCACCACGTGCCGTCCCGCGGTGAAGCAACGCCCGGAACCGCTGACATCGCGAAGGCTGCCCTGCACGGTGAAATGGAATCGATCGCCAGTCCCTGGCACGATCACCACCGCCAAGGGCGCGAAGGGCACGTCGAGCGAGGCGGCTTTGTAGGCGGCCTCTTTGGCGCTCCACAGGCACGCTCGCCACCCGGTGGTGACGTCATCGCCGGGAGACTCGGCCAGCGGCATGGACGACCGCTCGTCGTTCCGGAACCAGGCATCGAGCGCAGAACGCGCGGTCAGGGGATCGACGATGTCGATCCCCACACGCGCGGCGGACGACACCGCCGCACCCGCGATCGTGCGCTCATGGGACACCGACACCGAGACGGGCATCGGACCGGCAGCTGACATCGCGACGGGCCGGCCCGACGGCAATAACGCTGCCACGCGGACATCGTCGGGCGCGACGCCGACCGACCCGGCGACAAGCGTCTCCGCCAACCGCCGCGCGGCTCCCGCAACGGTGACACCCGCGTCCGGATGGGCACACGCCACGTCGGCGATCCATCCATCGATGGACACCCGACTGACTCGGCCACCAACCGGGATCACCATCGACGGGATCATGCACCACCGCTCCGCGGGATACCCATGACCCCGAGGCGCAGGCCATCGACCGCGAGGATGGGCCGGTGATCGGCGGAATACAGGACGAAGTCGTACACGGTCTCGCTGGCCGTCTGGCTGCGGAAGAACAGCCTGAGCACGCACGACTCACCGGGGGCGGCCGCTGACTCCAGCCGCACCCGGCCGATCCCGACCGGGATCTCCACGCGGCACCCGCACATCACGAAGGAATACGTTCCGCAGGCCATGATGCAGCCGTCCAAGACGGCGACCGGCACGGTCCATCCCGCCGCGCCCCGTGGGGCGGCCACGACGTCCGCCGCCGGGACGACGAGTTTGGCCCAGCCTCCGCTGCGGTCCAGGAAAGTGGCTTTGAGCGTCCTCATCGAGGGGCCGTGCCAGAGGGGCGCATCGTCCTGGTAGGCCATGGGGAAGAACGGCAGCGACGGCGGGTCGAGTTTCACGGCGATCGGCTCGGGAATACCGGTGGACAGCGTCCCGGCGAAATGGACGCGGCCCTGTCCGAACGCGGATCCGGTCGTGTCGATGGCGTCGGCCCAGGCCTCCGCCCGCCATGTTGCCACGGGTCGAGCGCCGACCCGGACGCGCACCTCACGGGGCACGTCACCCGGGAAGGCGATCGGCCTGGCGACGATGAAATCCCGGAACTCTCGCACTGGATCGGCGCCGCCCACGGCAGACACGGCCTGCGCCAGCAGTTCCAGGCCCATCACCGCAGGCAGCAAGGGCCGGCCGTGCTGACGGTGGTCGATGAGGAACCGATCGGTGGTGGGATCGAGGCGAAACATCACTTCCGTGTCGACGTCGTCGCGACGGACATCCGCGACCAGGCTTCCGACAGCGGGGGAGCGCTCGGCAGGGGCGGCATCAGCCCCGGGGGCAGCGCCGTCGATGAACTTCGCCTCGGTGACCAGCACCTCGGCGTCGGGGAGACCCGCCTCGATCTCCGCCATGAACCGCCCCACCCCTTCGGACAGTGGCATGAACTTCAGGCCGAACTGCTCGAGCACGAAGCGGCTCTCGGGCCGGCTGGCCATCCCCACCTCGTCCCAGGCATGCCAGTGGAACGTGGTGGCGCGGAGGCCGCGCCGACCGTGGCGCGCGCGGGCGACGAGTTTGGCGAGGAGATCGTTGGCCAAGGAGTAGTCGGCCTGGCCGTGGCCACCGAGGCGGCCGCTGGTCGAACCGAAGGCTACGAGGGCCTCCACTGGTTGCCCGGCGGTGGCGTGAAGGAGGTGCTCGAGCCCGAGGCACTTCGGTCCGATCGTCGCCGCCAAGCCCTCGAGGGTCTTCTTCTCGAACCGGCAGGCCGACTCCCAGCCCGCCCCGTGGACGATGCCGCGAATCGGACCGGACGACGCGATGACGGCATCGACGAGGCGCTGCACCGCCGCCGCATCGCCCAGATCGCACGGCTCATAGCGGGCCCGGACACCGGCTGCATGAAACGCCTGCAGCGACCGCCCGATCTCGATCGACTTCTCCACGGCCCGCCACGCCTGCCGCGGATCGGCGCCGCGTCCCTTGGCGGCGATCATGATCCGTCCCTTGAGATCGCGGACCGTCGCCTCGTCGGCCTGCAACCAGGCCGGATCCACCGGCTCCGGACGCGTCGATCCGACCAGTACCAGGTGCAGACCGTGCCGCCGGCCGAGCTCCAGCGCGCAGGCCGCGGTGACGCCGCGTGCCCCACCGGTGACGAGCCACACGCTCCCCGGCCGCAGGCTGGCGAGCCGGGCGCCAGCCACGGGACCGCCCGCGACCGGGACCGGTTCGAGACGCCGCCCCTGCCGCCAGCCGATCTCCACCGGCCCGGGCGCACCGATCTCCGCCACGACGCACTCGGCACGCTCGGCCGGTGCTGCCGCCGGGGGAACGTCGACCACGCGCACGCGGAGCTCGGCGAACTCGTGGGCCAAGTTCTTGAACAGTCCGGTGATGGCACCGCCACCGACCCAGCCGATGTCTCCCGACAGACCGAAGTCGCCACCGAGGGTGGTCGTCGCGGTGAGGGTCGATCGGGCGCCGTCGCCGGCCGCGATCCGCGCGGTGATCCAGCGCTGGCAGGCCGCGTAGAGCGCCGCCACGGATGCCGCGCCATCGGTCGACCAGCCCGGTTCAGCGGTCGTGGGCGTGACGAGCACGAGGTGTCGCACCGCCCCCGCCGACTCCGCCTGCTGCACCGCCGCCACGGCCTCCGCCACGCTGCCGGCACCGGCCACCATGGGGATGCCACCGGCGGCACGGATCCGGTCGCCGCAGGCGTTGGCACCGGCGCTGATCCCGAGGATACCAAGGACCAGCACCCGCTCACCGGCGAGGTCCAAGCCCCCGGTCGGGGCCACGTCACGAACGGTCAGACCGAAGCGCCGGGTGATGCCGGCGTCACCGGCGGTCACCGGCCGCGGTGCCGCTTGCCGTGCGACGTCCTGCGGAACCGGCCCGTGCGGCAGTGGATGATCGGCGAGGACCCGGGCCAGAGACGCCGCCGCGGTGACGAGATCCCCCGCGCCGAGGGGACCTCCGGCGAGTGACCGTGGGCCACCGGCCCCACCGCCGACGGCCAGCCACGTGGCGGCAGCAGAGAGGGCGGCGGGGAGACCGCCCGCCGCGTCGGTGAACAATGCCGACAGGGGCCGGTCAGGAGCCGCCGCCAGGAGGATCCGCGTGACGGCCGACCCAGGGGTCGCCTCGCGCCGGCAGCGCGGCGCCGGCTGGAGTCGTCCCGAGCCATCGGTCGCCAGGAGAACGGTGTCTGTGAGGCTGATCACGACGACACCCTCGGGCCACGGTCCAGCGGCATCGACATCGGCCAGGGACCTGCAGCTCTCCACCAGGCGCGGCAGGGCTGCGGCGGCAACGGCCCCCGCAGTCGACGTGAGCAGTGCCACGATCCCCGCTGCATTCCACGCGGCCACCGCATCGGGGAGACCGGCCACGGCGAGGAGGGTCGCCCCGCCGGCCGCTTCGCGCACGACCGGTTCCGCGTGCCGGCCGAAGCCGAGAAGGATGCCGGGAAAATCATCACCGGAGAGGTCGACGACGATGTCGAGGCCGCCCAGGGCCCGCGCCGGGGCCGCCATGCCGGCCTCGAGCACGCTGCGGTCGATCCCGACCGCGTCGGCGACACCCGCCAGGAAGGCGGCGTGCTCGGCGTCGATCGCGGAAACCCGACCGCCGGCATGACCGGCCGCCACCAGATCGCGGCACCAGCGCCGGATCGCGGTCTCGTGCCGCTGCCCTGCGGCGCGACCGCGGAGAAACGCCGGACTCGGTGCCGGCTCCGCCACGGGCGGCACAGCCGCCGCACCGGGCGCCGCCCCACCACCGACGCGCGGCAGCATGTAATCGAGCAGGTGGCGCAGCGTCCGGAAGTCGTCGAGCGACACGCTCGCGTCGGCACTCATGCCGTAGCGCTGGCCGATCTCGCCGAAGAGCTGTGCCTTGCGGATGCTGTCGATCCCCAGGTCACCCTCCAGGTCGGCATCCAGTTCCACGATCTCCCGCGGATACCCCGTCTGCTCGACCACGAACCCGACCACGAACGATTCCAGCTCCGCCGCCGCGCTACCAGTGGTCTCGGCCGGGGCGGACGCGGGCGGCGGGGCCGCCGCAACGCTGTGCACCCAGTCGGCTTTGCCGCCGCTGGCCGCCAGCAAGCGGCAAAGTTCATCGAGCGTGGCGGCGGCGAGGACGGCATCACGCTGCCGCGGTAGCGCCTCGAAGAGGTGTTCGATCGCATCGAGCACGTCGCGCCCGGCGGGCCCGGCACTCCGCAGTGGCAACCAGGCGGCGTGCTCCGTCAGCAGTGCGGCGACGATCTGCTCGAGCCCCCCCACCGGCTGCATCAGCGGTCGTTCACTGCCGAAAGCCGTCCGCAGCCGTGCCGCCGCGGCGAGCGGGGTGGCGTCGATGGCGACCTGGCCGCTGCCATTCACGCCGTGACCCTTGCCAGTCCCCGGGCCATGACCCGATCCGTTGCCATGAGGCACCGCGCCGACGGCCGCCGCGTACCCCGACGAAAGGAGGGGCGTGGCAGGAGCGGGCGAGGCGGTGGAGCCATCACCACCGTCGTGCGATCCGTTCCGACCGTAACCGTGATGGCCATTCATTCCGTTGCCCGGCTGGACGTGGCCCACCGCCGGCACCACGGAGACGGGCTCGCCGTGCGGCGGCCGCTCCGTGGGCCCGGCAGCGGGCTGGGCCGCCGCCGGGGTCCCCACCGGCTGCGGCCGGGCTCCCGTTCCCGTGACAAGCGCCGCTTGGCCACCGGCACGGTTCCGCGCCCGGCGCCGGCCGGTCGCGTCGAAATGCAGGACAGGAGACGGCGGCGCCCCGACGTCCCGGGCCGGCACGACTGGCGCCGCGGCACCCCCCCGCAGCGCGCCGGCAGCCGCCAACTGACTCCGCAACCGGGCCCACTGCTCGGCCGCCGCTTGACCGCGCTGGTCGAACTGGACGAGTGTCACGCCGGGCAGTCCGTCGAGGATCCGGCGCACCAGGCCGGTGAGCACGCCCGACGGACCGACCTCCACGAACGTCCGTACGCCCCGGGCATGGAGCTGCCGGACGACGTCGACCCAGCGTACGCGTTCGGTCATCTGCCGGACGAGGCTCGCGCGGATCGACGCGGCATCGACCAGCGCCTCCACGGTGGTGCTGCTGATGATCGGCAGACGTGGCGCGGCCATCGGCAGGCCGGCGAGCACGCCGGCAAGACGATCGGCCGCGGCGGCGAGCAACGGGGTGTGGAACGGGCTCGGCACCGCCAATCGCTTGGAGCGGAGTCGCAGCGGCTCCAGCGCCCGTTCCACCATGTCCACACCGGCGACCGTACCGCCGACGACGAGCTGCTCGGGGGAGTTCTCGGCACAGATCCACACCGCGCCGGCGAGCGGCGCCACCAACTCGCGGACGCGCGCCACGTCACCAATGACCGAGAGCATCGCCCCACCGCGCGGCCCCTCCTGCTCAACCGCATCGGCCCGGGCACGCGTGGCGCGGGCGCCGTCTTCCGGGCGCCACGCCCCAGTCGCGGCAAGCGCCGGGAACTCGCCGAAACTGTGGCTGGCGACGATGTCGGGGGCGAAGCCCATGCGTTCGAGCATCCGCCAGGCGAACAGGTCGCCGAGGTACATCGACCATTGGGTGTCCCACACACGCAGACCCAGGGCATGGTCGGTGCGCCAGGCGGTTTCCGCCAGCGTCGGCTGACCCACGCTGCTCGCCAGCGTGTCGAGACCGGCGGCCACCTCGGCGGCCACCGGCGACTCGGCCACCAGACCGCGGAACATGTCGCCGTACTGCGACCCCTGCCCCGGGAAGATCGCGGCCACGAGGGGTCGGACACCGGCGGCCGGCCCGATGGCCGGCGCGGTTTCAGCACGCGTCGTGACGCCGGCCGTCAGCACCGGCGCCGCCACCAAAGGCTGGGCGGGCGCTGGCGCCGGCGTGGCTGGCCGAACGGCGGACTGCGGCACCGGGAGGCCGTTGTCCATCACGAGGTGGCCGACGAGCGGCCCGTGGGCGGTGGTCACCGCACCAGCACGGTACCCGACCTCGTCCGCCGCCGGAATCGGCCAGGGGCGTGGGGACGCGATGATTCCCGGGGCGACGCTCGTGCCCTCCGCCACGCCCGGAGTGGCGGGCAGGATGCCGCTGGACAGGGCCCGCGACACCTTGAGGATTCCGGCGGCGCCGGCGGCCGCTCCGCAGTGGCCGATGAGGGTATCGAGTGACCCGGCAGCCCTGGCCCCGGCACCGGCTGCATACTCCGTCGCCACCCCTGCGACGAGCGCGTTGTCGATCGCTGCCGCACCAGCGCCGGCCAGTTCCAGCACTCCGACTGCCGAGACCGGCACGCCGGCCTCTTCGGTCGCCTCGTGGATGACCCGCCGGGCAACCGGTGCCACCGCGTCCCCCGACCCGATGCGGATCCCGCGGATGACTCCCCGGACCGGATCGCCGGCGGCGCGGGCCGCGACGAGGGGCTTGAGCACCAGCACCACCGCCCCCTCGGCCGGCAGGCGGCCGGAGTGCGCGGCATCGAACGGGGCCCGCGGTGCGGACGCGAGCGACCCTTCCAGCGACATCCCCTCGAAGGCCATCAGGTCCATCGCCCGCTGTCCCGCGGCACAGAGCACCGCGTCGCAATTCCCCTGCCGGAGCATGTCGACGGCGGCGGCGATCGCCGACAGGGCCGAGCAGTCGCCGGCGTCGAGCGCCAGCGCCCCGCCCATCAGGTCGAACGACTTGGTGAGTCGGCTGGCGAGCGTGCTGCTGGTGAAACTGCCGGTCTCATCGACCAGCGCCGGCATCTCCTCGAGCACCTTCTTGTCGAAGGCGGCGCTGACGGTGTCGACCTGCCCGGGCTCGAGCCCCCGCCGGCGGAGGGCGGTGCGCAGGTGGACCGCGGTCTCGGGCAAGCGCAGCCCCATCTGCAGGTCGTTGGAAAACTCACCCCCGAACATCGTCCCGACCACGACGCCGGTTCGGGTCCGGTCGAGCCGTGCCGGCCCACCGAGGTCGGCGATCGCGGCGTCGGCAGCCTCGAGGAGCATGAATTGCAGCGGATTGGCCGCGGCGATCTGCTTGGGGGGTACCTTGTGCCGACGCCAGTCGTAGTGGAACCCGACAACGAAGCCACCCAGCCCCGCCACCGTCCGCCACGTGCGCGCCGCGGAGCGGTCGAGGGCCCGGCGCAGGCTCCAGCGCTCCGCCGGCACCTCGACGAACACCGGTGTGCCGCGGTCGAGCACATCGCCGAACGCCGCCGCCGACAGGCTCCCGGGGAGCACGCAGCCGACACCGACGATGGCGATGGCGGAGTCGTCGGGCGCCGTGGGGCGTCGCGCCGGTACGACGGGGGGATCGGCCGATTGCGCCAGCGACAGGTGGACGTTGAGCCCGCCGATGCCGAAGGCGTTGACCGCGGCAAACCGCGGACCGCCGTCGGCCCGGTGCGGCCACGGCAGCGCCGTGCGCGGCACGATGAAAGGCCCGTTGTCCCAGGGAAACTCCTCGTTGAGCTCGTCGCAGGTGGAACCCGGTGGGATGACGCCGTGCTCCATCGCCAGGACGACCTTGACGAGGCTCGCCAACCCCGCCGTCTCCAGCGTGTGGCCGATGTTGGCCTTCACACTGCCGATGGGGATGCGTCGGCCGGCGGGAAGGTGCCGGCCGAGGAGTCCGGCCAGTGCCCCCAGTTCGGTGGCATCGCCCACCTGCGTGCTGGTCGCATGGGCCTCGATGTAGTCGATGCGGGCGATGTCGGCGGGATCGGGGTAGGCCCGCTCCACGGCGAGCATCTGCCCTTCGCGCCGCGGGGCCCACAGGCTCTTCCCTTTCCCGTCGCTGGCCACGCCGATCGCGCGGATCACGGCGCGGATCCGGTCGCCGTCGGCGCGGGCCCGCGAGAGCGTCTTGACGACGAGGGCCACGTAGCCCTCGGCAGTCACGAGCCCGTCGGCGTCACGGCCGAACGGACACGAGCCGGTGTTGCTCACCGACTGTGCCGCCGAGAACAGCACGAGGCTGTCGGACTTGCAGTACGACGCCCCCCCGACGATCGCCTGATCGATGCCACCTTCCGCCAACGCCCGGGCGGCGATCGCCAGGGCCTGGAGGGACGACGCGCACGCCGCGTCGACCACGAGATACGGGCCGTCGAGGCGCAGCGCTTCCTGGACGATGCGGGCGGCGCCGAGGGCGTTGAGATCGAGTCGCTCTCCCGGACGCCGGCCCGGATATCGATCACGGACCGATGTGGCGACTTCGGCGGCGACCGCGGCGACCTCCGCGCCGAGGAGCCGACGGGCCACCTCGACGTCCTCCAGCAGGGCCGCGTTCTCGTCGATGCCCGTCGCGTACACGAGGTCACCGATCCGGGTGCTGCCGCCGGTGTGGCCGACGTACACGCCGGTGCGCCGCCCACCGGGCATGGCGAACGGATCGAGGCCGGCGTCGCGGCAGGCCTGCGAGGCCACCTCGAGGAACACGAGGTGGGCGATGTCGTATCGCTGCCGCATCTCCGCCGTCAGCGGACAGGTGAGCGGGTCGGGGTCGCGGTCGGAAACGACGGCCCCCATCTCCGAATAGGAGCGACCGAGCCGGCCTTTGTGCGGGTCGAAGTAAAGATCGCGGGGCAGACGTGATTCCGGAAGCGGCCCCCAGGCGGTGCCCCCCGACTCCACGAGCCGCCAAAACGCATCCAGACCGTCGGCACCCGGCAGTCTGCAGGACATGCCGACGATTGCGAGTGGTTCCTGCAAGGCTGATCCTCGTCCTTGGCGGTTGGCTGTGCCACGATCGTGGCACCGGCGGACCGGACCACGAGCGAGGGAAAGTGCGTTGGCCGGCGCGGCCGCCGGCGGAAACGGGCTGTCGATGGGAAAAGGGGGTCGTGCCTCCAAGGCGACTCACGCCCATCCCTGGGGCCCGCACAACACACCCTCCACCGAATCGGACGGGGGCATTGCCGCTCAGGGCCACCGCGGGGAACCGCGCCGGCCTCGATCGCGAAAAAAAATGGAGCGGCCCCGGGCCGCCCGCGGCGGCCACCCCCCCGGGCAGCCCCGGTGGGCCCGGCCCTGGATGCCGGTACCGACGCAGGATTGAGTATGGATTGGCGGGGTTGAGTGTCAAGAAAGGCCAGGAATCATGGGCGCGGCCCCCACCCCCTTTCGACCGTTGCATCCGCTGCGGACAATCCCACCGCCCCCTTCGCACCCGGCTTTTGGCGGGGAAGTCCGTGCACCCCACGAGGCACCCGATGGCCCCGCTGTCCGCCTTCGAGACACTGGCCGTCACCGACCGGCGGCCCGGGTTCCCGATGGCTTTTTTCGTCGAGGTACGTCTCGAAGGGCCGCTCGACCGGGGACGCCTCGAGACGGCCGTGGCCGCGGCTGCGGAGCGCCACCCGCGCACCCGGATGCGCCTCGGCCGCCGGTCCGGGCGCCGGGTCTGGCTCCCCCCCGACCGCTCCCCGGTCGTGGAATGGTGGCCTCTCGACCGCGACCGATCCGCCGCCGACCCCTGGCGGGCGTTTTCGCTCACCACGGAAAGCGGGATCCGGGTGGTGGCCCTGGAACGCGAACGGCCGCGGCCGGGACCGGCGTGCTGGAGTGTCGTCCTCGTTGTCGATCACGCGGTGTGCGATGGCCTGGCCGGTATCGAATGGCTCGGCGACATGTGGACGCTCTACCACGGAGGCCGCCCCGCCCGGTTCCGCGACCCGGGTCCGCGCGGAGCACGCGATGAGGATCCCGCAGGCTCGACGGCGGCGCAGCCGATCGCGCCGTCGCCCCCCGTGGCCGGTAGCACGCGGTTGGCCCGCGATTCGAGTACCTTCGCGCTTCTCCGGCCCACGGTCCTGGCCCCGCTCCCGAACCGGCTCCGCCCCGCTACGGCGGCGGGGCTGCGGCCCCCGTACGACACGGTCGAGTTCGATCGCCACGCCACGCGCCGGCTGTGGACCACCGCCGCCGCAAGCGGCGTCACCGTCAACGATGTCGTGGTGGCCGCCGCGATGCGGACGGTACTGGGGTGGAACGCCGCCGCCGGTCAGCGCCCACGGCATGTCCGCATCAACATGCCGGTGAGCCTGCGGCCGGCCGGGGCCCGTCTCCCCGCCGGCAATCACGTCGGCTATGCGTTCCTCGATCGATCAGTGGCCGACTGCGGGGAACCGGTGGAACTGGTCCGGTCGCTCGCCGCCGCCAGTCGTTGGATCCAGGACACCGGGGCGGCGGCACAGTTTCTCCACGCCGTGGAAGCCTTGCAGCGTGTGCCGGGCCTGCTCTGGTTGCTGACCCGGTTGCCCGCCTGCCTCTCGTCGGCCGTCGTGAGCAACGTCGGCAACGTCGGCGCACGGATGCGGGCCGACGTGCCGAGGGTGGACGGCTGCGATGCCCCCCGCGACGTCCGCCTGACGGCGCTGGTTGGCGTGCCCCCGCTGCGGCCCCGGACCCGGGCGGCAGTGGGGGTGATGACCTACGCCGGCGAGCTGCGGTTGTCGGTGATGGCCGACGAGCACAGCCTCGGCCGTGGGGCCGCCGCGTCCCTCGCCACCCAGCTACGCGACGCCATCGCCGACATCGCCGCCACCATCGCTACAACCGTACCTCCGGACAGCCCGCCTTGAGGGGAGCGTCGCGAAGCGGTCATTGCGGGCCGGGAATCATCACCTTACATTGCCTGCGTCGCGGACCGCCGGACGCTCTGGACGGCCGTGGTGGCTTGGCTGCAGGATCGCACGCGCTCCCATGATCGTCGGTCCGGCGGAAATGAGCCCCGAGGTGTCGAGCGGGCGGCAACTGCTGCTCACGGGGGCGACGGGGCTGCTCGGCTCCTATCTCGTGCGTGATCTTCTGCTGGCGGGCGAACGACCGATGGTCCTCGTCCGCCCCGACCGGAAGCGCGACCCCGCCGCCCGGATCGAGGCGATGGTGGCCGGCTGGGAGGCGGCCCTGGGGGAGAGCCTGCCGCGTCCCACGGTGGTGGCCGGCGACCTGACGGTTCCATGCTGTGGCCTCGATACCGAAACGGTCCGGGCCATCGGCGACCGCTGCAGCGCGATCGTCCACAACGCCGCCTCGCTCACCTTCCACGGGGCCGACCGTGACGGCGAGCCATGGGTACGGCCCATGTGCTCGAGTTGGCCCGCGCCGCCGGGATCGGCACGTTCCACCACGTCTCCACCGCCTATGTGTGCGGCCTGCGGACGGGTCGCATCATGGAGACCGAACTCGACGTCGGCCAGCGCTACGGCAACGACTACGAGCGCAGCAAGGTCGAGGCAGAGGCAGTCGTTCGCCGCGCTTCCCACATCCGCTCGCTGACCGTGCTGCGGCCCTCGATCATCGTGGGGGACTCGCGGACGGGCTACACCTCCACGTACCACGGCCTGTTCGCCGTCGTGCGCCTCGGGCACACCATGCTGCCGCGGATGGTCATCGGTTCCACCAGCAGCAAGTCCCTCCTCCGCATCCTCGGCATCGATGCCCGCGACCGGAAGAACTTCGTACCGGTCGACTGGGTGTCGGCGGTCATCGCCCATGTCCTGCGGACGCCCGCGGCCCAGGGCCGGACCTATCACCTCACGCACCCCCAGCCGGTACCGACCGAACTCATCGCCCGGGTGACCCAGGAGGCCGTGGAGCGGTTTTCGCCGTCGGCCTCCCCGGACGATCCCGACGTGCGCGACGAACGCTGGTTCGCCGACACGATGCGCTCGCAATTGGGCGTCTACCGCAGCTACCTGCGGAGCGACCCGGAATTCGACCGCTCTGCCACCGCCGCCCACGCCGGGCACATCCCCTGCCCCGAACTCGACCACGACGCGCTCCTGAGGATGGCACGCTTTGCCATCGAGTGCGAATTTGGCCGGCGCCCCGAGACCTGGCGGCTGCCGGAGTCCACCTGCGGCGCTTGTGCGGGATAGACGCGGGATACCGCCGGGGAGCCGTGGCGCGGGTCGCACGGGCATGCCGATCCCCTGCTCCAGCCGGGCCGGATGCAGGGCCGATGGAAGCGGAGGAGCGTGGCGTCATGAAACCGCCCCGACGCAGCCCCCTCCCCCCGGCCGGAACCCTCCCCATGCCCAAACGCACCTGGCGCCTCGTCACCCGCGATGCTGCCGGCGAACTCGTGATCCGCGACTTCGACTCTGCCGAGGGGATCCAGCGGTCCCACCTGCAGATCGGCACCGACGACTGTAGCACCGACCTCGACCTGCGTGGCGCCCCGGTGTTCCGCACGCTGGTGGGCCCGATGCCGGAAGGCCGCGACATCGTCCGTTACGAGACCCCCGAGGTGTTCGAGACGATCACCAAGGAGTGGTCGCTGCCCCGTCCCCCACGGCAGCGCGTGCGGCGCACCACCCCGAAGCCTGCGGCGACCGACGCGATCGGAAGTGCGGGCTGACGGACCACGGAACCGATCCCGCGAGGAACGCCATGGCCGAGACGGTGTTCAGTCGGATCATCGCCCGCGAGATCCCCGCGCGGATCGAACACGAGGATGACCGCTGCCTCGCCTTCCACGACGTCGCACCGCAAGCACCGGTGCACGTGCTCGTGATCCCGAAGCGGCCGATCCCCGCGCTGACGGCCCTCGTCGACGGCGACGAGGCGCTGATCGGGCACCTGGTGCTGGTGGCGACGCGGATCGCGGACCGGCTCGGGCTCGCCGGGGGCTACCGGTTGGTGGTCAACTGCGGCCGTGACGGTGGCCAGTCGGTGGACCACATCCACGTCCATCTCCTCGGCGGCCGTGCCCTCGGCTGGCCCCCCGGCTGACGCGGGTGCCACTGACCCCCGGTATCCGGTGAACAGCTCGATGGTCACGCGATGACCGGGCACCGCGGCGAGCGGCCTGCCGCCGGTGATCAGCGGGTAGTCGGGCTCCTCGGCGAGCGTCGGATGGGCGGCATCGTCGGCGGTGCAATCGTGCCGCAGTCGCCGGCTTCGCTCGAGCAACAGCTCGTTTGGAGAGCGGGCGGTGCGCGGGTCGGCGTCGTCACGGAGGTCTTCCCCCGACCTGACGTCGGACACCTCCCCCGACCGGATTTTCCCACGCGATCGGCACGGTCGGCCGATGAGTAGTCCGGAGGCTCTGCCTCGGCCGCCGAGGGAGGTCTGCGCCCAGGCCCCCACCGGCCCCCGGCCCACCCACATTGCCAGGACAGCGCCCGCGGGGCGGTGCTCGGGAGAAGTTCCGCGCCATGCCGCTTGCCGTGCGAACGCGATCCCATCCCCGCGCCATCCGCGGCCGGCTCGCGGTGGCCGCGTGCCTTCTCGTCGGGGCGTGGAGCGCGCTTTTGGCCCATTCCGCCGCGCCCGCCGTGGCGCCCGTGGAGGTGGGAACGGACGCGGAGGCTTGGCCGGAGACCGGGCTTATCCCCCTGCCCGACGATTGGCCGGCCGACGCACCAGCGCCGGTGGGATCGTGCACGGACTGTCCGGACTGCCCGCCGGGCGCACACCGGCGGTGGGCCGACGGATTCCGCGTGGACTACGACGATGGCTTCGCCATCCTCCCCGTCGCCCCGGAGGAGACGCCGTTCTCGCTCACGATCCGCAACCAGAACATGTTCCGGTACGACGGCTTCGCCCGGGCCGAGCCCTCCTGGACCGACAGCGCCGGCAACGTACTGCCGATCAACAACTCGAACTACTTCGGCATCCCGCGTGGACGGCTCATCTTCGCGGGCAATTGTCTGCTGCCGAACCTCTCCTACCTGCTGAACATCGACTACAACTCGGTCACCAGCCAACCGATCGGCTTCCGCGCGTTCTGGTTGAGCTATCGGTACAGCGACGCCGTCGAAGTCTTCGTCGGGCAATCGAAGGTGCCGGGATCGCGTGAGTGGATCGAAAGCGCGTTCGCGCCGCTGCAGAGCGCCGACCGGACCATGGCCACCACCTTTTTCCGCCCCAGTCTCAGCCAGGGGGTGTGGGTCACGGGTACGCCGCTCGACGACGTCCACTACCACGCCATGGTGTCCAACGGCTTCAACACGCTCAACCTGCAGCCCGAGGCACTCAACAACCGCTTCGCCTGGTCTGGTTCGGCCTGGTGGGAACCATGGGGCGACTTCGGCCGCGGCTACTCCGACCTCCAGCACCATGGCGCGCCTGTCGTCCGACTGGGCGGCTGCTACACCTACGCGCTCGGCAGCGGCAGCCAGTCGGCCAGCGACGCGGTGGAGAACTCTCCCGTCCGCCTCTCCGACGGCACGATCGTCACGACACCCGACGCGCTCGCCCCCGGCGTGACGCTGACGTCGTACGACATTTCGCTGGCGGCGCTCGACGCGGCCTGGAAGTACCGGGGCCTGGGGCTGTCGACGGAGATCTACTTCCAAAACCTGCTCGGGCTCCGGGGTACCGGCCCGCTGCCGCTCGCCTCCACTTCGGCCTTCGGCGGATTCATCAAGGGGGGCGTGTTTCTCGTCCCGGGTGAGACCGAGGTCTACGCCCGCGGTTCGTTCGTCACCGGAGCCTACGGTTCGGGCTCCGAGCTCGGCGGCGGCTTCAACCGCTTCCTCATCCCGGGCAAGGACAACCTGTTCTTCACCTTCGATGCCGCCTGGCTGGAGCACTCACCTGCCGGCCAGAACCGGACCGGGTTCGTGGCCGGCCAGACCGGGCTCCTCATCCGCACCCAGCTTGTCGCCGCCTACTGAGCCAGACCCATGCTCCCCACCCGCATGCCGCTTCTCGTCGCCCTCCTCCTGACGGCGCTGCCGACGACCGGCGTCGCCCAGGATGACGCCGGCGCCGCCGAGCAGGTGATCACCGAGCGGATGGCCTATCCGTATTCCATCGATCTCCTCCCCGACGACCCGGCGCCGGCACCGTTCGCGGAGGCTCCCGACACGCCCGGGCGCGGGCCGGCCGCGGAGGGAGTGGCGTTCGGACGAAAAACGGTGACCGGCGACGCCTTCGATCGCTTGTTCTCCACGCGCGAGTCGGGGGTCACGTTCGGAGGCCGGATCACCCACTTCGGCTTCGGCTTGGCAGGCGGCATCGACCGACCCGTGTTGCCGCCCCTCGGGGAGGGGGGCGGATTCGTCTACACCGGGCGGAGTGAGTACGACGCGGTGTTCGATCTCGAGAAGTTCGGCGGTCTGCCCCACGGCCGCTTGCTCGTGCGCGCGGAGCAGTGGTATGGCGAGTATGGCAACGTGTCGCTCCGCGCAGGTTCCTTCACGCCAACGGTGTTCCCCGCCCTGCTGCCCCCCCGGCCGAACGACGCCGGCGTGCCGTACATCACCAACTTCCTCTTCACGCAGCCGCTGTCGCCCGACTGGGTCGTGTTCGGTGGCAAGAAAGACGTCCTCGGGTCGTTCGACCAGGACATCTTCGCCGGTGGCGACGGTACCGACCAGTTCGTCAACCAGGCGTTGATCGCCAACCCCTCGTTTCTCCTCGGGATGCCCTATTCGTTCTTCACGGCGGGGATCGTCTCACCGCGCGAGTGGGGCGGGATGGCGATGTTCGTCATGGATCCCAAGAACCGCACCGCCGACTTCATGCAGTTCGGCGACCTGTTCAACCAGGGCATCATCATCGGCGCCGAGATCAAACGCAAAACGGGTTTCTTCGGGCTGCCCGGGCAGCAGCACGTGGGCGGGGTGTGGAAGCACGACGAGCAACTCGACCTGCGCTTCGCCTTCATCCCGCCGGGGCCGGGCTACGAGCCGCCGGCGCCGGGCCCGGCGACCCTGTGGGACTCCTACACGCTGTACTGCGGCTTCGACCAGTATGTCGACCTGTTCCGCGACAATCCCGACCGCGGCTGGGGACTCTTCGGCCGCGCGTCGATCTCCGACGGCAACCCCAACCCGATCCGCTACTTCCTCAGCACCGGCCTGGGCGGCTTCAGCCCGCTGGGGCGGGTGCGCGGCGACACCTTCGGTATCGGCTGGTTCTTCGTCGGGGCGAGCGACCAGTTCGGCCCGGTGCCCATGGCCCTCTTCAGCCCGCGGGACGGTCAGGGTGTCGAGTGGTTCTACAACGTCCAGGTCACTCCGTGGCTCAACGTCACGCCCGACATGCAGTGGATCCGCCCCGGCCTCGGGGCGATCGCCACCGACAACGCCTTCGTCTACGGGATCCGTGCCAACGCCACGTTCTGACGGCGTCCGTCCCGGCCGCCCTCACCGCCACCACTGCCGGAAGCGGTCGAGGATGCCGGTGGGGGCCGGCTGCCTGGCGCTGCGGGCCGGGGCCGCACGGGTCCCGTCGGCGGATGGGTCGTCGGCCACGCGGCCCGCAGGCTCCGACACGAAGGTGAGGAGGAAGCGGGCCCAAGGATCGTCGATCTCGGCGAGGCAGGCCCCCAGATCGGGCACCGCCAGATGGTGATCGAGCAGCGCCAGGAGCTTGGTGAGCTGGACACGCTGCGCCTCGTCGAAGGCGAGGTCGAAGACGCGTACGTCGTCGAGTTCCACCGCCCCCGGGCCGAGGAGGTCGAGGCGGACGCGCAGCGACTCGATCCCCTCGGTGGGCAGATCGTCCACCTGGAGCACGAACTGCGACCAAGTGCGGCCCAGGGGCATCGCCCCCGGTGCCATCCCCACCGGTGCGAAGCGGTAATACCCGCGCCCAGCATGGAGCCCCTCCAGGGCGATCCGCAGCGGCGGCTGGCGGGTGTCCGCGGGGAGCCGGAGCCACACGGCCACACTGATGCGTCCCGTGGCGGGGGCCGGGAAGGGATTGCTGCGCAGGGTGGCGAGGCCGTTGACGGTGGCGAACTCGACCCCATGCCCGCCGGTAGGCGCCCCGGCCGCGATGCCGCGGATGGTGCCGCGGTGCGGCTCGAGCAACTCCCAACCGGCGACCCGGTCGCCGAGCTCCGGTTGTTCGAACGACGGGTTGTCGAGCACCGCCAGCGGCAACGGCGTCTCCAACACCGCGCGCCGCCGCCGCAAGCCGGCCACGGCCCGGTCGACGAGCGGCGCGACCGCGGGGTCGAAAGCCCCTGTCGCGCGCTCGAGCCGCACCGCGCCCGGGAGGCGCACGGTGCGTGCCTGCCAGGGTCCGAGGGGCACGGTGAGCGTGTTCCCGGTGGCGGGCAACGTCTCGGTGGAGGCGGGATCCTCGCCAGCGGGCAAGGCCTCGGCCGCGGTGAGCACGCCCCGGCAGGGCTCACCGGCCAGATTGACGATGCTCACCCACGTGGCACCGGCATCCTGACCGCTCCGTGCCACCAGCGGCGCGGCGATCCGCGGCAGCGCGGCCAGCGCGATCGGAGGCAGCACGGCGATCCGGCGCCGGTCACGGAGGAGATTGTCGTCGGCAGCGACGGCGGTGAGCGACTCGTCGAGCACCATCTCCACGTCCCCGCCGCCGAGGACGTGAGCCAGGGGCCGCCCGGCCTGCGGTCCGGCGAGAACGGCCCGCGTCTCCACCGCCACCGCGGTGACCTCGCCCTTGAGCGGCATGTGCGGCAGCGCCGCGGCGAGATCGAGCCGACGCGGCTGCGACACCAGCACCGCCGCCCGCCGGGCCACCGCCGGCTGGCCGGCGACGGCACGGTTGGCCCGGTGCACGACACCCGACTCCACGATGTCGGCCGTGGCCGCCGTCGCTTGGGGGACGCCGAGGACGATGCCGCCGTGCGACGCGATCAGGGCCGGGTCGAATCCCACCTCGCGGAGCAGGTCGGCATCGTCGGCCGTGGCGGGAAAGAGGGGGCGGAAGCGCGCCGCCTGCTCGCCCACGGCGAACAGCGTCGTCGGCAAGACGGCGAGGGTCCAGTCGGGATTCACGGCGCGGATGGCGTCGGCGAGCCGGTGCTGGAAGCGCGCGATCTCCCCCGCCCGCCATTCCAGCCACGGCTCCCGTAGCGGCCCCTCGACCAGCCGTGCACGGTTGGCGAAGCGCTCCAGTCCGGCCGGCTGACCGGCGGGCTCCACCCCCGCCGCCACCGGCCCGGCGGCGGCAAGGAACCGGGCGAACGTCGCATCGTCGAGGTTGCTGGCCACCCCGGGGCAGTGCAGCCAGCCGTCGTGCGGCACCAGGAGGGCCAGTCCCGTGACGGCAGGCTCGCCGCGCACGCGCTCCGCCAACTCCACCAGAACCTCCGCGCAGGCATCCTGGACACGGCGATCGAGGATGTTGTATCGACCGGCGCTGGAGCGCCCGCGCCGGGGCCGACCGTCGGCTCCGACGCACAACAGCCCGGTGCGGTCGACGCTTTCCTCGGCCAGGAGGGCCTCGATCGACGGGAGCGGTCCCGTGCCGGCCAGCCCCGGGACGAGCGTGAGCCCCTCGCGGGCGAACAGTCGGCAGGCGAGCGCCAGGGCATCCTTCGGCACCGGGTCGAGCCGGCCGACGAACGACGCGCCGCTGTCCCAACGCGGGCTGCGCCGCAGGCTCTCGGCCGGCCACGCCGCCCCCCCGTCGGCGACCACCGTGACCACCGCTCCGTCGCCCCCCTGCGCGGCGATCCACTGGGCGACCGAACGGTACCCGGCGAGCAGCCCCTGCCAATCGGTGGTCCCGCGCCCGGTGGCCGGATCGACTCGCTGAGCCCCGCCGTAACGGCTCACCTCCGGCTCCGGCACGAGGGCCAACAACCGGCGCCCCGCGTGCGCGGTGGGCGCAGGTGGCAGGCGCTCGGGCCCCGCCAGCACGCGCATCCGGCCGACGTGCAGCGGGCCGCGAAGCGCCGCATTCGACACAACCACCACCCCGGCCCGGGTGTGGGGCCAGAAGGCGAAGCGCTGGCGCCCCAAGCCCGCGGTAGCGGTGTCGCACGTCAGGGCGAGCGTGCCGCGTTCCACGACGAACCCCCCGGCCGCCGTGGCCTGCACCTGGCCGCCGACCTGTTCGAGGACCGTGAGGCCGACCATCGCGTCCTGGTCGAGGGGATAATCGATCTCCACCACGTGCGGGTGACCGGGCTGCAGGCCGGAGACGGCGATTCCCTCCCATGACGGCTCGTCGGGCCCCGGCGCCGGCGGCAGGCGCAGGAGCGCTCCGGCGGGGTGCGACACGAGGGTCGAATGCCCGACGGCGAGGAGCCCCGCGAACCGCGGCACCATCTCCCCGACGGGCGGCAGCTTCGGCAGCGGCAGGGTGGGAAAGGGCATCTTCGGCAGCGTCCCCGGCGCCAGCGGGAATCCCGGCGGCGTCACTCCCGGGAGGCTCATCCCCGGCAGTCTCCGCAGGCGTTCCAGGAGTCGCGGGCTGGCGGGATCGACCTCGCAGACGACCTTCCACTCCAGGGGCGGCGCCGGCGGGGCGATCGGCGACACGGCCACGCACTGCACGGTGCGGCTGGCGATCGGCCGCGACCAGCGCAGGCCCGAGCGTTCCACCACCTCGAGCACGACGTCGTACGCCGCCTCGCGCGCCGGGACCGCGAGATCGACCGGGACAGCCACGAAACTGCGCGCCGACGGCACATCCTCGGCGGCGGTGACCTCGTGGAGGAGGACCGCCGTCGAGCCGTGGGTGGTTCCATCGGAGGTGCCGACGATGCGGGCCCGGAGCTCCACCGAAGTGCCCGCCCCCTGATGGCCGGGCAGCAGGGGATGGACCCACAGGCGCAGCGGTTCCCCGGGGCGCCGGAGCGTCGGCGCCTTGCCGGCCCCTTCCGCCCGGCTCGCGGTTGGGGGGTCGTCGAACACCACCCGCAGTTCGTCTCCCGGCGCCCGCTCCAGCGACAACCGGTTGGCTTCCGCGTCGAGGGGCTCGATCGTTGGCGCCGTGATCAGGTCGGCGACGGCCACAGTGGTGGCACCGGTCGCGTGGCCCTCCGCCGCGAGGGTCACCTCGATGCGTTCCGTGGACCAGTCGGCGACCGCCAGTTCGACGCCGTCGAGGACCACGGGTTCCCCGGCCGGCACCACCTGCAGGCGGTCGCCACGCCCGTGGAGTCGGGCCACCGCCTCGCCATCGGTGGCGAGCGGCCGCCACTGGGGCAACGGTCGGCCCGATCCGTCCGCGCCCCGCACGGCGATCGATCCACTCCAGCTCCGTGGGCGGCCCCCGCCCCAGGTGATCCGGACCATCACGGGCGGCGCCGCAGCCGGCTCTGCCGCGGGCGTGATCCCGCCGGGGCACAGCGCCAGGACCAGGGCCAGCAGCCTGCGATGTCGGAGCAACGGATGATGGCGGGCGGGGCTGGGCATGCGGTTGACCTGCCCCCGGCCGTGATCCGATCAGCGGATCACGGCTCCACCACCGGCACGGCGCGGGCGGACGCGGTCGCG
>RFRL01000200.1 GCA_009924545.1 Planctomycetia bacterium | reverse complement strand
CTTCACCACCGGCGCCGCCGCGACGAAGAGCGGCAGCGCGGCGACCACCGGCCAGATCATGCGCGGCGACGACAGGCGGGCAGGCCACATGTCAGAACTCCACCTGGAACCGGGTGCCGAAGATGTCGAAGGGCGCCGAGCCGTAGCCGACGTAGTCGGGCATCGAGTGGATCCAGTTGAACTGCACCCGTGTGAACCGGTTCCACCACCAGTTGAGGCCCACGGTGGAGGCGTTGTAGACGCCAGCGTTGGGGGCGGGGGGCGGGCCGGGATTGTCAGAGAGTTGGTTGGCGGGATCGACGTTCGTGCCGGAGAGGTCGACGTAACTCCACCGGAAGGCCACTTCCCACGCCCCCCAGCCGCCGATCCGTCCCCGGCGCCCGGTGCCGAAGAACGGGCTGTAGGGGACGACGTTGTAGTCGAGGACCCCTGCCTGCTTGAGGTAGCCGATGCTCTCCCCGGTGAGCATGTAGCCGCACTGCGCGTAGGCCCCCGGCTGGAGGATCGTCGGGCCACCGAACTGGTCGATCGCCTCGAGCAACAGTTCCGACTGGAAGTGGAACCGGCCGGAGCAGCCGGCCAACTCCAGGTGCGTGAGATTGAACCCGTCGGCGAGGATCCGCCCGCTGTCCATCACCAGCGGGGTGCCCGCGCCGGTGAGGCCGATGCCCGTCTGGTCACCGACGAAGAACTCGGGAAAAAACGCCGAGCGGAAGGTCTTGGCGAAGGCCCCCTTCGACCCGGAGCCCCCGGTGGCGGCGTAGTGGAAGCCGCCACCGACGTGGAGCAGGTAGCGCCCCTCCGCGAGATCGTCGTAATGGAGCAGATGGGTGAGCCGCGAGGCGAAGGCCACGCCACCGTTGTCACCGATCTGGGCGCCGTTGCGGTTGTCGCCGATCGAGCTGTACACCGTCTCCGCGCCGTTCCAGAAGGTGAGGCCGGTGGCGTAGACGCTGTAGGCCCAGCTCGTGCGCTCGTCCTCGCTCATCGCGTAGGCCATGATCCCCACGCGGCGGAAAGGGTCGAAGGCCTGGAAGACAGCGTTGCGCTCGAGGAACTCGAGGTGGCGGATGCTGGTCCAGCCGTCCATTGTGCCGGGCTGACGGAACTGGCCGATGCGGATCGTGCCGAAGAACGGGATCTGCTCCTGCTCCCCCCAGACGTCGAAGAAGCTCGGCCGCCCAGCGGTGGCGAAGTCCATCTCGATGGAGAACCCGGTGAAGTCGGTGAGCTTGCCCACGGCCGCCAGCCGCGCGCGGCGGAAACTCACGCCGTCGGAGGCATCCCCGATCCGCTCCCGGCTCACGGCGGGCTGACTGAACAGGCCGTCGTCGAGCTGGAAAAACCCACTCAGGCGCACCAGCGGCAACGGCTCCACCCTCCCTTCGAGCTCGGCGAGCTTGCGCTGCGCCTCCTGGAGGCGGAGGTCGAGGTTGCCCACCTGGTTGGGGTCGAGCACCGGCGAGGGGCGGGCCGCCGGAGCGGCCTCGCGGGAAGCCACGTCGAGATCGAGATTGCCAGCCTGGTCCGGATCGAGCACCGGGGACGCCAACCCCGCGGCGGGGAGCCGCTGGGCCAACCGCTCGCGCGAGGGCCACAGTTCCGGGACAACCACCGGCTCGGGCTCCGAGCTGACTGGGGCCGGGCCGCCCGTCTCCGCAGCTTCCCCGGCCTTTCCCCGGGCGCGGTCAAGGCCGTTCGCGCCGAAACAGAGACAGGCGGCCACCAGCCACACCGTCCAGATCCGTAGGCGGCCGCCGGTGGTGGCGCTATCGCGACGGCAGCAGACGGTGGACGGCACTGCAGCGGTGCTCCTGGGTAGAGAACCGAACACCTCCTTCCATCGTCAAAACGTCCCCAACCGCTCTACTCGTTCGCGATCGCAAGCGGCCCCGCAAACCACCCAGCTTCCCCGGGCCACCCAGCCCAGGCACCGCAGTCCTGTGGAAGGGCGAGCCATGAGCCAGCGATCGCGACGTCGCTGTCGCCCGGTCACAGCGACTGGAGGTAGGCCACGAGGTCGTCCACCTCGGCGGTGGAGAGCGGCTCCCCACCGACCACCTTCTCGGGGCCGTGGTAGCGGGTGACCACGTCGTGCAGCGACCGCGCTTTGCCGTGATGGAGCAAGCGCGTCTTGCGGTACACGCCCAGCAGGGTCGGGGGACTGAAGGACGGGTAGCGGTCAGCCGGGCGGCCGAGGCCCACGTCGTGGTTCTCGGGGCTGGTGAAATGCGGCCCGGCGTGGCAGGTGGTGCATCCGGTACGGGCACTGGCGAACAGACGGCTTCCCCTGTCCGCCGCCTCCGTAAGCCCGCCATCGACGCCGCGGAACGGGCTCGGTGGCGGACGCAGCATGTCGAGGTAGGCGGCCAGCGCCGCCACGTCCTCGGGAGTCGGCTGCGGCCCCTGCATCGACTCCACGAGCGACTTCTCCAGCGACTGCGTCAGGTCGGTCTGCCACCCGTGCCAGGTCCACGGTCCGGTCGCCGCCACACCCCACAGCGGGAGCACCGTCTTGTAGGTGCCGACCGAGCCGTCGTTACGGGTGTCGAACGTGACCGTGTTCGAGCCCCCTTCGTAATGGCACGTGTGGCAGGAATACCACTGGTCGAGGCTGCGCCGGGCGTCGTGGAAAATCACCTCGCCGCGCCGGGCCAGACGGGCCTGCGGATCGGTTGTCTCGGGCGCCACCGCCACCGCGGCCACCACCGTGCCGGCCCCCGACACACCGTCGAGGGCCACCGCCTGCACCGCATCGAGCAGGCCGTTGGCCACCCACACCCGATCACCGCGCGGATCGACCGCCAGGCCCAGCGGCCGCCCGCCGAGCTCGACGCGCGAGAAACGGGCCCCGTCGGCCGCCAGCTTCGGGTCCATGACCTCGAGGCCACTGATCTGCGTCCAAGGCAGATCGGCGACGGCGACGCGCAGCAGTTCGTGCGTCCCTCCCGCGGTCACCAGCAGCGTGTCGCCCCTCTCGGCCACCGCGACGCCGAGCACATCGCCGACGGCACGGCCCGCGACGTCGAGGGTGAGGCCGTCGAGACCGGTGGCGGTGCCGTCGGCGGCAATCCGCAGGCGCCCCAGCCGGCTGCCGGTGACCCAGCCGCGGCGGATGTTGCCCGGCGCCGGATGGCTGCCCCCGTCGTAGGTCCACGCGAAATAGACGGTCGCGCCGTCGGGCGCGAAGGCCAACTCGCCGAGATTGAGCCCCTTGAAGGGTGCCCTGTCCCGCACCGTGAGACTGGTCGCGTCGACGAGCACGATCGTCGCCCCCTCGCTGCAGGCCACCGCGACGGTCGTCCCGCCGGGAGCCACGGCGGCAAACCGGGGCAGCTTGCCCACCTCGATCGCGTGCACCACGCGGAGCGAGCCGAGATCGACCACGGCGACGACTCCGGCCGCCGACAGCGGCACGTAGGCGCGCGTGCCGTCGGGGGCGAGCGCCACGTGCCACGGCTCGAAGCCGAGATGCACGCGCCCGCGCTCGCCGAGCCGGTCGCCGGTGACGGTGAGCACGACCAGGTCCCCCGCCTCGCGGATGCTCGCCACGACGTCGCCACCTGGCGTGACGGCCACCGCCGTGGGCCGTGCGCCGACCACGATCTCGTCGAGCACACCGTGCTCCTCGTCGAGCAGCGACACCGTGCCGGCCGTGGCGTTGGCGGTGACGAGGTGACCGTCGGGAAGGCAGGCGACGTCGACCGGGGTCCGATACCGGGCGGCAGCCGTCGGCGCGCCGGCCGGCTCGTCGGCCGCCGTTCCGCCGCCGACACCGGCGCACACCAGGGCCACCAGCACCACGCCACCGCCCCTCCACCGCCGCGCACCGCACGACACCATCGGCATGTCAGCTCCTCCCCGGAATCTGCCGGTCACGGGGCACCATCACGACCAACGGCAGCCCGCCGCGCCACCTGTGCCACGGGGGCGGCAGCGTGAACTGACGGAGTCTACCGTGCCGCGCCGGCGGGTGGGGCTGCCGCCGCGGGAGCGAGCAGCGCCACCAGGTCGAGGATCTCGTCGAGCGTGAGCGTGTCGAGCAGCCCGGAGGGCATCGGCGACACGGCTGCCGGATGGGCCGATTCGATCTCGGCGCGGACGATCTTCGTCACTGCCCCGCGGAGCGGATCGGTTTCCACGGTGATCTCCGCCGCCCCGACCTGGGCCGCCCGCCCGGTGATCGCACGGCCGTCGGCGAGCACCCAGGTGGTCACCTGGTACTTCGGATCGACGACCCGCCCCGGATCGATGATCGACTCCGCCAGCGTTCGGCGGTCGAAACGGCCGCCCACCGCCGACAGGTCGGGGCCGATCGCGGTGCCGGTACCGGCGAACCGGTGGCACTTGAGGCACTGTCCCGCGGCCAGGGCACGGCGGCCCGCGGCCGGATCGCGATCCGCCATCCCCGCGAGGGCGGCGCCCACATCGTCGACGGTCCAGTGGCGCACAAAGGGGCGCACCGGAGCGGGCTCCGCCGTGGGTGCGTCGCCGGCGGGCAGCGTCAGGGCCGCCAGCGGCTCCGCCAGCACCTCGCGCTCGGCGGCCGTGAGGGAGGCGAGAAAATCGTCGGTCATCTGCCCGAGCACCTTGGGGAGGAGATGGCCGCCCGTGAAACGCCGGGCCGCGACGAACCAGCGCAGCACCGCTTCGCGCTGCGGTCCGGTCCACGGCCCGGGATGCCGGACGAGGGCATGCACAAGTTGGATCTGGTCCTCCTGACTGGCGTCGGCGCGCAACCGTCCGAGGATCAGCTCCACCGCCCCCGGGTCGGCCAGCGCCACGAGCAGTTCCGCCCGCTGCCGGTCGATGGCCGAAAGCGGTGCCGCGTCGATCCCCCGTACCGCGGCCACGAGCGCCGCCCGCTGCTGGTCGTCGAGCGGCACGCCGCGCGCCAAGGCGATCGCCAGCACCCGCAGCAGGCAGAGCGTGGTGGTCTCGTCGCCGACGACCGGCCGCGCTCGCCAAGCGGCGAGCACTTCTCCCCGCGCGGCGGCGTCGGGCGCCACACGGATCCAGGCGAGGAGCGCGGTGGCCCGGCGCAGCGGGTCGTTTTCAGCATCCACCCGCGACCGCCAGGCGGCCAGCGGCTGGTGCTCGAGGGCCACCCGCGCGGCGCCGCGGAGCCAGCGATCGGACGAGCCGAGGTCGGCCCACAGCGCATCGACCGCGCCGTCGGCCACCACGCCATGGAACCGCTCGAGCGCCCGGCGGCGCTGCCGCGCGATCGCGGCGGCCGCGACCTGCTCCGGGGGCGCCACCGGCAGGCCGGCGTCGCTCCCCCCGGCGGTGTCGCCCCCCTCCCACACGATCCGGTAGAGCCCCGACTGGCTGCGCCGTCCGCCGGTGACCAGCCACAGGTTTCCGTCGGGACCGAACGCCATGTCACAGACGTTGAGCGGGGCTCCGGCAGCGAACAGCCGGTCGGTGGCCCGGTAGCTCGCCCCCTCCGGCTCGAGAGCAACGGCGAGTATTTTTCCGTGCTGCCAGTCGGCCATGAACAGGCACTCCCGCCACGGCGCGGGGAAGCGGCTGCCGGCGGCGAACGCCAGGCCGGTGGGGGAGCCGAGCCCGGTGTCGAGCGTGGTCGGCAGGCTGTCGGCAAAGTGCACTGGCCACTTCGCCGTGCCCCAGCGCCAGCCGTACTCACCTCCCGACACGACATGGTTCACCCGCGTGGGGCGGTACCAGGGCATCCCCACGTCCCACTCCATGTCGGCATCCCAGGTGAATGCCTCGCCGTCGGGGGAGAAGACCACATCCACCTGGTTGCGGAACCCCCCGGCAACGACCGTCCACTCCGTGCCGAGCGGATCGAAGCGCAGCAGGTAGCCGACGCGATCGTCCTGTCCGGCGTCATGGGGATCGGGGAGGAGCCGATCAGTGTGTGGACCGCGGTAGGGGGACGCCGCCGCCATCCCCTCCGGGAACGACACGTCATTCCCCACCATGAGGTACAGCATCCCATCGGGTCCAGCCACGAGTTGGTTGGTGCCGTGGCCGTAGCGGCTGCGGTAGTCGAACGCCTTGAGCAGACGCCGCTCCTCGTAGCGGCCGTCGCCGTCGCCGTCGACGAGGCGCCACAGCTCGCGGCTGTCGGTGGCGCTCACGTACAGCGCCCCGTGGGCGTGGAGCACGCCGCGGCAGTGGCGCAGGGAATCGTCGAGGCGCTCGAACGACCAGGTACCGTCGGCGCCGGGGGCGAGCCGGCCCACCCCGCGCTCGTCGAGCCCGACGATCACGCGCCCCTGCGGATCGAAGGTCATGCTGATCCAGGAATCCTCCCCGGGGGCCGCCGAGCGCACGAGCTCGGCACGAAAACCGGGCGGCACCCTGACGGAAGCGGCGGGCGTGGCCACCGGCTCGGCCGCGGGCAGGAGCGGCGACGCGGCGAGGTGCATGAGGAACGCCAGCGCCGACACCTCCCAGGCGCCCGCTCCACGGTCAGCCAGGCTCCGGCGCATGAAAAACCCTCCCGTCCCGAGCGTGTCGGGACGGGAGGGATTGTACCCGTCGCAGATCGGCTGCCGTGAGGATCAGGTGCCCGCGCCGCCGCGGCGGCCGCCGCCGGCACCGCGGAGCTGGAGCTTGGAGACGTCGAACGCAGGGCCCTTGAGGCTCTCGAGCTTCGTCTTCTGCTCGGCGGTGAGGATCGTGTTCATCTTGTCGAGGAGCTTCTGGCGCATCTCGGCCTGGTTGCCGCCGCCCCCCTGGCCGGCCTGCATCACCTCCATCATCGCCTCGCGCGCCTTGGCGACCTGGTCCTCGGTGACGCCGAGCTCCTTGACGACCGACTCGTCCATCAGGGCCCGGCCGCCGAGGGCCTGGATGCGGATCTGCTTGAGGCGTGCCGCTTGCTTGGCGTCGAGGATCGCGGCGACCTTCTTCTCCTCCTCGGCCTGGGTCTTCACGCGCTCCTCCATCCAGGCGCGGCGCTGGTCATCTGTCATGTCGCGCGGGTTGCCGTTCGGGGGAGCGGCCTCGGGCAGCTTGCCGATCTCGCCGATCTGGGCCGTCGACAGGCCGAGCTCCTGCTGGACCGCCTCCTGGCGGAGGAGCATCGCGGAGGGCATCCCGCC
>RFRL01000199.1 GCA_009924545.1 Planctomycetia bacterium | reverse complement strand
GTCTCCGGTCGGGGCTGCGCCCCTCCCTTCGACACACCAAGCGGATTGGTCCCCAACCCTCTCATGAGCACTGGTACAGAAACCGGGGAGGGGTCAGAGTGAATCGCCGATTGACCAGCCGACGACCTTCCGGCTGAAGAGATCAAGGACCACGGCCAGATAGACCCATCCCTGCTCGGTGCGCAGGGTGTGCAGTTCTCCACCGTCATGTTGCGGGCAAACGTCTCGACCTCGCGCTCGCTGCCCTTCTTCTCTCCGCCCAAAACCGTGATGACCGCACCGGCGAGACCGTCCGAAGTGATGTCGCGAAACGTCAGATTCTCGGTGCGCCTGCCAGGAGTGGTGATCAGAATCGCGCGCGTGTTTGCGTTCGGTTCCCAGGAGTTTTCTGCCCTCGCAGGATCAAAGACATGTCCGAAAAACCTCCGCCAAACCAGCGGAAATCGCTCACATTTTCACCCGGGAACAAGACGACCCTCGCTTTGTCGCCGAGAGTCTGCGGAAGGTGAAACCGCGCCCCGTAGGCGGAGACCGTCATTCCCGAAGGCAGTTTCAGCGGCGTCGTACCGTCCAGGTGATAGTCCTTCGGCGGGATGGTGACCGTGCTGCCGGGAGGCGTTTTGGAAAAGAGCTCCATGTGCCGCGCCGTGTCGTCTGCCTTCACGGCGGCCAGCGGCGCGAGCATGATCGTGGTGAGGAGAGTGAGGGAGGCTGGGACGTTGCAACAAATCATCAGCCGATGAGCTCCTGAATGACGGTGCCGCCGAACTGGCTGAGCTGTTTGAAGCGGCCGGCGTGGTAGAAGGTGAGCTTGTTGTCGTCGAGGCCGAGGAGGCGTAGCAGTGTGACATGGAAATCCCGGACATGGGCTTTTCCTTCGACCGCTTCCATGCCGAGTTCGTCGGTCGCACCGATGGTGTGACCCGCGTTGCAGCCGCCTCCTGCGAGCCAGATGGTCATGGCATTGGGGTTGTGATCGCGACCGTAAGCGACGCCCCCACGCACTCCGTTATCCGGAGTGCGACCGAACTCACCGCACCAGACGATGAGCGTGCTTTCCAACAGGCCGCGTTGTTTGAGGTCGGTGATGAGCGCGGCGATGGGCTGGTCCACGCCGCGCACGAGATTGCCATGCGCACGCTCGATGTAGTCGTGGCTATCCCAGGAGCCGTTATAGAGTTGTACGAATCGCACGCCTTTCTCGACGAGCTTGCGGGCCAGGAGGCATTTGCGGCCAAAGGCATCCGTAGCGTCGTTGCCGATGCCGTAGAGTTCCCTGGTCTTCGCGTCTTCTTTGGAAAGGTCGAGCACTTCCGGCACCTGCATCTGCATGCGGAAGGCGAGTTCGTAGTTGTCCATGCGCGCGGCGAGTTCGTCGTGGCCGGGATGCTGCGCGGCGTGCGTCGTATTGAGTTTGGCGAGCAGGTCGAGATTGCGACGCTGACGCTCGGCGCTGACTCCGGCGGGTGGCGTGAGGTCGAGAATGGGCGAGCCTTTCGCACGGAGCGGCGTGCCCTGGAAACTCGCGGGCAGGTAGCCATTGCTCCAGTTCGCTGCGCCGCCCTGCGGATAGCTGACTTCCGGCAGCACAATGAATCCGGGCAGGTCCTGGTTCAGAGTGCCGAGTCCGTAGTTCACCCACGCACCGATGCCAGGATCGCCGCCGAAGCGGTTGCCGCAGTTCATCTGATACATCGCGGTGGGGTGGTTCACGCTGTCCACGGTGCAGCCGCGGAAGAAACAGATGTCATCGGCGACCTTCGCGAGGTGCGACCAGTTTTCCGCCATGTCCGCGCCGCACTGACCGGCTTTGATGAACTGGAACGGACTCTGCACATAGTAGCGCTTGCCGCTTTCCATCGCCGACTTCTGCTTGCCCTCGCGGACAAACTCTTTGAGGTGCAGTTTCTTCAGTGCGGGCTTGGGGTCGAAGGTGTCGATGTGCGCTGGCCCACCCTCCATCATCAGGAAGATGACGTTCTTCGCTTTCGCGGGCAGATGGCCATCCCTGGGCGCGAGCGGATTCTTCTTCGCCTCTTCGGCGAGCAACGATGTGAACGCGACGCTGCCGAGCGAGGCTCCGAGCGAGTAGATGAACTCGCGGCGTATGGGCGCATGAACCGCACGGACACCGGCACAGGGGAAATCAGGTCTAGTAGACATAAGCGAACTCGTTGGAGTTGAGCAGGACGAGGCAGACATCCGCCAGGGCACGGGTGCGGGGATCGACATCGGCGGGCTGCAGATCGGGGACGAACTCGGCGTAGGCGTGCAACTTTTCGTTGAAGGAGAACTTCTCGCCGGTGTTCTCCTCGACCGCGTCGCGGCGCACTTCGAGCGGTGGTCTGGATGGTCCGGGCGCGGTTTGCACCAACGGAATCGTGTCCCGCCAAAGGGCGAGGCAGGCACGCTTTTCCTCCGCGCTCGGCGCACGCAAGAACACGAGCGCGAAGAGCCGCTCGATGGCCTCTTCATCGTCAGACGCTTCCTTCAGCACGCGATGGGCCAGCGCGAGCGCGCGGGATCGGGTGGCCTGGCTGTTGAAGAGGCTGAAGACCTGCGGGGTGACGGTGCTGGCCTCGCGCCGCTCGCAAGAGAAGTCTGGCGCGGGTGCGTTGAAGACCTCCAACATCGGGTCGGTGAGACCGCGCAGTTTCAGGGCGTAGAGTGAACGTCGGTGGCGCTGCTCAGGCTTCGGATTAGGCACCCAGGCGGACGCAAAGGTCCCCATGACCTGGCGTGGTTGCAGGGCGGCCTCCAGGTTGATTTCAGGCCGGTTCGGGATGCCGCCCTGGGTGCGGTTCAGCTCGCCCGTGGCCGCGAGCATGGCATCCCGCAACTCTTCCGCGCTGAGGCGGCGCGGCTGAAAGACGGCGTAGCTGGTGCCGAGAGGGTCTTTCTCCCGGAGGGCCTTCAAATCAGAATGAGTGGCGCTGCGGCGGTAGGCTTCCGAAGTCATGATGAGGCGGTGCAGTGCCTTGAAGCTCCACCCGCTCCCCACGAACTTCGCCGCGAGCCAGTCCAGCAGTTCGGGGTGCGTGGGCTTTTTGCCCGTGCTGCCGAAGTTGTTCGGATTTCCTGCGAGCGGCTGGCCGAAGTGCCACAGCCACGCGCGATTCACGATGGCCCTCGTGGTCAGCGGATTGTCCGCACTGGCGACCCACTCAGCGAAGGCCTCGCGACGGCCTTCGATGGTGTCGGGGATGGGCGTCTTTTGCACAGAGCCGAGCACGCTCAGGACGCCGGGCTTCACCTTGGTACCGGAGGCAAAGGGATCGCCACCGGTGAGGATGCAGGTCTCTTCCAGTTCGCCCGCGCTCATCCGGTCGGGGGGCATGCGCAGCGGAGCAAAGACGGTTTTGTAATCCCGGGTACGACCGCCATACACCGCAAGAGCATACGGTTCGTAGCGATCGAGTTCCCATCGCAGTCGTTCCAAGCCTTTCCGTGCCACTCGTTCCATGCCGAACTGTTCGGGAGTGAAGCCGACCAGCTTGGGAGGAAAGTCGCCTTCCGGCACACCGGCGTTGATGAGTGCGTTTCGCGCGGCGGCGAACAGATCCGAATACTTGCCGAGCTTCCTGGCGGAGCCTTGTTTGGGAGCCGCGGGATTTCGTGCGGCCTCGACTGCGGCCTTCCACCGCGTCGAGTCCTTGCCGTTGTCCTTGAACCAGCGCGCGGCGTTCTCCAGCAACACGGCGTCCAGCTCCGCGAGCACGGCCTCATGTTCCGCCAGACACTTTTCCAGATCGGCGCGCTCTTCGAAGCCCCGTGTGTTCTCATCTGGAAGAAAAGGCGCGGCCCGTTCAGAGAGCTGTGTCGTCGCAAACACAGCCTGAATCGAATAGTAATCATGCGTGGGCACGGGATCGAACTTGTGATCGTGACAGCGGGCGCACTGCAGCGAGTGCGCGAGAAAGGTCTCGCCCACGCTGTTTGTCACATCGTCGAGGAACCGTTGCCGCGCGATCTTCTCGACCTCCATGCCGGTCAGCTCCCAAGGTCCCATGCGCAGGAAACCCGTGGCGATGATCTTCTCTGGGTCATTGGCATCGATCTCGTCGCCGGCGATCTGCTCTTTGACAAATTGGTCATAGGGCTTGTCGCGGTTGAAGGCGCGCACCACGTAATCGCGATAGCGCCAGGCATTTCCACGCTCGTAGTCGTTCGCAAAGCCTGATGAATCGGCGTAGCGGGTGACATCTAGCCAGTGCTGCGCCATGCGTTCGCCGTAATGCGGAGAATCGAGCAGGCGGTCGATGAGCGTCTGCACCGCCGCATTCGCATCCTTCGAGTAATCGCTCTCAAACGCAGCGACGTCCTGCTGTGTCGGGGGCAGACCAGTGAGGTCGAACGACGCGCGGCGGATCAGCGTGCGGGCATCGGCGGCAGGCGCTGGCTCAAGACCGTCAGGCAGCTTCGCCATGATGAAATCATCCAACGCCTTCTCGCCGTTGGTCTTCGGCAATGGTTGATAGGCCCACAGCCCATGCGGCTTGTATTTGCGATTCGCCCACTCGGGTGACAACGCTCCCGTCGTCTGGACCGTGATGCCATCCTCCGCCGACCACTTCACCTCGTTTGCCTTGGCGATTTGTTTTTGCCGCGCCTCATCCGGCCACGGCGCACCACCCGCGATCCAGTCTCTCATCCACGCGATCTGCTCTGGATTCAGCTGGTCTGCTTCCTTCGGAGGCATCGGCGACCAGTCATTGTGCTTCCGGGTGACGGCGAGATAGAGCGGACTTTCCGCTGGCTTGTCGACGACGATCGCGGGCGTTTCGCTGTCACCACCTTTGAGCGTGGAAGCACGAGTCCTTAAGTCCAGCCCCCCCTTGATCTGAACCGGATCGGTGCCATGACACGCGAGACACTTTTCATGCAACATCGGCACAATGCGCCGCACGAAGAGTTCTTCGCTGTCGGCGGCCTGCAGCACAGCCAGCGGTGCGAGCATCAGGGCGGTGAGGAGAGTGAGAAGGTATTTCATCGGGGGTGAGACTCACAATCAGGTTCGCCATATGAATTCGTTCGACGCCAACAGGGAGTGGCAGAGTTCTCGCCAGCATCGTGATTCGCGCGCGACGGGGAAGGATAGCCCGGTCAATGGCACTTCCGCCAGCGTTGCTCGACTGATGAGCGGCTCGTGACCGGATTGCTCCCGTCTCCAGAGGCTGCCCCGGCCCGGACGGCGCCCTGAATCGGCTGCTTTCCGCCAGAAGCGGCGTTTTTCTCGTGTCGGCGTGGAGTCTCTCCGAGGCGGGCGGCCTGGCGGCTTCGTGGTGCCCTCGCGTCCGGCGGCGGTCAGAGGCTGTGGATGTCGATCGCAGGCAGTTCGTCGGGTGACGATTGAAAGACATCACGGTCGTCATGCGCCTGCACGAGCTCGCCCCAGTCGGTCGGCGGCCCGCGGGCGGGAGAGATCGGCGGCGGTTCGAGCGGTTCGCCGAGGTGCGTCAGAATCTTCCGGATCGGCCCCGGCTCGGTGATGAAGGAGATGAGCCGGATGTCGCCGCCGCACACCGGGCACTCGAGCGGAAACTCCTCCCCGACCCGCGCCATCAGTTTCGCCCACGCAATCCGCGAGGTGTCGTGGGAACGGGGCGTTGCCTGTGAGTCGCAGCAATCGCCTGCGGCGTGCCGGGCCTCGGCGTGCCCCCGAAGTAGACGAGGGCCTTCGGTCCGTCGAGCGGCCGGGTTGTGATCCGCAGGCGGGCGCCGGGCACCTCGAGCGGGATCGCCGCGTCGTGCTCCACCCTCGCCGGCGTGGGCATGTAGATGAACGACCGCTGGAAGATGAAGAAGAACAGGCAGAGCCCGGCGTACGCGCATGCGGCGATCGAGAGGATGCTCCAAACCATGCGTCGGTAGCTCATCTGCTTGGCTCGGGACACGGACATGAATTTTGGCTGTCCGGCACGTCCGAGGCCTCGACGAACGGCAGCTCCTGGCCTTCCCTAGCATCTCTCCTGCCGGGGGCTGTCGGCGGCGCAATTTCGCGGGGAAAACCGCAGTACGGTGGTCCCGAAAAAACTTCCCTAAATCCGACCCTGCACCTGCACGCAAGGGACGAATAGGGACACAGGGAACGACACACGCGAAATCGAGAAACGCGGTTTTCGCCGTGTTTGCGTGGGGTTGCGTCCCGGTGCGTCTTCCTGCGGAAACGCACCGGGACGCCGAATACCCCCGGCAGGGATCGAACCTGCGACCTACGGTTTAGGAAACCGTCGCTCTATCCACTGAGCTACGGGGGCGAAGGAGCTACGGGGGCCCCTGGCCCACGGGGGCCGTTTCGCCTCGCACCCAGTACCGGAGCATACCGGTCGACCGGGGGGCGGCAAACGGGCTTGCAGCCCCGGAAACGCTGCCGGCGTTCGCCACGGCGCCCCGCGGCGGCTGTGGAGGCCATGGTCCCCGGCAACCGCGCTTGCCCGGCGGGCCCGAATCGGCCAAGGTGGAGATGTGACGCCGGAACCAGGCCGCTTCGCCCGTCTGTCACCCACGGGAGGGAACGATGACCAAACGACATGCCGCCTGCTGGCGGGGGATGGCTGTTCTGATCGGGGTGTGCCTGCTGGCCGGAGCGGCCGCCGCCGGTGAGATGCGGACGTGGCGCGATGCCACCGGGAGCTTTTCCCGGGAGGCGGAAATGCTCCGGGTCGACGGCGACAGCGTCGTGCTCCGCCTGAAGGAGGGCCGCGAAATCCGCGTGCCCCTGGCCAAGCTCTCCGCGGCCGATCGCGAGTACGTGAAGCGCGTTACCGCCGAGCCGGCCAGCCCGCCGGCCAAGGAATCGCGCGAGAGTGAGCCCACAGCGGAGACCCAGGTCAAGCCCTTCGTGCGGCTCACGATCCGCAGCTACATGGCGCTGCTCGACAACACCAGCTACCTCGCCGACGTGCTCCAGCAACCGCTCCTCGCCGTGGCCGTGCCCGGTGCCTTCGCCGCCGCCACCGGTGGCAAGACGCTCGACGGATTCGACGTGAAGCGGCCGATCGTGGCGGTGGTGCCGGTAGCCGACGGCAAGCCGCAGGAGATGGTGGTGTTCCTCCCCGTGAAGAACGGCAAGCAGTTCCGCGACACCGTGGGCCGCATCTATCCCGACATGCGCCAGGCCGACGGCCACGACCAGATCGCGATCCCGGGAATCCCGCTGCCGCTGGTGGTGCGGTTCGACGCCGAGCACGCCGTCGTGT
>RFRL01000198.1 GCA_009924545.1 Planctomycetia bacterium | reverse complement strand
CTCCGCCGATCCCCCGACCGTGGCCGAGCACCTGGCACTCGACGAGGCCCTCCTCGAAGAGGCGCACGACTTCGCCCACGACGGGTTGTGTCTCCCGGCCGTGGTCCGCTGCTGGATGGCGGGCCGGCCCGCGGTGGTGGTCGGCTCTTCGAGCCACGTCGCCACCGAGGTCGACCGCGACGCCTGTGCCGCTGCCGGTGTGGAGATCCTGCGCCGGCCCAGCGGCGGCCTCACGGTGCTCCTCGGTCCGGGCTGCGTGATGTGGTCGGTGGTGATCCCCTGCCCCGCCGGCCCGCCCCCGGTCGACCAGGTCCACCACGGCCTGCTCGAACCCCTCGCCGCCGCCCTCAATCGTCACCTGCCGCCGGGCCAGCGCGTCACGCGGTCAGGGAGCTGCGACCTGACACTGGCCGCCGACGGTGGGCTGCGGAAGGTCGGGGGCAATGCCCTGCGGATCCGCCGCCATGGGCTCCTCTACCACGGCACCCTCCTGGCCGGACTCGACCTCCGCCTCCTCGACCGCCTGCTCCGTCATCCACCGCGCGAGCCGGACTACCGGCAGGGGCGGCCCCACCACGCGTTCCTCGCCCAGGTGCCCCTCGACCGGGCAACCCTCGAGGCGGCCGTCCGCGACGCCTTCCAGGCCACCGCGGAGCGCACCACCTGGCCGGCCGACCGCGTGGCGCGGCTCGTTCAGGAGCGCTACGCCACCACCACCTGGACCGAACGACTCTGAACCCGAGACCGCGACATCCGGGCCCCGCCCCACGCCGCGCCGCTGCCGGTTGGGACGACGGCGCAGGCTGCGCAAGCGCGACACGGGGAAGCGGCTGGCCAGTCGACGAAAAGCCAACATCATGGACGGGGCCGCGGATGACGATTTCTTCGGTGGCGAATGGCGGGACCAGGACGACCGCCGGAAACCCACCTTCCACCGAGGGAGGGTTCCCGGTAGGGTCCGCGTCCCCCGATCGACAGGACGTCGTTCGAATCAGCTGCGACAGGAGGTTGCGTTCATGCGACTGCACATGCATGCCGCCGACGTGCGGGAACTCGTCTCGCGGTACTTCCTGGAGATGGGCGTCGACGCGGTCGATGTCGCCGAGGTGCAGGAGAACATCCGCATCGACCGCGGCCGCTGCGTCGCCCGCTGCTACCGTGTCGCGGAGATGTTCGCGATGTGGCTCATCGACGTCGGCGTGCTGCAGTTCTACGACGCGGATGGCGAGATGCTGCAGACGGTGAACCTGTTCACCGAGTTGCAGCCGCAGCGGGCCGCCGCCTGACGGCGCCCGGGCGAGTTCCACCAAAGGTGTGATCCGGATCGGGGGGGCCTGGATGATGCCGCGCGCCTGCACGGGCCGCAGGCTGTCGATCGTCGTACCGGTGACCGGCGACACCGCCGCACTGGAGGAGACGCTCGTCAGCGTGCTGGAGAACCGTCCTGCCGACACGGAAGTGCTCGTCGGCCTGGGATGCGACTACGCCGACCCCTGGGGCATCGGCGACGAGGTGACGTTCGTCGCCGCGCCGCGTGGCTGCGGTGTCGTGGCCTGCGTGAACGCCGCCCTCGTCCGGGCCACGGGGGACGTGATCCACGTCCTCGCCGCCGGCTGGCGGGCCACCCCCGGCTGGACCGACGGCCCGGTCGCCCTCATCGAAGCGGGCTCGGCCGATGCCGTGGTCCCGTTGGCGGTGGCCGCCGACGATCCGCTCCGCGTGGTCGAGGCGGGTCTCCGTGTCACGCGCGGTGGCCGCCGCAAGCCGGTCGTGCCGCGCCGCACTGCCGCCCATGCCGATGCCTACCAGCCGCCGCTGACCTGTGATCCGGTCGGCCCCACGCTGGCAGCCGGCTTCTGGTCGGCGGCAGTACTCGACCGAGTCGGCCCGCGCTTCGCCCCTGCCTGCGGGATCCTTGCCGATGCCGACGTGGCGGTGGCGCTGGCCCGCACCGGGGGCCGCACCGTGGTGGAGTCGGCGAGCCGGGTGATCCCCCCCGGCCTTCCGGCCGCGATGCCCCCGTCGTTCATCCAGGGGTTGCACGCGGAGCGCCTCTTCTGGCGGTCGATGGCCGGGGCGGGCGTGACGGGCGCCCTCCTGATGCATGGCATCGAGGTGCTGCGGCATGCGGTGGCCACGGCCCCGCTGGGCACGGTGCCGATGCTCGTGGGGCGGTTGCTGGGGGCCCTCGCCTTCGGCAGCTACCTGCCGCGCTACCGGCACCTCCGGGCGTTGATCGAGGCCCAGCCCGACTCCGCCCCCGGGGCCGCGCCGGCAACGATTCCGATCGGTGACCGGTTGGAGGCCGAGGTGGTGGCTCCCGTGAACAGGCGCCGGTCGGCCTGAGCGGAGCCCGGTCCAGCTCGGGCCTTTCGGGCCGGCCCGCGCTGGCCGGACCAGCTGCCCCTGTCGGACAGGATCCCCCCTGCCGGAACGGTCTCCCCCTACCGGACCGCGACCCCGGAAGGCCCCCGCCCGGGGCGAGGAGCGTGGTCGGTGAGGTGTTGACCGTGTCCCGGGGCTGGTAGACTCCGAGACGACAACGTCCCCGTAGCTCAATTGGATAGAGCGTCAGCCTCCGGAGCTGAAGGTTGCAGGTTCGATCCCTGCCGGGGATAGTTCGCTTTTCGCCGGAATGACGCACGTTTCCCGGCGTTTCTGTGGCCGCGGGGATCGGCCTCACTCGGTCGGCCGGCGCGTCGGGGTCGCGGGGCCCGGCCCTTCGGGATCCGCCGAGCGCCACTGGTCGCGGCCACTCGCCCCCTCCCCCGATCAGCCGAGCGGCGGCATCAAGCCAGCGGATCGTGGATGATCAGCCCCGGCACCCGCACGAAGCGCGCGTCGTGGGTCCAGAGCTCGGTGGCACCGCCGTCGAGGGCGCACAGGGCGATCTGGAGATCGAAGACCCGCGGCCCGCCCACGGCCAGGTCGACCGCCGTCTGGAGGAATCGCGCCGCGAACGCGGGCCCCGGTCCGAGCGTGCGCATGCCCCCCTCCTCGAGGGCCCGGAGAAAGGCCGCCGCCTCGGCGGGCGATGATGCCCTGCCACTGGCCAGCGGATGGGTGACGATGCTCATGAACTCCGCGACGCTCGGTACCGTGATCGCGAATCCACCCCTCCGGCCCGCGGCACGCTCGATCGCCGCCCGCGCCAAACGGTGCTCCGGCGTGGCCGCGCGGTGCGCGTAGACGAGAAGATTCGTGTCGATCGCGATCATCGGTGCCGGGTGAGCCAGTCGTGCATGGCGGCCCGGTCACCGACATCGACCCCCGCGGGCAACCCCCCGTCGACCGTCACCCAGGTGAGCTTCGTCCGCCGTGTGGCCGCGGCCGCTTTGCCGGGACGGGCAAGCTCGGCCCGGAGCCCCCGTTCGATGAGGGTGCGGAGAGGCTGCCGCAGCTCCGCCGCCCGCTTCTTCGCGGCGATGAACAACTCATCGGGGATGTCCACGGTCGTCTTCATATGGAAAACCATATTCCCATATTCATGGATGGTCAAGCGAGCGGGCTCCCGGTCCACGCCGCGGGCCCGCCTTGATACGCCGCCGGCCGCGGGGGGATAGTGGGAGTGTTTCAAGGCCCAGGATCCCTCCCATGGCACCCACGCTCGAGCGACAGCGCGCGACCGCACACACTTGGGCGTGCGCCACGGCCGCCTTGCTCGCGCTTGCTGCCCCGGCCCACGGTCAGGACGTGGCTGGGCCCGAGCCGGCCGCCGCCCGGCCGCCGCGCGGCTATTCGATTCCGCTGGTCGATCTCGCCGGCGACACCGACCGCCAGGTGGTGGTCGATCGCGAGGAGGGGCAGTACCTCGGCCACCCTACGACCGTGCTCCTCGAGGACGGCCACACGATCCTCTGCGTCTATCCCCAGGGACACGGCAAGGGGGCGATCGTCCTCAAGCGCAGCGACGACGGTGGGAAGACCTGGAGCGGGCGCTTGCCCGTGCCGGCGAGCTGGGCGACCAGCCGCGAGGTCCCCACGATCCACCGCGTCGAGGATGCGGCGGGGAAACGCCGGCTGATCGTGTGGTCGGGCCTCCACCCCGCGCGGCTGGCGGTGAGCGAGGACGACGGCACGACCTGGTCGGAGCTCCTGCCCGCCGGCGACTGGGGCGGGATCGTCGTCATGGCGTCGGTCGAGAAACTGCGCGACGCGCCCGGGCACTACATGGCGGTGTTCCACGACGACGGCCGGTTCCTCATCGCGCCGCCGCAGGTCACCAAGCCGGTCACGTTCACACTCCTGGCCTCGCGGAGCACCGACGGCGGCCTCACCTGGTCGCGGCCCGAGGCGATTCACGCCGCGCAGGAGGTCCATCTCTGCGAACCGGGGGTCGTGCGCTCTCCCGACGGCCGCGAGCTGGCGATGCTCCTTCGCGAGAATGCGCGCCGCCGCAATTCGCACGTCATGTTCTCCCGCGACGAGGGGCGCACCTGGACAGCGCCGCGCGAACTCCCCGGGGCCCTCACCGGCGATCGGCACGTGGGGAAATACCTCCCCGACGGCCGGCTCCTCGTCAGCTTCCGCGACACCACACTGGAGAGCCCCACCCACGGCGACTGGGTGGCGTGGGTGGGGCGCTACGACGACATCGCCGCCGGGCGGGAAGGACAGTACCGCGTGCGATTCATGGACAACACCAAGGGGGCCGACTGTGCCTACCCGGCCCTCGAACGCCTCCCCGACGGCACGATCGTGGCCACGACCTACGGCCACTGGACGGCGGGGGCCGCACCGTGGATCGTGTCGGTGCGCTTCACGGCCGAGGACCTCGACCGCCGGGCCGCGGCAGCCACCCCCTGACACCGGAGGCATGCCCATGCCCGTGGATCTCGACCGTATCGACGAGCTGTTCCGCGTTCGCCCCGGGAAGAAGTTCTGCCTCGCCGACCACGACCCGGCTTGGGCCGGCGACCCACAGGAGCCGGAGAAGAAGCGCCGCGAGAAGGCCGAGTCACTCCTCGCCGCCGACGTCGAGGAACTAACGCGGATGCAGGAACTGCTGTGGGCGGCCGACAGCTGGAGCGTGCTGGCGATCTTCCAGGCGATGGACGCCGCCGGCAAGGACGGTGTCATCAAGCACGTCATGTCGGGAATCAACCCGCAGGGGGTCGAGGTGACGAGCTTCAAGCACCCGTCGGCCGAGGAGCTCGACCACACCTTCCTGTGGCGCTGCATGAAGCGCCTCCCGGAGCGGGGGCGGATCGGGATCTTCAACCGCTCGTACTACGAGGAGGTGCTCATCGTCCGCGTCCACGACGAACTGCTCCGGGCCCAGCGGATCCCCGGCGTCGAACCGCGGAAGAAGACCTGGGAAGAGCGCTACGACGACATCAACGCCTTCGAGCGGCATCTGGTGCGCAACGGCACCGTGGTCCTCAAGTTTTTCCTCAACGTCTCCCGCGACGAGCAGCGCAAGCGGTTCCTGGCGCGGATCGACGAACCGGAGAAGCACTGGAAGTTCTCCGCCGGCGACATCGCCGAGCGCGGCCACTGGGGCGCCTACATGGAGGCCTACGAGGAGGCACTGGCCGCCACGAGCACGGAGCACGCGCCGTGGTATGTCGTGCCCGCCGACCGCAAGTGGGTGAGTCGCGCCATGGTGGCCGCGGTGCTGGCCGGCACGATCGACCGGCTCGGCCTCGCCTGGCCCGAGGTCACGCCGGAGAAGAAACGCCAGATCGAGGAGGCGCGGCGCACCCTCACGGCCGAATGACCGGCGCCCGGACTGGCTGCGGGCGTGTCGCCCGGGCCCGCACACCGATACCTCCCGACCATCGCTCGAGCCCGGTCGACGACCCGGAAATCAGGTGCGCACCCCGGCAGCCCACGACCAGGTCTTGAGGGTGGTCCAGTTCCAGTAGGCGGTGTCGGTGAAGCTGCTCGTCCCGCCCAGCGCGACGCGCCACGTGCCGGTGTTCCGGTTGCGGGCACTGATGTCGGCCCGGCCGTCGCCGTTGAAATCGCCCACCATGAAGAAGTCGTAGGGGATGCTCGCCCCCCACGTGCCGAACGTGCCGCTCACCGCCACGGCGTTACTGATCCGCGACACGCGCCACACGCCGGTGAGGGCGTCGCGGCCGGCGATGTCGGCCCGACCATCGCCGTTGAAATCGCCGGTCATGACGTTGATCCAGGTCACCGCCGGCGACCAGTTCCACTGGTAGAGGTCGGTGAACCCCACGCCCGTGGAGAGAGCCAGCCGCCAGTTGCCCGTGACCGGATTGCGGCCGGCGAAGTCGAGGCGCTGGTCGCCGTTGAAGTCACCGGTGACGAAGTTGGTCCAGGTGACGGCGTTGGTCCAGGTGGTGACGGTGCTGCTGACGTACGTCGACCCGTTGAACCGTGACAGGCGCCACTGCCCGGTGGCGGGATCGCGGCCGAGGAGATCGGCGCGGCCGTCGCCGGTGAAATCACCTGTCATCACGTCGCTCCAGGCGACGTTGGCCGGCCAGTTCCAGTAGGCGGCGTCGGTGAACCCGCTACCGGTGCTGACGCCGATCCGCCAGTTGCCGGTGGCGGGATTGCGGGCGGCGATGTCGGTGCGGCCGTCGCCGTTGAAGTCACCGCTCAGGTAGTTGGTCCAGTTGATGCCCACCGGCCACGTCGCCCAGATCTGGGGCGACGCGGTGCCGGAGGCTGGCGTGAGCACGACCTGCCACTGGCCGCTGCCGTTGCACATGGCGGTGTCGTCGCGGCCGTCGGCGTTGAAATCACCCGTCAGCGTCGCCGTGACGGTGGCACTGGCAAGCGTGGCCAGGAGCGTCGAGGTCGACCCGGCGGCGGTCTTCCGGCTGATCCACACTTCGTTGCCCGAACGGCCGACCATCCCCCCAGCCATCGCCGGCTGCCGGACGACGGTGAACTGATCCTCCTTGAAGTCGTTCGGATCGAAGACCGACGCCGCCCGCACCGTGATCACCGCCGTGCCCGCCTTCCCGGGAGCGTGATCGAGCCGCAGCACACCGTCGCCGAGGCTCGCCGCCACGAGGGCGGGGTTGCTGCTGGTCACCGTGTAGACCAGTTCGCCCACCCGGCTCACCGACGGCAGGGTGACGAATTGCGTCGGCTGGACCACCAGCGGATTGGGGATCGGGTTGGGGACGCCGCGGAGCGGCATCTCGTTGAAGGCACCGTTCTCACCATTGGGATAGACCGCCGCGCCGTAGGCACCGTAATAGCCGGCGGCGTTGTAGGTGGGGACCGCGGCCATGGCGTCGACCGCCGCCATGCCGTTGCCGAGCACGCGGCCGAAGGCGGTGAAGCCGCCGTTCTGGTTGTCGAGATTG
>RFRL01000197.1 GCA_009924545.1 Planctomycetia bacterium | reverse complement strand
GCCGATCACCACCTCGGCGATCGGGGCCCCGAGGGTCGCCGCCACGTCGCGGCAATCGTCGCCGGGGCGGACGTCGAACCAGTCACCGGGACCGATGTCGCGCGCCTCGTTGTCGAAGGCCACGTAGACCACCCGCCGCACATGGGCCCCCGCCAGCGCGGCGGTGAGGTCGCTCTCGTCGAGGACGACCTCCACCGGGAAGCGCCGGTCGAGGCCGGGCGGCGTGGCGAGGCGGGCCAGCACACGCACCGAGGGGTAGAGCTCCGCACCCTCGGCGCCGGGGATGCCGCCGATCCGCAACCGGTAGGCAGCCCCCACCACCAGACCGGTCTTCAGCGGGGCCGCAGCGAGCGGCGTCCAGCCGGTGGCCGTCTCGATCGCCACGGTCATGCCGGCCGGCCCACGGATGGCGACCGGCTGGACGTAGGCCTCCGGCGAGAGGTCCGGACAGGGACCGGTCTGCGGACGCCGCCAGGCGCCAATCGCTCCCGTTGCCGTCGTCATGGCGAGTGATCCCGGCTCGGTGCCGGTGGACCGACGGGCCGGGCCCGTCAGCGCCACCAGCAGGGCGAGCAGAGTCGCCAGCAGCCCGCGTGCGTGCCGCAGCGCGGTCCCTGTCCAGACACGGCGGCGGCAGGATGCCGGCGCCGTTCCCCGCAGTTCCGGTGTCCCGTGCGGTGATCCGGTGGAGCGGGTGATGTGCATGGGGTCGTTCGATCAACAAGGTCGGAGGACGTGCGGGCCACCGGAGGCCGACGATCAGGGCAGGTAGTTCTCCGGGGCCGGCGGACATTCACCCGCGGCGGTGTCGGCGTCGGGCCCCCCGTTGTCGGAGTAGCGTGTCCGTTCCTCGACCGGCTGGCGGAGGCGGATGTTGGGCACGTCCGACCGCTCGGCGATGTAGGCCCGGTGCGCCGGCTTCGGATAGCTGAGGCCGGGGTACTGCTGGACGTGCAGCTTGAGCTCACGTGTCGGCGGCGGGATGTGCATCTTCGTGTGGTTGGTGATCGTGTGCTTCTGCAGGCCGGCCGGGATGCCCAGCGGGATGTGGGCCGGTCCGGGCAGACCGATCGGCGTGCCGGTGTAGGGCAGGCCGTACTGCGGGGCCGTCATCCCGGCCATGAAGGCGGGAGGCACGAGACCGGCATTGCCGCCACAGGGAACTCCCAGCGGTAGCGCCGTGCCGCCCGGGCCACCGCCGGCCCCGACCGGGGCCCCACCGGCGACACCACCGGAACCGGCCGGTCCGCCCGACTCGAGATCCTTGTTGCCGATGCGGATGATCGCCAGGATCGAGCCGCGCCGGTCGGCCTCGACCACCGGATCGCAGCCCGGGTCGAGCCGGGTGCTGACGAGCGTCTCGACGCCCGCCACGGCGAGCTCCTGGTAGTCGGGATCGGGCAGGTAGACCACCTTGGTGACGAAGTTCCCGGTGGTCACCTGGTCGAGGTCCTCCTCGGTGAGCTGGAACGGCACGGCGTTGTGCGCCAGGAAGGCGTCGGTGCGCGGCGTGACCGGAGCCACTTCGAGTGTCGGATAGAGCTCCAGGCCGGCCCGCCCCGGGATGTCGGTGATCTTCAGCCGGTAGATCCCCCCCTGGGCGAAGTCGTAGCGCCCGGGCGTCACCAGCGGCGTCGAGTCGAACCCACCCAGGGCCGACACATCCCAGCGGACGTGCATGCCGTCGGGACCGATGAAGCCGATCTGCGAGACGGGCAGGTTGGCACCCGGCAACCCGCCGCCCCCGGCCATGCCCGCCTCGGCGGCCGCGGCATCGAGGGCCATCTCGTAGGATGCGGGGGCGATGACGCCCGGGCCGGGCCCCTCGACGCCCGGGCCGGGGTGGTGCAGCATCGCCGCCGGCGGGAGAACATTCGTGTGGGGTGTGGCCACCGGGCGGATTTGCGCCAGCCCCGTGAGGGGCGAGTTGGCCGGGATCGTGCACCCGGTCAGCGACACCGCCAGCGACATGCCGACGAAGCCGTGCAGACGTCGTTTCACCATCGCATCACCTCCAGGGCCAGTGGTCGAAAGGGCCGCGCGGCCGGCTGCGGCGGGGCCCGCCCACAGGGGCCCGATCTGGTTCGATCTTGGGGGGTTGGAACCGGCTCCCTACACTCTCACCGCGATCCGTCCCTCTGCCGGGACCGTCACCGACGGAACCTGCAACGTGATTCGTCCGGTCGGCGACCGTTTCTTTGGCAAAACCGGCAGACTCACTCCGATCGACTCCCTTCCGCCCCGTCCAGGTTGCCCAGCATGCCCCGGACCGACCGGCAACCCCTGATCGCCTCCGTGCAGGCACTCGGAGTGGCGCTCGCGGCTGCCGTCGCGCTCCCCGCCGCCGCGGGGGACAGCATCTACCGCCGCTCGGTGGGCCAAGCGGGATCGGCCTCCGAACTGGCCACCGCACCGGGAGCCGCTCCCCCCATCGCGCCCGTCGATCCTGCCCCCGCCGCGGCCGTGCCCCAGCCGCGCGCCGCTCCCGCCGCCACACCAGGCGATCCTGCCCCGGCGGGTACCGGATCCGACGAACAGACCGAGGGGCGTGCCGAGCGGATCGTGGCCGCCGCCCTCGCCGGCATCGCCCGCGCCCCGAGCATCTCCCTCCGGGTGCGCCAACTCGTCCGGGTCGGCGACACGGTGCTCAAAGGGGGTGGCCGCTACGTGCAGTCGGGCGTCGACGAGGATCAGCGCTTCCGTTACGAGACCCGGCTCTCCGCCGCGACGGAGGAGTTCGACGTCCTCGAGGTGTGCGATGGCCTCTTCTTCTGGAACACGCGACGGTACGGCACGCTCCCCACCGGCGTGGAACGGATCGACGTCCGCCGGCTGCGCGAGCGGCTCGCCACCCTCGGGCTCCTCGCACGTGGCGACACGGCCGCCTATCTGGGAGGGATCCTCGAGCCCTTGGCGCAGACACGCGAATGGTTCCGCTTCACGGGGGTGACCGCCGTCGACGTGGACGGCGTTCCCGCCTGGGTGATCACCGGGGAGTGGGACCGCGAGCGGCTGGCCACACTGCTCCCCGACCAAGCCGAGGCGATCCGCACGGCCACCGGAATCGCAGCCACCGACCTGCCGGAAGGGTTGCCGTGGAGCGTGCGCCTGTCGATCAGCCGCCGCGAACTGTTCCCGTTCCGCGTCGAGTGGCTGGCGGTGCCCGGACGGCGGCCCGTCACGGGGGCCGTGGAGGTCGTGGGGGTGCTCGAGTTCTACGACGTGCGCATCGGCGACCCGGTCGATGCCGCCGCTTTCGTGCACCGGCCCGGCAACGACCCCCTCGTCGACCTCACCGACATCACGGTGGCGTACCTCAAGCCGCTGCGCCCCTGACTACCCGTGGACAAAGTCGCTCCGTGGCCTTTGTCGACGCGAAAACGTGCAGTTTTCACATGAGCTGCGCTCCCACGTCTTCCGCGGCCCGCGACACGCCGCCGCGCCAGCCAGCTTCCACCAACCGTACCGCCGCCGCGATCGCCGCCACCATGCTCGACGGGTCGGCGCGGCCCGTGCCGACGATGTCGAAAGCGGTGCCGTGGGCGACGCTCGTGCGCACCACCGGGAGGCCGAGGGTGATGTTCACCGCCCGGTGCATCCCCAGGAGTTTGATCGGGATGTGGCCCTGGTCGTGGTACAAGGCGACCACTCCGTCGCAAAGGCCGGCCGCCGCGCGCTGGAAGAGCGTGTCGGCGGGCCACGGCCCGGTGGCGTCGCACCCGGCCGCCACGAGGGCGGCCACGGCGGGGGCGATGAGCCGGCGTTCCTCGTCACCGAACAAGCCGCCCTCGCCCCCGTGCGGGTTGAGCGCCGCGAAGGCCAACCGCGGTCGACGGCCGAGGAGGGCGACGAGGAGCGGTGCCAACCGCAGCCCGGCGGCGGTGATCCGCGCCGTCGACAGCCGCGCCAGGGCCGTCACCAGCGACTCGTGGAGCGTGGCGTGGACCACTGCGATGCCGTCGCCGGTGGTGCCCGGGCCCGGCGGGAGCCAGAGCGACATCGAAGCGGCGTCGTCGGGCAGACCACAGGCCCGCGCCAGCCATTCCGTGTGACCCGGCACGTCGTGCCCGGCGGCGTGGAGCGCTCCTTTGTGCAAGGGGCCCGTGACCAGCGCCGCGGCGTGCGGCGGCCCGTCCACGGGAGCGAGGAGCGTCCAGGCCGTGGCCAGCGCAGCCACCGCGGCGGCGCCGCCGGCCGCCGATTCCACTCCCGGCACGACCCGCCCCCGTTCGCCGGGAGCGGCTACCACGAGGAGCCGGCCGGGCGCGGAGGGGCGGTCATCGTCCGCCGGCACCACGTCGAGCGGGAGGGCCGGCATCCCCGGCACGCGGGCCAGGGTGCCGGCCATGGTGTCGGGATCGGCCACGACACGGAGGCGGGCCCGGCCGTGAACGGTGGTCCGCACCCACGACGCGATCACCACCTCGGGGCCGATGCCGGCGGGATCGCCGCAGGTGACGAGGATCGTCGGCTTCAGGTTGTGGTCCATGGCGGCGGGCCGGTGGGCAGGGCAGGGGCCCGGTGTGTGCGGCCCACCGTCAGCCTATAACGGATGGTGGGTGGACCGCATGCCGCGATCCCCCACAGGGGCATCCGCGGGCATGGAACGGGTTTTCGGACGGGTGGCCATCTTCGCGGTGGCTTTGATGGCGGCCACGGCGTGCCTCGGTCTGTGGATCGGGGATCTCCACGGCCAGACCGACCCGGCGGTCCTGCGCTGGGCGACGGTGCACAGGCTCTCGGGCGTGCTCGCCGCCCTGATGGTGGTGTTGGTCAACAGCATGGCGGTCACCTACTTCATCGGCACCGGTCGCTGGTGCCGGGAAGTGGCCGAGACCTACCGACTCGACGACGGCTTCGACTTTCGCAGCCGGCAACTCAAACGCCGCGCCTTTCCCTTGGCGCTGTTCGGCATGCTCGCGGTGGTGGGGATCGTCGCCCTCGGCGGGGCGGCCGATCCTGCCAGCGGACGGCCCGGCACGGCAGCCTGGGTGACACCGCACCTCGTCGGGGCCCTGGGCTTGATGGGGGTCGTCGCGTGGTGCTTCACGGCCCAGCTGCCCGGTATCCGCCGGCAGCACGAACTGGTGGAGGAAGTGCTCGCCGCCGTTCGCGCCGTGCGCTTGGCTCGCGGCCTCGATGTGGAGAGCGGCACAGAGCGCGGGCCGGCGCCGACCGGTGGGGGGGGCTGACCGCCGGCGCGATCAGCGAGCTGCCGGTCATTCAATGGCCGTGGACATGGCCGCCGGCGTGGGCCGCGTGGGCGGCCGTCGAGCGTTCCACCAGGGTGATGCCCACCGCCACCAGCAGCCCCACCCCGAGGGCCCCCGTGAGCAGCAGCCGGTCGTGGCTGTGGAACTCCACTTCCGGGAGGAGATCGGCGGCGGCGATGCAGATGAAGGCCCCGGCCGCCAGCGCCAGTGCCGCTCCGGTGATGCCGTCGTGGCCCGCCCCGAACACCCTCAGGCTCACCAGGTACGCCACCGCCCCCAGCGGCACCACGAGGCTGTAGCCGACGTTCACCAGCCGCCTCGTGGCAGCCGACGCCCCGGAGCGCACCAGCAGCATGGCGATGACGCAGGCGTCGATCGGCTTGTGGACGGCGATCGCCAGGAACGTCGCCAGCCCCACCAGTCCGCCTCCTTCGGCACCACCGGCCTGCACGGCAGCCGCCAACGCCGCCCCGTCGGCGAGGCTGTGGAGCGAGAGCCCCACCAGCGCCCCGACCCACGACCAGCGGCCCACGGCCGCGGTTCCCGGGCCGTGGGGGTGGCCGTGGTCGTGTTCGTGACGGCAGCCGGCCGCATGCGACCCGTCGGCGGCATGGTGGGCGTGGCCGTGGAACACCCGCTCGAGGAGGAACATCACACAGAAGCCCCCGAGCACCCAGGGCATCGTGGCCTCGATGTCGCCCCCCAGTTCGAAGTGACCATGGGGGAGGAGATGCAACAGCCCCACGCCGAGCATCACGCCGCCGGTGAGGGAGAGGAGCACCTGCATCCGCCGGTGGCCGAGCGACACCAGTGCCATCGACGAACCGCCCGCCAGGGCGGCGGCGGCGATCACCAGGAGGTACACGAGGAGGAACACCACCGGGCCGGTAACGTCGATCTCGGCCACGGGCGGTGTCATGGACGGTTCCGGTGACAGGGCGGACGTCCGCGATCATCGTCGCGGTGGCGGTACGGGACAAGGCGCGCCCTGGCGCCCACCCGCACCACCGGTTCCCAGCCGCTCAGCGGCGGATCGGCCACGGCTGCTGGGGCACCCCCTGCATGACCCGCGAGGCTTGCTCCATCTGCTGGCGGGCGTAGCGCTTCATCTGCAGGCTCTGCTCGCTCCGCGAGGCGTCGAAGGCGGCCAGCCCCCCGAGGGCCACGACGAGCACGTAGGTGAGCAGATTGGCCCAGGCCTCGCCCCCGTGGAACTTGAGGGCGGTCCCGAAGCCCGTCTTGAACTTCGGGCCGAACATCCCCTGTGTGGCGCTCCAGATCTCGTCCAACACGAGGTGCGAGAGCACGCCGAGGACCACGCCACCGGCAAGGTAATAGCGGTGCAGCGGGTCGTCACCGCCCGCCACGAGGTACGTGATCTGCCCGGCGATGACGGCCGCGGGGACGCTGTGGAACATCCCCCGGTGAACGGCGTGGTTGGCGAGGATCCACCCGAGGCCGAAGCGGATCGCCAGGTAGACCGCGGCACCGGCCAGCACGATCCCGTCGAGGGGCAGGCCCCACTGCTGGAAACGGTGCAGCAGCATCAGCGGCACCGCCGCCGCCAACAGACCCACGCTCTCGCGCAGGGGATCGGACTGGCCCGAGTCGAGATCGGGCACCATTCCGGCAGCGCCGCAAAGGGTGGCGGCAAGGGCGCAGGTGACCGGCGGCAGATCGCCGACGGCCCAGCCAGCGGCGCCGTAGCCGGCCCCGACCAGCGCCGAGCCGGCAATGTGCACGCGGTACCCGGGCACGCGATTCCCTCCGCCCCACGGATCCCACCGGCGCCGACAGGAAAGTCGACGGCGCGGCCGGGGACGAACCGACCGACCTTCCCTGGTCGACGGCACTTCCCCGCTTCCAGTTTCGGCAGGCCCAGAAGTGCGGCGTCAGCCCCTTTGACCGAGCCCCCCTGCACTTCTGGAAACGCCACATACCACCCAGACACCCCATGTACCCCGGACTGCGCTTCCCGCAGTTCCCGATCGGTGGTTTTGGCTCACCGCGCGCCGCCGCGGTAGCCGTGGGTTGGCCTACGCCGGCGGCCGGACGCTGACTACACTCCCGCCCCCCGACGGGTCC
>RFRL01000196.1 GCA_009924545.1 Planctomycetia bacterium | reverse complement strand
CCATGGTGCCCCTCTCCGCTCCGCCGCCGCGTGCCCCACCGCGGTTCCCGCCTGATGGTAGCAGCCCGGAATCCCGCCGAATACCGCAGGCGTCTCGTCCGGCCCGGCGGATCGCGGTGCTTCGTCGCGGGGGTCGGCTTCGGGCAAGGGCCCCCCAAGGCCGCGCACGCTTCATGGTCGTGCGGGCCGACATCCCCGATCCTTGACGGTCCCCAAACACCGACCTACCATGAGACTCCACAGGTGGGTTGGGGAGCCACCCGATCGACGGACTCCCAGGGGAATTCACCCCACCGGTCGATCATGCGGCTCAGCCAGCCGAAGACCGGCGGCTTGCAACGCTCGCGCTGCGGGAGCGGTTCGCGGGAGGCACCGTCGGCCGGCGGGATGGACCACGACCTCGTGCAGCGTTTTGGTGGGCCGTGCACGGCGTGCCCCGTCGTCGTCGGCCAGGGAATCTGGTTCGACCCTCGAGCAGCGATCCGCGGGCGTCCGCGGGCGCCGTGAGGCCCGCGTGAGCAGCCTTCGGAACCCTCCCTTCGACGGGCCTGAATTCAAAGGCACCGACCGCTTCCACCTCATCCGCCGGATCGGCGAAGGGGGGATGGGAGTGGTGTACGAGGCCGAGGACCGGGAACGGGGCACGCGCGTGGCCCTGAAGACCCTTCCCCGCGTGGATGCAACCGCCCTCTACCGTTTCAAACGCGAGTTCCGCAATCTCGCCGACGTCACCGATCCCAACCTGGTGACGCTGTACGAACTCCAATCGGTCGGCCCCCACTGGTTCTTCACCATGGAATTGGTCGAAGGGGTCGATTTTCTCGCGGCGGTGCGCCCCACCGCCGGGCCGCGCATGCTCCCCGGCTCGCAGTCGGAGATCGACACTTCCGGCATGCACGACACGATGGATATCCCCGTGGACGTGGGTTTCGGCAGCCGGACGGTCGGCGCCGACGACTTTACGACCGACGGCGCGGGTCGCCCCGCTGCCGTACCGGCCGCGCTCGACTTCGACCGGCTGCGCGCGTTGCTCGGCCAGTTGACCTCCGGCGTGGCCGCGCTCCACGCCGCCGGCAAACTTCACCGCGATCTCAAACCGAGCAACGTGCTCGTCCGTCCGGACGACCGGCTCGTGGTCCTCGACTTCGGCCTGGTCACCGATCTCGACCATGGGAAGGACTACACCGAACTAGTCACCGCCGGCACCGCCGCCTACATGGCCCCGGAGCAGGGCGCGGGCCACAGCCTTACCGCCGCCGCTGACTGGTACGCCGTGGGTGTCATGCTGTTCCACGCCCTCACCGGCCGGCTCCCCTTCGCCGGCACCAAGATGCAGGTGCTTGTCGCCAAGCAGTTGACGGCACCACCGGCCCCGCGATCGCTCAACCCCCAGATTCCCCCCGACCTCGAAGACTTGTGCACCGCGCTGCTCGCCACGCGGCCGGAGGAGCGCCCGCTCGGCCCCGCCATCCGGGAGCGGCTCGGCGGTACCAGAACCACCGTCACCGCCACGCCCGCCGCGGCACCTGCCGACCCCGATGTCGCCCGCGCCTTCGTGGGCCGCCAGCGACAACTCGCGGCGCTGTCCGACGCCTTGGCCGAAACGAAGCAGGGGCGGACGGTCACCGTCTACGTCCACGGGCGCTCCGGTGTCGGCAAGAGCTGCCTGGTGGAGCGTTTCCGGGAGGAGGCGAAACGCCAGGGTGCGGTGGTGCTGGCCGGACGGTGCCTCGAGCAGGAATCGGTCCCCTACAAGGCGCTCGACAGCCTCGTCGATGCACTCATGCGGCACCTGCGGCGCCTGCCCCCGGGGGAGGCCGCGGTCCTCCTCCCCAGGGACGTGCTGGCGCTGGCGCGCCTGTTTCCCGTCCTCCGGCGCGTCGAAGCGGTGAACGAGTCGACCTTCCGTTCCCGCGACATCCCCGACCCGCAGGAGTTGCGGCGCCGGGCGTTCAACGCGTTGCGGGAGCTGTTCGCCCGGTTGGGGGACCGGCAGCCGCTCGTGCTCGCCATCGACGACTTGCAGTGGGGCGATCTCGACAGCGCGGCGCTGCTGCAGGACCTGCTCCGCCCTCCCGACGCCCCGCAGCTCCTCCTCATCGGCTCATACCGCAGCGAGTATGCCGACGCCAGCCCCTGCCTCGCCGCGCTCCTGGCGAACACCGCCGCGCCGTCGGCCGCGCGCATCCTCGCCATCGAACCCCTCCCCATCGACGAGGCGACGGCACTGGCGGCAGCCTTGCTGGGCGTGCCCGCGGATCCCCCCGACTACCGTGCCGAGATGGTCGCGCGGGAGTCGGGCGGCGTGCCGTTTTTCATCCAGGAGCTCGCCCGCCATGTCCAGGTCGACGACGACCCCGACCCGGCCACCGACGGGGATCTGGCAACGGCCACGCAGATCTCCCTCGACGACATGCTCTGGAGCCGTGCCCAGCGTCTTCCGGACGATGCACGACGGCTGCTTGAGGTGGTGGCGATCGCCGGTCGCCCGTTGCGGCAGATGGATGCCTACCGGGCGGCACGGCTCACCGGCGACGTCTCTCAGGCCCTGCACTCCCTCCGCGTCGGACACTTCGTCGGCAGCACCGGCCCTACGGGTCAGGATCGGATCGACAGCTACCATGACCGGGTCCGCGAGGTGGTGGTACAGCGGTTGTCGGCGGCGGACCGCACCGGCCATCACCACAGCCTGGCGATGACCCTCGAGGCCTCGGGGAAAGCCGATCCGGAATCGCTGGCCGTGCACTTCGAACGGGCCGGCGACCGCGAGCGGGCGGGACATTATGCCGCCCACGCCGCCGCGGCAGCGGCCGAGGCCCTGGCCTTCGATCAAGCGGCCACCTGGTTTCGCATCGCCCTCGACCAAAAGCCCCCGGGAGGGGACGAGGAGCGAACCCTGCGTGCCGACTTGGCCCGCGCGCTGGCCAACGCCGGCCGCTGCCTGGAGGCGGCGGAGGAATACCAGCGCGCGGCGATCGGGGCCGACGACCGGCGACTCCTCGATCTGCAGCGGCAGGCGGCGTTCCAGTACACCGTCAGCGGGCACGCCGCCAAGGGGCGGGAGGCCTTCCGGAAGGTGCTCGGGGTGATGGGGATCGCCCCCCCCACGACGCCCCGCCGCGCCCTCCTCCACTTCCTCTTCAGCCGGGCGCGGCTCCGGCTGCGGGGGCTGTCGTTCACACCGCGCGAACCCGAACAGATCGCCGCTGCCGATCTGCAACGCATCGACACGCTGCGGAGCGTGGCGGTGGGGATGAGCATGTTCGATCCGGTGATCGGCCGCGACTTCCAGACGCGGAGCACGATCGACTCGCTCCGGGCCGGCGAGCCCGGGCGCGTCGCCCTCGCGCTGGCCTGGGAAGCGGTCCATTCGGCCTGTGACGGCATCCCCGCCCGCCGGCAGACCGCCCGCTACCTCTCCACCGCGCGCCAGGTCGCGGACCGCGCCGGTCAGCCCCATGCCCTGGGGATGGCGGCGATGGCGGAAGGGGGTGTGGCCTTCCTCGAGGGACGTTTCCGCGAAGGGGTGCGACGGAGCGACGAGGCCGAACAGATCCTCCGGGACGGGTGCACCGGCGTGACCTGGGAACTCGACACGGCCCGCAACTTCGCCCTCTGGTCGCTGCTCTTCTCCGGCGACCTGACCACGCTCCGGCGCCGCTACACGACCCTCTTCCAGGAGGCGCGGGACCGCGGCGACCTGTATGCCGAGGCCACGCTGGGCACGTACATCGCCACCCTCGCCCTGCTCCCGGCCGGTGAGACGGAGGCGGCCCGTGAGCAGATGCGTCAGCTCATGGCGCGGTGGCCGCAGGAGGGCTACACCATCCAGCACCTGGATGCCGACTACGGCGAATTCTACGCCGACTTCCATGCCGGCCGGGGCGCCGACGCCTGGGCCCGCGTGCCGTCGATGTGGCGCCGTGGGGAGGCTTCGCTGGTCTTCCGCGTGCAGCTGTGCCGGATCGAATCCCTCTCCCTCAGCGCCCGCGCGGCGATCCTCGCCGCCAGCCAATCGCTCGCCCCCCAGCCGCTCCTGGCCACTGCCGAGGGCTACGTGCGCCGGCTCGTCGGCGAGCGCACCCCGTGGGCGACGCCCCTGGCCGACCTGGCCCGCGCCGGGGTGGCATTTCTGCGCGGTGATCGCGACCGGGCCGTGGAGTCGCTGGCGCGCGGCATCGCGGCCGCCGACGAGAACAACCTCACGGCGTTCGCCGCGGCGGGCCGGTGGCGGCTCGGACCCCTCGTGGAGGGCGACACCGGCCGGGAACACCGCACCCGTGCCACCGGCTGGATGACCACCCACGCGGTGCGCGATCCGGCTCGTTTCGTCGACTGCTTCGTCCCCGGATTCCCCGCCGACTGACCCGCGCCTTCCTGGCCGCCCACCCCGAGGAGATGACCGATGCCGCTCGCCCCTCCCGCCGCGCGTTGCCGCATGCCCGTCGTGATCGCGATGCTCGCGCTGGCGTGTTCGGTGACCGTGGCCCGGGCGGCTGACCCGGGGGTGGTCTGGCCCGTTGCCGCAGGCGCCGGGTTGACGGCGGCGGAACGGGCGCGGTTCTACCATCTCGACGAGGGCGGGGAGATCATCCCGCTCGACTGGCTCCGCGCGCTCTCCAGCAAGCGCACGGGACGCCCCTTCATGGAGCGGCTCGAGCGGATCGGATTCATCGCCGATCCCGCCGATCCGGCCGGGCTCCCCGTGGGGATGACGACGCGCCCCAGCGCCAGCCTTCCCGGCGCGCCGCTGATGGTCGGTGTGACCTGCGCCGCCTGCCACGTCGGACAACTCGAATACCGGGGCCACAAGCTGCGGATCGAGGGGGGCACCAACATGCTCTCCTTCGACGACTTCCTCGGTGACATCGGCGAGTCGATCGCCGCCACGGTGGCCAGCCCCCGCGAAGTGTTCGCCTTCCTCCACCGGCTCATGCAGCAGAAGGATGCACGCGACGTCCTCGCCCGGCGCCGCGGCGGGGCGGCGGCCCTGTTCGCCAAGGTGCCGACCCTCGACGCCCTGGCGCAGCGCGGCGCGACCGAGAAGCTGCTCGCCGCACACCTCGAAAAGCTGTTCGGCGAGGAGAGCGCGCGGCCGGCGGTCGATCTCGTGGCCGCCTCCAGCCCACCATCGGCCCCGGCGGCGCGGGGCGTGCTGGGGCGGCTGGAGAAGCTGCTCGACCGGGGCGTCGAGGATGTACGGATGATCCTCGAAAAAGGGGAGAGCGCGACGGAGTTCATCGAGCGGTTCGCCGCCGGCGGCGACGGGCTCGTGGCCGTGCGGGAGATGGTGGGGGAGTTCCGCGACACGGTCATCCTCCTCAAGGCGCGGGAGGAGCTGCTCGTGAAGATCGCCGGCCAAATGCGCGGCACGCACAAGCTCCAGGTCACCCAAGGGGGGCCCGGGCGCGGCGACGACTGGGCGATCATCCGCAACCAGATCCTTCCCCCCGAAGCCGCCATCCCGGTGATCCAGCAACTGAAGTTTCCGCCGCTGTGGGGCTTCGGCCGCCTCGCCTGGCTCCACTACGACGGCAACACCAACTCGGTGATGCAGCGGAACGCCGGCCAATCGCTCGGCACCGGGGCGATGTTCGATCCCGAGACCCATGCCTCGACCGTCGAGCCGCGGAACCTCCACGAATTGGAGCAACTGGCCCGCAAGCTGGTCGCACCGCGCTGGCCGGAGGCCGTGTTCGGGAGGATCGATACCGACGCGGCCCGGCGCGGTAGCGCCCTGTTCGCGACCCACTGCGCCGAGTGTCACCAACCGCTTGCCGATCCGCCACTGTACGACGTCGCCCCGATCGGCACCGATCCGCTGCGGGCGGAGGTGTTCGCGAAGCAAGTCGGGGACCGGGCGTTCCGCGATGTCCTCGCCGAAGCGGCAGACAAGTATCTCACCGCGGCCTACGACCGGGCTGGTGTGCCCCCCGCCGAACGGCGGGCGATCGAGCCACAGGAGCCGCAGTGGCGCGACACCGGCAAATACACGACGCGCGATCTGGCGTCGTGCTGGGCGTCGCCCCCCTACCTGCACAACGGCTCGGTACCGACGCTCGCCGACCTGCTCACGCCGGCGGCCAGCCGCCCACAGCGGTTCTGGATCGGCCACCGCGACTACGACCCGGTGCGTCTCGGCTACACCCACCTCGAGGGCCCGATCGACCGGCGCACCGTCGACTTCCCAGCCTTCGAATTCGACACCACGCAGCCGGGCAACTCCAACGCCGGGCACGAATTCGGCACTGATCTGCCGGCTGCCGACAAGGCCGATCTCCTCGAATACCTGAAGACCCACTGACCGCCGGAGGGGCCCTGACCCGTGGTCGGGCCCGCCGCGTCAGTAGCGCACCACCTGGCCGGTGCCCGCGATCCCCAGCGCCGCCAGTTCTTCGCTCGCCTTGGCCAGCAGCAGGGCCACGTCGCTGGCCACGGCGATGAACTGAAAACCCTCCGCCACGCGGCGCCTGGCCGCCGCCGCATCGGCGGTGTGGATTCCCGCCGCCACGCCATGCTTCCGCCCCACGGCGCGGAGATGGTCGAGGGCCGCCACGAACGCGGGGTCGTCGCTCTCCATCGCCGGCGTCCGGCCCATCGACTGGAGGAGGTCGTTGGGACCGATGAAGAAGGCGTCGATGCCCGGCACGGAGAGGATCTCGTCGGCCCGCTCCACGGCTTCGACGTGCTCGGTCTGGACGACGACGAGGATCTCGTCGTTGGCGCGCTGGTAGTAGGTGGCCGGATCGGTGCCGAAGTTGACGGCGTGGAGGAAGCCTCCCACCGAGCGGCGCCCGACCGGCCGGTAGCGCGCCGCCGCCACCACCGCCTCCGCCTCGGCCCGTGAGTTGACCATCGGGACGACGATCCCGCAGGCGCCGTTGTCGAGGACGCGCTTGATGTTCTCGGTGGTGTTGCAGGGTACGCGCACCAGCGGCACCGTGGCCACGCCCCCCGCCGCCCCGGCCAGCGCCCCCTGGGTCGCCACGGCGCCGAACGCCGCCGCGGCCGTTTCGATGTTCACCGGCGCGTGCTCCAGCTCCACCGTCAGCCAGTCGAAGCCGACACAGGCCAGCAGGCGCGCGGCGGTGGGATCGGGGAGGCACAGCCACGTGCCGATGCTCGGCTGGCCACGGCGGAGCTTCTCGCGGACGGGATTGGTTCTCACGGGTCGGCCCTCACGGCATGGCGTGCAACGGGGCGCGCAGCTGCCGCGCGGTGAGAACGTCGGGGTTGGCCACCTGCCGCGGCCGCCGGCCCGCCATCAAGTCGACGATCGCCTCGGCCGCCATCAGGCTCACCTGCTCGCCGGTCTCCACGGAGTTGAAGGCCTGGTGGGGGGTGATGAG
>RFRL01000195.1 GCA_009924545.1 Planctomycetia bacterium | reverse complement strand
GCGCACGCCACACGCTGCCGCCCTCTTGCCTGATCTGAAGGACTTCTGCCAAAAACCTCGGGGACCTGTGCTTCTTCTTGTCAGCGTCCCACTCGCGCCTCAATCTGAGTCGCTCGCGGAGCTCTTCCACTCTGCGCAAATTCGCCAGATGTTCGAACTCCCGTCCTGCTACAGCAGCGGCCAAGGGCCCCTCCTGGTCCGGGGTGATCTGCGCCAACCCACGGATGTCGTTCAAGACGGCCCTGTGCGCGCTCTGCACTTCCTGTTCTCTGGCCACACTGCTCAAGGCCGTGGTCATGAGGAACTCCGTCATCCTTTTACCTGGAGTCCTCCACGCCCGAGCCTGTCTCCAGACTTCGAGCTCCGGGCCCGACATGACTCCTCGGTCCACTCTGCCCAGTTGCTCTGGATCCAATTCTTCCTCAAGTGCCCTCCGTTGTGCCTCCAAGGCCGCTTCTCTGGCTGCCGTCCAGAGTGCATCGCCCTGAGGCCTGGCACGTTTCGGTGGCGGCGGTGGGGGCGAGGGCGGGGATCTCCCAGGCAGCGGCGAACCCGCGGAAATGATCGACGCGGAGGACGTCGTACAGGTCGAAGGCGTTGCGCAGCCGCTCCACCCACCAGGCGAACCCGTCGGCCGCATGCTCCTCCCAGCGGTACAGCGGATTGCCCCACAGTTGGCCGTCCTCGCAGAAGTAGTCGGGGGGCACGCCGGCCACCACCGTGGGCCGCCCCTGACGATCGAGTCGGAACAGCTCCGGATGGCACCACACGTCGGCGCTGTCGTGGGCCACGAAGATCGGCAGATCGCCGACGACGGCCACGCCCCGGGCCCGGGCCGTCTCGCGAACCTCTTCCCACTGCCGGTGGAAGAGGAACTGGAGCACGCGAGCCCGCTCCACCTCGCCGGCGAGGCGCTCCCGTGCGCGGTCGAGCGCCCCGGGCTCCCGGGCCACGAGGTCGGCGGGCCAGTCGACCCACGGGCCGCCGCCGAAGTGGTCCTTGAGGGCGGCGAACAGGCACCAGTCGTCGAGCCAGTCCTGCTGCCGCGCGGCGAAGTCGGCCGCCGCGCTGGTGAGTGCCGCCGGGGCCCCATGGAACCAGCGCCCCACCGCCCGGTCGAGGAGGGCGAGTCGGGCCGGGATGGCGGCGCCGAAATCGACGTGGTCGGCGGCGAGTGCGGGGAAGTCGGCCAGGTCGGCCGTGTCGAGCAGCCCCTCCCGCGCCAGCCATTCCACGGACACCAACTGCGGATTGCCGGCGAAGGTGGAGAGCGACTGGTAGGGAGAGTCACCGTAGCCAGTGGGGCCCAGCGGCAGCACCTGCCACAGCCGCTGGTGCATGCGCTCGAGATGGGCGAGCCAGCGGTGGGCCTGCGGACCGATCTCACCGATGCCGAAGCGGCCCGGCAGGGACGTGGGGTGAAGGAGGATGCCGGCGGCGCGGGAAAAGGTCATGATGGACAACCTCGACGGCGGACACGCGCCTCTCGTCCGCGGCGACTTGGAAGTGTAGGACTTGGGGCCGGTGACGGGAACGGTGGCGGACGGAGTGGCGGCATGACCGGGGATTTCACCGTCGGCGAGGTGGTGGTGCGGGTCGGGGGCCGCGACCGCACCGCCGTGGTCTGCGTCCCCACTGCGGCGCCGCCCCCCGCCGGCTGGCCGCTGGTGCTCGCCCTCCATGGCGGCCGCAGTCACCCCGACATGATGCGGCGCTTCTCCGGGCTCGACAGTCTGGCGACGGCGGGGCTGGCCCTGGTCTGCTACCCGGCGGGCACCGGCAGCCGCGACAGCATGCTCACCTGGAACGGGGGCAACTGCTGCGGCGAGGCCCGCGACGGCCATGCCGACGACGTGGGGTTCGTGCGCGCCCTGGTGGACGAGTTGGCCCGCCGCTTTCCCGTCGACCCGCGGCGCGTCGCCGCCACGGGGATGAGCAACGGGGCGATGCTGGCCTACCGGCTCGCCGCCGAAGCCGCCGATCTGGTGGCGGCGGTAGCGCCCGTGGCCGGGCCGCTGGCGCTGGAGGGCATCCGCCCCGCGCGACCGGTGCCGATCCTCCACTTCCATGGTTCCCTCGACCAGTTCACGCCGCTGGAGGGGGGCATCGGCCGGCGCAGCGTCACCCGCACCCACCACCGGGCGATCCACGACGGGCTCCTCGAGTGGGTGCGCTGCAACGGGCTCGACCCCGAGCCCCGGCGCGAGCCGGTGGCGTGTGCCGACGAGGGGATCACCGTGGAGCGGATCAGTTGGGGGGCCGGCAGTGACGCCGAGGTGATCCTCTACGAGATCACCGGTGGCGGGCACAGCTGGCCGGGGCGCGTGCCCGACTCCTTCTACCTCGGCCCGTCGGCCCTGTCGCTCGATGCCAACCCGCTCATCGCCGCCTTCTTCGCGCGCCATCCCCTGCCCTGATCCGATCCGTCCCCGTCCTGATTCGACCCGTCCCCGCTCCTTCCGTGAGATCAGCCATGCGCTTCCTTCACCGCCGAGTGCCAGTGTCGATCACAGCGGTTGTGGCCGGCTGCGTGCTCTTCGTGGCGCCGACGGCGCGTGCCGCCGATCCCTTCCCCGCGCCGCGCGACACGGAGAAGTCGACCGCGCGGCCGCTGCCGCCCGAGGAGGTCTGCCGCACCGCCCGGCTCCCACCCGGCTTCGAACTGGTGGTGTTCGCCGCCGAGCCGGCCGTGGCCAACCCCATCGGCATCGCCACCGACGGCCGCGGCCGGCTGTGGGTCGCGGAGAACTACACCTGGGCCGGCGCCCAGGCGGGCGGGTGGTCCGACGAGTTCCGCGACCGGATCGTCGTCCTTGCCGATGCCGATGGCGACGGCCGCCACGACGAGCGCACCGTGTTCTGGGACCAGGGGCGCCGGCTGACGAGCGTGGCGGTGGGGCTGGGTGGAGCCTGGGTGCTCGATCTGCCCCGACTCCTCTTCATCCCCGACCGCGACGGCGACCTCGTGCCCGATGGCCCGCCGGAGACGGTACTCGACGGGTTCGACACCGAGGCGGTGGGGCACACGCCGGCCAACGGCCTGAAGTGGGGCCCCGACGGTTGGCTCTACGGCCGCCACGGCATCCAGGGCACCTCGCGGATCGGGCGGCCCGGCGACGGCACCAGCCAGCGCGTGGCGATCAACACCGGCGTGTGGCGCTACCACCCCGGAAGCCGCCGGGTGGAAGGGGTGCTCCACGGCATGACCAACTCCTGGGGCGCCGACTTCGATTCCCGTGGCGAGATGTTCGTCATCAACACCGTCATCGGGCACCTGTGGCACGTCGTGCCGGGCAGCCACGTAGAGCGGATGTACGGCGTCGACCTCGAACCCCACGTCCACGACCTCATCCCCCAGGTGGCCGACCACGTCCACTGGGACACCGGCGAGAAGTGGAGCGACGTCCGCGACGGCATCTCCGACCGGACCAGCGCCGCCGGCGGCGGGCACGCCCACATCGGCCTCCTCGTCTACCAGGGCGACAACTGGCCGGCCGACCACCGCGACCGGATCTACACCCTCAACCTCCACGGTCGCCGCATCAACTGCGATCTCCCCGCGCCGGCCGGGGCGGGCTTCACCGCCAGCCACGGGCCCGACATGGCCTTCTTCGCCGACCCGTTCTTCCGCGGCATGGACCTCGTCGCCGGGGCCGACGGCGCGGTGTACATCGCCGACTGGTCCGACACGGGCGAGTGCCACGACCACGACGGCGTCCAGCGCTCGAGCGGGCGCATCTACCGCCTGGCGCACGGCCGACCGCGGGTGCCAGAGCCGGTGGACGTGACCGCGCTCGACGGAGCGGGCCTGCGCCGGGCGCTCTTGGCCACCGATCAGTGGTGGAGCCGGGCGGCGGTCCGGGAGTGGCAGCACCGGGCGCTATCGGGCGCCGACGTCGCCGACGACGTGACCTGGCTGACGGCGACGTTCACCGCCGACCCCGATCCCCTCCACCGGCTCCGCTGCCTGTGGGCGCTGGCGGCGCTGGAGCGGCTTCCCGAGGGGGTGCTCGTCCGCGCCCTGGCCGACGACGACCCGGGAGTGCGCGCCTGGGGGGTGCGATTACTGCGTGACCGGTGGGCGGTCGATGGCCAGCAGCCCGATGCCGCGGCCGTCGACGCCCTCGTGCTCTTGGCGCGCACCGAGCTGGCGGCCCCGGTGCCGCTCCATCTGGCGAGCCTCCTCGACCGGCTCGCCGCCGGCCCCCGCTTCCGCCTCGCCACCGCGCTGGCCAGCCACGACACATTCGCGGCCGATCCGGCGCTGCCGCGGCTGGTCTGGTATGGCGTCGCGGCGCTGGTGTCCGGCGACGCCGACCGGGCGGTGGCGCTGGCACGCGCCGCGCGCTGGCCGTCGCTGCGGCGCTCGATCGCCCGGCGCATGGCCGACGCGATCGAATCGGAGCCGGAGGCGGTGACGGCCTTGTTGGTGATGGCGACGGAGTCGGGGCCGGAAGTGATGGCCGACGTCTGCCGCGGCCTCGCCGCCGGGCTGCGCGGCTGGAGCCGGGCCCCGGCGCCCGCCGGCTGGGAAAATCTCGGGCCCCGCCTTGCCGCCGGTGGGGGTGCGGCGGCGCTCGAGGCGGTTCGCGAGCTCGACGTCGTGTTCGGCACCGGCCGCGGGGCTGCGGCCCTGCGCGCCATCGCCGTCGATGGCGCCGCCGATCCGGCTGCCCGGCGGCAGGCGATCCGCACGCTCGCCGCCGGCGCGCCGGCCGACGGCCCGGAGTGGCTCCTGCCCCTCCTCGGGGATCGCGCCGTGCTCGGCGCGGTGCTGGCGGCCCTGGCGCCCCACGACGACCCGACCATCCCCGACAAGGCCCTGGCTCGGCTGGGGATCATGGCACCGTCCGACCGGGCGGCGCTGGTCGACCTCCTCGCCGCGCGGCCCGCCACCGCAGTGGCCCTCCTCGATGCCGTGGCGGCGGGACGGATCGGGCGCGAGGAGATCTCCGCGCACCACGCGCGGCAGATCGCCGCTTTCGATGACGACGCCCTGACCAAACGGCTGGTGGAGACCTGGGGCGAGGTGCGGAGCACGCCGGCCGATCGGCGCCGGCGCATCGAAGCGCTCGGCGCCGCGCTCACCGCCGACGTGCTCGCCGCGGCCGACCGGTCGCACGGCCGCGCGGTGTTCGCCAGGGCGTGCGCTTCCTGCCACGTGCTGTTCGGCACGGGGCGGCTGCTCGGGCCCGATCTCACCGGCTCCAACCGGCGGAACCTCGACTACCTCCTGGAGAACATCGTCGACCCCGGGGCGAGCGTGGCGGCTGGATTCCGGGCCGAGACGTTCCTCCTCGACGACGGCCGCGCGGTGACCGGGGTGGTGAGCGGCGCCGGGGAACGGACGCTCACGGTGCGCACCGCGCAGGACGAGCTGATCCTCGACCAGCGCACGATCGCCGAGCGGAAGGTGAGCACCGTCTCCCTGATGCCCGACAACCTGCTCGTGCCCCTGTCGGAGACGGAGATCCGCGATCTGGTGGCCTACGTCCGCGGACCCGACCAGGTGCCGCTACCCGAGCCGGCAACGCCGTGATCCCTGACGCCGTGGTTCTCGGGGCCATCCAGCGGCCGCTGGCCGTGCCTCATTGCCCCGGCGGGCAGGGAGGCGACTGGCCGTCGCTGAACGACGCCCCCACCACCCGGCTGCCTGCCACCGGTTCGTCGCTGATCAGCGTCGCGCCGGCGGGCAGCAGAGTCCCCTCCGTGCCGACGGCCCCCACGAGCGTCGCCCCGGCGACCGGCGGACAGGGGGGCGATTGGCCATCCTCGACCGCGCCGGGCAGTGCCGCGGTGCCGGCGGCCACCGGTCCCGGCATCACCTGACCCGTGGCGCCCGGGATCGTCACCACCGGGGGCGCATAGCTGCCGGGCACCGTCGGGCCGGGGGGCTGTGGGTAGACAGGGGGCGCGTAAGGAGGCGCGTAGGCATAGTCCTGGCGGTGGTGGGCACAGCCGGTGGCGAGACCGACCAGGAGCAGGGCAGGACTGGCGGCAGTCACGACGCGGCGCATGCAGACCCTCCAGAGGGGGTGGGACGGTAGGACCGTCGGTCCCGGAGCGTCAAGGGCAATGCCCCTCGCCTGCACGCGCCGTCGCTCGGTGCCTCGTGCCGACTTCATCACGGCGGCCCGCTCAGGCCGGCCCCACCAGGGCGATGCTGGCGGTGAACCCGTGGAGGCAGTTGCGGCTGCCGATCGGGCCGATCTCCCCCTGGGCGAAGAACCCGGCCGCCGCCACCGGGCCGAGCCGCTCCCGCACGAGCCGGGCGTCGTGGTGCCCCGTCGGGAACAGGCGTCGGCCGCGGCCGTTGCACGTGAAGACCAGGGCCCCGGTGGGACGGGCGAGATCGGCGGCGGCCCGGTCGAGCAACCGGCCGAGGTCGTCGTGGGCACTGGCCGCGTCGCGGACGTGGAACTGCACCGTCTGCCCGCGGCGGACCGCGTCGCCGACCACGATGGCCCCGCTGTCGGCATCGGCGCCGATGACGTTGCGCACGAGGAAGTCGCCGTGCCCGAAGCGCTCCTGGTATTCGCTGGCCACACGCCCCACGTGGAGCGAACTGCGGACGAGGGCCCGGTCGGTGTCGTCGAGCTCGGTGTAGACCTCGCGCAGGCGCTCGAGCGCCGGTCGGCCGCCGAGCTCGAGGATCACGTTCTCCTCGCAGTTGGTCACCACGAGCGGTCGCCCGATCGGCCGGCAGCCCTGGGAGACCACCGGCCGGATCCGCGCCCCGCCGCCGATCACCACCCCCACCGCACCGCGGTCGTACGACTGACCCCCGACGACCAGCGTGTTGCCGCCGGGCCGCCTCCCCGCGCTCACCATGCCACCGACGATCGCGGCCCGGGGCTGGTCGTCGGCGAGCCGCGTGATGAGCCCCTCGACCGGGAAGGAGAACGGATCGGCGAGGAGGAGCAGCCCCGCACCCTCGGGCCACGGGTGCTCCAGCGCCGTCGGCCATCCGAGGAAGGTTCCGCCGTCGGCGGTCTGTTCGTGTTCCAGGGCGAAGGGCACCACCGTCGCACCGGGGAGCCGCGCCAGCCACACCGCCACCGCCGGCCCCGCCTCGTGCTCGGTGTCGCCGATGAGCAGGCCCTCCGCGGTGGCCCCGATCACCGCGGGAACCGGGAGCAGGTCCCCGAGCCCTTCCATGGCGGGCCGGATCTCCGCGCCGTGGGCGGCCGACACGAAAACCACCGCGAGATCGGCGCTGCCACCGAGTTCCGCGAGGGCGCCGGTGGCAGCCGCCACGAGGGCCTCGCCGAGTCGCGGCGCCGTGGAGCCGGCGGCGGCGAAGGCGAAGCCGGTGGCGGGGTGACTGGTCATCGACGCGATCCCCTCGAT
>RFRL01000194.1 GCA_009924545.1 Planctomycetia bacterium | reverse complement strand
TGACCTCGGGGGGGGAGGGATCGAGGAGATCGCTCACCAGGACGCGCAGGGAGCCCGGCCGTACGGGAGGAGCGCGACCCCGACTGGCCCGACGCGGTCGAGTTCGAGGACTGCGAGCGTGGCGTGCGCCGCCGGCAGCTCGTCGACGACGGGATCCGCACCCGCTACGCCGCGGCGTATCGCCGTCACTTCGCCCTGTGGCACGAGGCGGCGGTCCGCCGCGGCGTGGGCCTGGCGCAGGTCGCCGCCGAGGGTGACTTCCTCGCGGCGGTCCGCAGCGAGGCGGTGGCCGGCGGTGTGTTGGAGATTGCCTGATGGGTACCCGGACGGACGCTGCCGGATGAGCCTGTTTCTCGCCAATCCCTGGGGTCTCGTGGCGCTGGTGGCCGTGCCGGCGCTGTTGGTCATCCACACCCTCCGGCAGCGCTCGCGCCGGATCCGTTCGAGCACGCTGTTCCTCATCGAGCATGCGGGTGTGCCCCCGGCCGGTGGACTGCGGCTCGAGCGTCTGCGGCGCTCGGTGCCGCTGGCGCTGCAGATCCTCGGGGCCGCGGCGATCGCCTGGCTCCTGGCGGAGCCGCGCTGGATTGCCACGCGGCCGCGCCAGACGGTGGCGGTGGTCCTCGACGGATCGGCCTCGATGCAGGCCTTCCGGGAGCCGGCCCGGGAGGCGCTCGAGAAGGCGCTGCGGCGCATCGACCGCGCCGCCCGGCGCACCGACTGGCACCTCCTGCAGAGCGGCCCGCGCCAGCCGCCGCTGTATGCCGGAGACCGGCTCGACGAACTGCTCGCGGCGCTCGTCGGCTGGCAACCGGTGCTCGGCACGCACGATCCCGCCGCGGCGATCGCGACCGCCGCCGGACTCGTGCCCGGAGGCCGGGGGACGGTGCTGTTCCTCACCGACCGCAGCACCCGGGTACCCGACACGGTCGGCCTCGTCACCGTCGGCACACCGATCGACAACGTCGGATTCGCCGCCGGCGACGTCGTCGACCGGGACGGCACGCCACACTGGCGGGCGGTGATCACCAATCCGGGTGCGGTTGCCCAGGAGCGCTCCCTGCGCGTGCGAATCCCCGGTGCCACCGCCGACGCCGACGCCGCCCTACCGATCCGCCTCGAGCCCGGTCAGCACCGCACGATCGAGGCCACCTGGCCCACGGACGCGGAGCGCGTTGAACTCGCATTGTCTTCCGACCGGTTCACCTTCGACGACGTCCTCCCGCTCGTGCGTCCCCGGCCGCGCCGGGTGCGGGTAGCCGTGCGGCTGGAGGGGCCCACGGGTGATCTGCTCGCTCGGATGCTCGCCGCCGCCCCGGCCGTCGATCTGGTCGCTCCCGAGGCGGATGCCGACCTCGTGGTCGACGACTGGAAGGTGACGCCGACCACCGCCGCGATCCTCGTGCCCCCGGCGACCACCGGCGACGCGCCCGCTCCCACCTATGCGGCGACCCCAGTGGCAGCGGAGGACCATCCCCTCGTCAGCGACCTCGGCTGGGGTGGTCTCCTCTCCGGCGAGCCGCTCCCTGTCGACGACCGGCAGGGCGACCAACCGCTCGTGTGGAAGGGGCAGCGGCCACTGGTGCTGGTGCGCACCACCGTCGCGGCCGACGGGGCGCGCCGCGAGTCGCTCCTGCTGGCCTGGGATCTCGCCGCCTCGACCGCGGCCCGCCTGCCGGCGCTGGTGGTGCTCGTCGAGCGCTTCGCCGAGCGGGTCCGCAGCCGTCTCGATCGGCCGTGGGCCGACAACTTCCCCGTCGACGCCCTCATCGACATGCCGGCGTCCGACGGGACGATCCTCACCGTCGAGCCGCCCGGCGCCGCCGCCCAGGCGGCCGAACCGTTCCTTGGCCGGGCTCCAGCGCGGCCGGCGCACTTCGCCGTGGGCACGGCCGGCGCGCCGCCGCGTCTCGTGGCTGCCGCGCAGGCCACCGATGCCCGCGAGTCGGACTTCCGCGACGCCTCGACCGGCGACACCCTCACCGCGCTTCACCTGGAGCAGCGGCGGAAGGAGGCGATCCTCGACCCGTGGGCCCCGCTGTGGCTGGCGGTGATCGCCGCCGCCCTGGCCGGCGCCTGGGGATGGCCCGTGTGGAGCGCGGCGGGCCACCGCAGCACCCGTCCCGCCGCGTGAGCCCCATGACCTTCGCCAACCCCACCTGGTTCCTCCTCGTACCCCTGCTGCTCGCCGCGGGCTGGCAGTGGCGGTCGCTGGGCCTGGACCGGCCGCTGCGTGCCGCGTGCCTGGCGCTGGTGGTCGTGCTCCTCGCCGACCCGCAGATCCGCAGCTTCGACGACGGCCTCGACCTGTGGCTCCTCGTCGATCGCTCGGAGTCGGCGGCCGACGGCCTCGATCCGCGGCTCCGCGAATGGGAGTCGATCCTCGTCAACTCGCGGGGGCCGGCCGACCGGATCCGTTCCGTCGACTTCGCCGCCGAGGCGGTGACGCGCGGGGCGCTCCTCCGCGCCGGAGCGGCGGCCACGGAATATGCGGCCGGCCGCGGGGAAACCCGTCTCCGGACGGCGCTCGACCATGCCCTCGCCGAGGCCGACCCACGCCGGGCGACGCGCTTCCTCGCGTTCACCGACGGCTTCTCCACCGAGCCGTTGGCGGGGAGCGCGGAGAAGCTCCTGGCGCGCGGCATTCCCCTCGACCTGCGCATCCCGGCTCCGCGGACCGAGAACGACTACGCGCTGACGCGTCTCGACATGCCCACCCGGGTGCAGGCCCGCGAAGGGCTGCTCGTCGGCATCGAGGTCCGCGGCGGGGCCGACGCGACGCTGCCGGTGGAGGTGCTCCGCGACGGCTCCCCGATCGCCCGGCTGGAGGTGGCGATCGCGGGGGGGAGCGGGCGGCTGCGGTTCACCGACCGCCTCACGCGCCCCGGCAGCCATCGCTACGAGGTGCGCATCCAGCCGACCGACGACGCCCATTCCGGCAACAACGCCGCCACCCGGTGGGTGGAAGTCGACGGTGGCCGGCGCGTGCTCCTCGTGACCAGCCTCGCCGATGACCCGCTGGCGACGGTCCTCCGTGACCAGGGAATCGACGTCGAGGTGGTGGCCGATCCGCGCGCGGCCCACGTCGGCATGCTCACCGGCGCCGCGGCGGTGATCCTCGACAACGTCCCGGCCCATGTCCTCGATCCGGGGTTCGTCGCCGGCCTCGACTTCTTCGTCACCGCCCAGGGCCGCGGGCTGGCGATGGTGGGGGGGCGCCACTCCTTCGCGTCGGGAGGCTGGTTCGGCTCGCCGGTCGATCCGCTCCTCCCGGTGAGCATGGAACTGAAGCAGGAGCACCGCAAGCTCGCCGCGGCGCTGGCGATCATCATCGACCGCTCCGGGAGCATGGCCGCCACCACGGCCGACGGCATCACGAAGATCGCCTTGGCGGGCGAGGGCGCGGCGCGGTCGATCGAGCTCCTCGGCGGATCCGACATGGTGGCGGTGATCCCGGTCGACAGCGAGGCGCACCCCCTCTCCCCGGTGCCGCTGCCGGTGGCGGCCAACCGCGACCAACTGGCGCGGGCCGCCCGCCGGATCCAGAGCATGGGAGGTGGCATCTACTGCTACGTCGGCCTCGAGGCCGCCTGGAAGATGATCAAGGAGGTGCCGGTCGGGCAGCGCCACGTGATCCTGTTCGCCGATGCGGCCGATGCCGAGCAGCCGGGCGACTACCAGCAGTTGCTGGCGGAGATGGTGGCGGAGAAGTGCACGGTCAGCGTGATCGGCATGGGCGCCCGCACCGACCCCGACGGAGCCCTTCTCGAGGACATCGCCGCGCGCGGGCAGGGGCGGATCTTCTTCAGCGCCTCGGGCGCCGAGCTGCCGGCGCTGTTCGAGATGGAGACCGCCACCGTGGCCCGCTCCGCCTTCATCACCGAAGCGGTCGAACTGCGCGGTACGCCCGGCTGGTTGGAGATCGCCGCGGCGCCACTCGAGTGGCTGCCCGCCGTCGATGCCTACAACCTCACCTACCTCCGCCCGGCGGCCTCCGTGGCGGCCGTCTCCGGCGACGAATACGGCGCCCCGCTGGTCGCCTTCTGGCAGCGCGGCAGCGGCCGCGTGGCCGCCGTCACGTTCCCCCTCGGGGGCGAGTTTTCCCTCGCGACGCGCGCCTGGCCGGGCTACGCCGACGCGGTCCAGACGCTCGCGCGCTGGCTCAACGGCCCCGAGGCTCCCGCCGGGATCGGGCTGCGGACCCGGGTGGAGGGGACAGCGGTCCGCTTCGACCTGTTTCACGACGAGTCGTGGACCGAGCGCCTGGCCGTGGCCAAGGCGCGCCTCGCGGTGGTGCGCGGCAGCGCGGGTGCCGCCGAGGAGGTGCCGTGGGAGCGGGTCGCCCCCGGCCACTATTCCGCGACCGTCGATGCCGCCGGGGAGGAGTATCTCCGCGCCGCGGTCGGCATCGGTGACACGGCCCTCGCCGCCGGACCGCTCAACGTCTCCACCAACCCGGAGTGGACCTTCGATCCGCGGCGCCTCGCGGAGCTGCGCGCCGTGGCGCGGCGGAGCGGGGGGAGTGAGCTGGTCGATCTCACCGATGTGTGGTCGATGCCGCGGCTTGCCGCCTTCAACAGCCTGCGCCGCTGGCTCCTGCCGCTGCTCTCGCTCCTGCTCCTGGCCGAGGCGCTCCAGACGCAGACCGGCTTGACGTGGCCGGGGGGATGGCGGGCACGCACCGGTTGAGGAGGCGCGGCAAGAACGTCGCGGGAAGAGCGCGGAGGGGAGCATGAACAAGATCGGTCTGTCGATCACGGTGCTCGGATTGTGGGCTGCCGCCGGCGTCGCCGCCGAAACCGGAGCGCCGCTCCGCATCGATCAACTGCGTCTCTTGGGCACCCACAACTCCTACCACGTCGCCCCCGATCCGTTCACCCTGTCGCTGATAGCGCGGCTCGCGCCCGCCGAAGCCCGGGCCATCGACGTCACCCAGCGGCCGCTGCCGGAGCAGCTCGACCGCGGCCTGCGCCACTTCGAACTCGACTGCTACCTCGATCCCGCCGGCGGGCTGTTCGCGGAGCCCCTGGCGCTGGCGGCGCGGGCGGGTGGGGCGGCGCCCCCTCTCGACGACGTCGCGGCGTGGCGGCAGCCCGGTATCAAGGTGCTCCACAGTCCGGGGTTCGACTTCCGCACCACAGTGCCGACCCTCGCCGGGGCGCTGGCCCAGGTGAAGCGTTGGTCCGACGCCCATCCCGGACACGTGCCGATCTTCCTCCTCATCGAGTGCAAGCAGGACTCGTTCTCGCCAACGCGGCCCGTGCCCTGGACGCGCGACGGCTTCGTGGAACTGGAGCGCACGATCCACGCGGCGTGGCCGCGCGAGCGGATCCTCGCTCCGGACGACATCCGCGGCAACTCAGCGACGCTCCGCGAGGCCGTCGCGGGGCGCGGGTGGCCCGCCGTCGAGGCCGGCCGGGGCAAGGTCTGCTTCCTCCTCGACAACGAAGGGGAGCTGCGCGACGCGTACGTCGGCGATGCGGTCAACCTCGCCGGGAGGACCCTCTTCGTGAGCGTACCGCGCGAGCATCCCGCGGCCGCCTTCATGAAGCGGAACGATCCGGTGGGCAGCTTCGCCGAGATCGGCGAGTTGGTGCGCGACGGGTTCCTCGTTCGCACGCGCACCGATGCCGGCACGGTCGAGGCCCGCGCTAACGACGGTGTCCGGCGCGACCGGGCCATCGCCAGTGGGGCCCAACTCCTTTCCACCGATTTCCCGGAAGCCGACCCGCGCTTCTCCGGTTACCGGGTCGAACTCGCCCCGCCCCCCGAGCCGCCTGCAGGGAGCCTCCCGGTCACACCAGCAGTGCCACTGCGATCGCCACCACCAGGCACACCACCGCCGTGACGAACACCCACGTGGGCCGCCGGGGAAGAGCATCGTCCTCGGCCGTGATCCAGTGACCACAGTGCGGGCAGTGGGGCGAATCGTCGTCGATCGGGTCGCCGCACGCGGGGCAGGGGATCAGCGCGGCATCGTCACCGCTGCCGTCGCCGCCCTCGTCAGCGCCGTCGTCGCCGTCGCCGTCCCACAGGTCGGCGTCGGCATCGTCGTCGTCATCGTCGTCATCCCGGCGGGATCGCATCACCGGCTCCAGTGGAGGGGAGGGGCGTGACGACCGGACCACCGCAGGCGACGGTGACGAACGCCTGCCCGTCGCGGCCGGTGGCGGCCCGGTAGGCGGCGCACACGGCCGTGGTGGCCGACGGCGCCTCGTCGGTGCGCACGAGGGCCACCGCGCAGCCCCCGAAACCACCACCGGTCATCCGGCACCCGAGCACCCCCGGCACGCGGATGGCCGCGTTCACGAGGGCATCCATCTCCGGGCAGGAGACCTCGTAGTCGCGCGCCAGCGACCAATGGCTTTCCACCATGATGCGCCCCGCACGGACGAAGTCGCCGAGATCGATCGAGGCGGCGAAGGCCTCGACGCGGGCATTCTCCCCGACCACATGGGCCACGCGCCGCCGCTCCACGTCGGGCAGCTCGCCGGCGCGGGAGGGCCACGTGTCGGGGCCGAGATCGCGGAGTGAACCCACGCCGAGGCGCGCGGCGGCGCGCCGGCAGTCGCCGCGCCGGCGGGCGTACTCACCCGAGGCCAATTCGTGCTTCACGCCGCTGTCGATCACCATCACCGTCACGCCCGGGTCGTCGAGCGGCACATGCCGGCACGCGCGGGAGCGGCAATCGAGGAGGAGGGCGTGGCCCGGACGGCAACAGGTGACGGCGAACTGGTCCATGATCCCGCAGGGCACGCCGGCGAAGCGGTGTTCCGCCTCCTGGCAGAGGAGCGCCTTCTCCACCGGGTCGAGGCTCCGGCCGCAGAGGGTCTCGATGGCGGTGGCCACCGCCACCTCCAGGGCCGCCGAACTGCTCAGGCCGCCGCCGGCGGGGAGATCGGCACTGAAGGCGAGGTCGCAGCCGGGGATCGTGAATCCGCGCGCCGCGTAGCCGGCGATCACCCCCAGCGGGTAGCGGGCCCAGTCGCTCCGCCCCGGGAGCAGCGGCCCGGCCGGGTCGATGACGACTTCCGGGCCCATCCCCCCTGAGCGGAGGCTGAGCACGCCATCGGCACGGCGCCGCACGGCGCAGCGCACCCCGCGCTCGATCGCCATCGGCATCACGAAGCCGTCGTTGTAGTCGGTGTGCTCGCCGATGAGGTTGACGCGGCCGTGGGTGGCGACGACGAAAGCGGGGGCAGGCGGCGACCGGTCCATGACGTCCTCCGGGGAAGTGGGCAGTCTAGCGAGCCCGGGCAGGGGGCGGCGACCGCGCCGTGCCCGGTGGAAAACCGGTCGCGCGATCGCGTCGGCAGCCGAAGTCGGTTCGCGGGGAATGCCACGGGGATCCGTCGGGGGGGCGATGACGCCGGCTCGTCTGCTCCACGCACTGGTCGTG
>RFRL01000193.1 GCA_009924545.1 Planctomycetia bacterium | reverse complement strand
CCGCTCGGGCGACGCGGCATGGAAGTACGGCTCCGGACACGTGGCCATGATCCACGTCTCGTACGGCTGCCGCGGCGCCGGGGGCACGAGGGCCACCAGGCCGTCCGCCGCGGTGACGATCCGGTCGTCGGCCGTGGCTGCGGCCAGCAGTTCGGCGAAGGGTTCGGCGCTCCCGTGGGCCGCCGCGAGTTCCGCCGCCGCCAGCGGTGGCACGAAAGCCAGCCCGACCAGTTGGCTGTGGACATGGGCCAGCGATGCCCCCGCGGCAGGGCCGGAGTTCTTGAACACGGTGGTCCAGGCGAGGTCGCCGCGCCGGGCCAATTGCGCCAGGCGCTGCACGCACAGCTCCCAGGCACCGCGCCAGGCGACCGGGTCGATCTCCAGGATCGACGTGTGGTGCGCCGGCGACTCGACGAGCACCTCGTGGACGCCGTGGGCTACCCCGGCGGCGGCTGATCCGGAGGGGGCGAACGCCTCCACGACGGGATAGCGGTTGGGGATGATGCGTGCCGTCCAGGTGACGGCATCCCCGGCGGGGTAACGCAGCACCTCGTCGGGGGTGAGGTGCTCGTGGCCGGCACAGAAGGGGCAGTCGGCGGCGGCTCCGCCCACGACGTCGATCGGCCGGGCGGCGCGCCGCGGGGCCACGAACACCGTCCGCGGCACCGCCGGATCGTGGGCCAGCCGGGGGCGGTCGGCGGCGTGGGGCGCGGCGGCGTCGCCGGGGCGATTCATGGTGCGCCACCGTGGCGGGGACCCCTGGCGCGATGCGCAGGCGCGTTGAAGGGGGCCGACGGCCTCCGTACACTCTCGACCATTCGCGACGTTCCCGGAGGCCGTTCCATGCTCACCGTTGGCGATGCCTTTCCCGCGTTCTCCGCCCCCGCCTGTGTCGGCACCGGGAAGGACGACATCAAGCCGGTGTCCAACCGCGACTACGCCGGCCGCTGGGTGGTGTATTTCTTCTACCCCAAGGACTTCACGTTCGTCTGCCCGACGGAACTGGCGGAGTTCCACAAGCAGCTCAGGGCCTTCGCCGACCGCGACACGTCGGTCGTGGGCGGCAGCACCGACAACGAGTATTCCCACCTCGCCTGGCGGCGCGGTCACCCCGACCTCAAGGAGCTCGGCTATCCCCTCATCGCCGCGCAAAAGCTCGCCCCCGAGCTGGGGATCCTGGAAAAGACCGAGGGTTACTGCCTGCGGGCCACGTTCATCGTCGATCCGCATGGTGTCATCCAGTGGGTCGACGTCAACCAGGGGCGGGTGGGCCGCAACGTCGCCGAGGTGCTGCGCGTGCTCGACGCGCTGCAGAGCGACGAGTTGTGCCCGTGCAACTGGAAGAAGGGCGACGCCCACGTGAAGGTGGGGTGAGGTGCCGGCCGACCGGGGTGGGGCGCCGACTGGGTTTCCGGCTGGGTCGCCGACTGGGTTTCCGGCCGGGTCGCCGACTGGGTTTCCGCCGGGGCGGACCTGGCGCCGGAAGTTCGCCGACGCCTTCCGCGGGCTCGCCCGGGCCGTGCGGACGCAGTCGAGTTTCGCCGTCCATCTTCCGGTGGCGGGGCTGGTCGTGTTCCTGGCCGCGCTGCTCCGCCTCCCGGCCCGCGACTGGGCCGTGCTCCTCTTGGCGATCGGTGGCGTCCTGGCCGCCGAGCTGTTCAACAGCGCCCTCGAGGCGTTCGCCCGGGCTCCCGGTCAGGGACGGCATCCGCGGATCCGTGATGCGCTCGACATCGCCAGCGCGGCGGTGCTCGTGGCGGCGGGCACGGCGGTGGGGGTGGGGCTCGTCGTGTTCCTGCCCCGTTTGGTGGAGTTGGTCCGTGCCGCCGAACGCGGCTGAGCTCCCCGCACCGCCGCCGGGGTCACGTTGACCCCCTTCCATCGGAGAGGCTACCGTGCCGCTGCCTGGCCGGGCCGCGTGAGGCGCCGGCCGGCGTGCTCCCCTTCTGGAGGTTTTTCATGGGCAAGCTTCTCGCCGAGATGATCGGCACGTTCTGGCTGGTGCTCGGCGGCTGCGGCAGCGCCGTGTTGGCGGCCGCCTACGCCGAAAACCCGCATTTCGGTATCGGCTTTGTCGGTGTCTCCTTGGCCTTCGGTCTGACGGTCCTCACGATGGCGGTCGCCATCGGCCACATCTCCGGTTGCCACCTCAATCCTGCGGTCACCATCGGCCTCGCCGCCGGCGGACGGTTCGCCTGGAAGGACGTGCTCGGCTATGTCGTGGCCCAGACCCTCGGTGGCTTCTTCGGGGCCTTCATCCTCTTCGTCATCGCCACCGGGATGCCGGGCTACGAGGTGGGCCACTTCGCTTCCAACGGCTACGAGGAGTTCTCGCCGTCGCAGTACTCGCTCCTCGCCTGCTTCGTCACCGAGGTGGTGCTGACGGCGGTGTTCCTCTTCGTGATCCACGGGGCGACCGACAAGAAGGCCGGATCGGTGATCGCGCCGATCGCCATCGGCCTGTGCCTGACGCTCATCCACCTGGTGAGCATCCCCGTGACCAACTGCTCGGTGAATCCGGCCCGGAGCACCGCCACCGCGCTGGTCGCCGGCTACTTCGGCAGCGCGGTCGTGAAACAGCTGTGGCTGTTCTGGGTGGCGCCGATCGTGGGGGGCATCATCGGCGGCGTGCTCTACCGCGTGGTCGACGAGTGTGACGACTGACGTCCGGGCGGAACCAGCCCCCGCAGGGGGTAACCAATCCCGCAGGGGTGAGCAGCTCCCAGCAATGAAGCGGCCGGCCACACCAGCGTGTGGCCGGCCGCTGTCGTTTCGGGACGACCGCCGGGAGACGGCACCACGGCCCGCCCTCACCCCTTCCGCAGGTCGTAGCAGAGGATCGCGTCCCCCTCGCGCAGGTAGAGGAGCCCGTCGAGGATCACGGCGTGCGACCAGCTCGGCCGCTCGTCGCTGCCGGGGATCTTGAAGGCGCTCACCTCGCGGTAGGCGGTCGGATCGGCCTTCACCAGCGCCAGCGTGCCGTCGGAGTAGCGGACGTAGATGTGCCCGTCGGCGGCGACCACCGACGCCGAGTTCTTCCCGCTGCCGCGCTCCTTCCAGATGACGTTGCCGGTGGAGAGCTCCGCACAGAAGGGGATCCCCTTGTCGTCGGAATCACCGTACAGGTGGTCCCCCACGAGGACGATGCCGCCATGCTTGTTGGCCAGATCCTGTTTCAGTCCGTAGACCTCCTCGATCTTCACCGTCCCGTCCCCCTGCGGCACCTGCTTGAGCAGCGCCCCGCCGCGCTTGTAGCCGGCTGAGAAGAAGACGAGGTCTCCCTTGACGATCGGCGTGGGGATGACCGCGGTGGTCTGGTCGATGGGGTAGGTCCAGAGGGGTGCCGGTGTCGGCATCGACCCCCAGGGCCCCGCTGGCGGTGGTCTGGACGTAGACCCGGCGGTTGCCCACCTGGGCGATGACGATCGAGGCATGGCCCGCCCCGCGGTCGCCGGGCAGCGAGCAGGTCCAGATCGGCTTGCCCGTCTTCTTCTCCAGCGCGACCATCGTCGCCTTCTCACCACCGGGTGTGCATACGAGCCGGTCACCGTCGATCAACACCGACTCGCTATAGCCCCAGCTGTCCCCCTTCTTCCCGCCGAACTGCTCCTTGAGGTTGACGCGGAACCGTTCCGTCCCGTCGCTGGTCTGGCAGGCGACGAGCTCGCCGAACGGCGTCACGACATACACCCGGTCGCCGTCCACCGTGGGGGTGCTGCGTGAGCTCTGCCAGGTGCCCTGCCCCTCGGTCCACGGCTTGCCAGTCCGGGTCTTCCACACCGGCTTGCCGGTGGCCCGCTCGAAGCAGGTCAGATACTCGTCGGCATCGCCGGCGGCAGTGGAGAGGCCGTCACCGAGGGTGTAGATGCGGTCACCGGCGATCGCCGGACTGGCATAGCCCCGGCCCGCGCCGGCGGTCTTCCAAACGAGCTTCGGCCCGCCATCGGGCCACCTGTCGAGGAGTCCGCCGCAGGTCGCCACGGCGGTGCGCGCCGGTCCGCGGAACGTGGGCCAGTCGTCGGCCCGGGCCGCGAGGGCCGGCACCACCAGCGCTGCCGCCACGCAGGTGGCCGCGCGGAGACCGCGGTGGCGTGGCTCTTGGGCGGGGGCGGGTGCGCGGGAAAACGCCGCTGGCTGCCGGTTGCGGAGGTTGGCCATGGATGGGACTCCGGGGAGGTGGGCCGGGACGGGAGGTGGGAAGTGTGGTGTTGCGTGGCGGGCCGGGGGGCGATCGCGGGAACACCGGGCCTGGTTCACCGACTTCGCGGCCGAGCGTAGGGCTGCCCTGCGGGCTGGTCAAGCGACCGGGTGGGGGGCGAAGATCCCTGTTCCCCTTGTCCGCCGCCGGCGCCGTTGCCAGACTCCGCCCTGGCCACGGTGGCCCGGGCGAGGGGGGTTCGTCCGGTCGCGTGGCGTCCCTTTCCCTACTGCGAGGTGCATCATGGGTGTCGCGCGCCAAACGCTCCGCCGGATCGTCGTGGGGTGGGCCGCCTGCGGGCTGGCGATCGGGATGGCGGTGGTGGGAGGCTTCGCCGCAGCCGACGGGCCGGCGCTCGCCGACGCCCTCGCCCCGTGGTGGGCGTGTGCCAACGGTTCCCGCGACTCGTTCGCCGTCGCCGGGACGATCGTCCTCGATGCACGGGGCGACGGCACCCAGCGGGCGGCGGTGCGGCTGGCGCGCCACGACGGGGCGTCGTTCGATCTCGTCGTCGAGCACCCGGAATACGCCGCCACGGTCCGCCGTCGGCCCGACGGCGTGGCGCTGGCCCTGCCGCGGCACGGCGTCGTCCACCTGGGGGAGGGACCGGTCGACGGCGCCGACCATCTGGCCCCCGCGGGCTGTGCGCGACGACTCGTGTCCCCCGATGCGAAACTCGCCCTGGCGCTGCCCTTGCTCGCCCAGCCGAGTGCTGCCGGCGTGGCCGGGTTGGCCACGGGGCTCCTCGGAGTGCGCTTCGAGCCCGGGCGGGGGGTGTGGCGGCTGGGTGACGACGCCGAGATCTCGTTTCCGACACCGGAGTCGGTGGTGGTGGCCACAGGCGACATCCGGGTGGAGTTGGCGCTGGTGGAGCCCGGCGCCCGCGCCGCGATCGGCGACTGGCCGGGCCTGCGAGTCAACCGCTTGCCCCGCGCGGAGATCGAGCGGCAACTGGCGCGGGGCACGCGGCGGGCGCTCGAGATCCTCGCCCCGGGCCCCGCTCTGCTGGCGCCCGCGGAAGAGCCGCGGAGCGTGCCCCACGGGTGGCTCGAGTGGATCGGCGGCCAGCGCGTGGTGACGCTCCATGGCACCCCCGAGGAGATGGGTCGGGCCCACGGTGAACTGCTCGCCGTCGAGGCGCGCCGCTGCGTCGATTCGGTGCTCCACGTCGTGGGCACCGTGGAAACGGTGCGCACCGGTGAGTGGTTCCGGCAGCGGCTCGATGCCGCCGCGGCCCGGCTGGCGCCGCACATCCCCGAGCGGCACGCGCGCGAGACGCGTGCCCTGGCGGGGGCGCTGGGGATCGAGCCCGGCGTGTTCGCCGCGGTGAACGTGTTTCCGGAGCTGTTCCACTGCTCCGGCTTCGCCGTCTCCGGCAGCGCCACCGCCGACGGCGTGCTGTACCACGGCCGGGTCCTCGATTACATGACCGAGATCGGCCTCCAGGACGCCGCCACTTCGTTCGTCGTGGTGCCCGAGGGGCGGATCCCCTTCGTCAACGTCGGCTACGCCGGCTTCACCGGCAGCGTGAGCGGGATGAACGCCTGGTCGATCTCCCTCGGGGAGATGGGGGGCCGGGGGGAAGGGAAGTGGGATGGCGTGCCGATGGCCACGCTCATGCGCCGGGCGCTGGAGGAATGCACCACGCTCGACGACGTGGTCGCGCTGTGGCAACAGAGCCCGCGGACATGCGAGTACTACTACGTCTTCGCCGACGGCAAGAGCCGCCGCGCGGTGGGGGTGGCGGCCACGCCGGAGGCCTGCCAGATCGTCGCCCAGGGGGAGGCACATCCGCTCCTCGGGGACGGCATCGCCGATGCTGTCGTGCTCTCCGCCGGTGACCGGCTCGCCTGCCTGCGGGGCCGCGTCGCGGAGGCTCACGGGCGCCTCGACGAGACCTCCGCCCGGCGGCTCATGGACCGCCCGGTGGCGATGAAGTCGAACCTCCACAACGTGCTCTTCGTCCCGGAGCAGCTCGTCCTCCACGTGGCCCTCGCCGGCCACGGCCGTCCGGCCGCCGAGTGCCCGGGCGTGCGTCTCGACTTCGGGGAGTTGCTCGGCAAGGTGCCGGCCGCGGCGCGGGCGGCCGCGGCGGTGCCGACGGTGGCGGCGGGGGTCACGTTCCTCGCCGCCGATTCCCTCGCCCCAGGCACGGAGTCGCGCGAGGACGCCCGCGACTGCCTCGCCGGGCTGGTCTGGGACCGGGAGACGTTCACCGTCGGCCTCGAGGCGCCGGTCGGCGGCAAGGGGGACCTGCTCGTGCGTTTCCCCTCCCCCCGTCCGGGCAGCACCCTCTCCAACGACACGGTGTGGATGGAGTGGTTCCAGGCCCGCGACGAGGCGGGCGCGCCCAAGCGCGGTCCGGCCTGCATCGTCGTCCACGAATCGGGCAGTGGCATGACCGTCGGCCGGCTCGTGGCCCGGAGCCTGGCGGCCCACGGGGTGCATGCCTTCCTCGTCCACCTCCCCTTCTACGGGAAGCGGCGGCCCGCCGATTCGGGTCTGGGCAGCGAGGCGGTGGTGCTGGCGGTGCGACAGGCGGTGGCCGACGTGCGCCGGGCCCGCGATGCCGCCGCGGCCTTGCCGCTGGTCGACCCGGGGCGGATCGCCCTCCAGGGGACGAGCCTGGGTGGCTTCGTCGCCGCCAGCACCGCGGGCCTCGACCATGGCTTCCACCGCGTGTTCATCATGCTCGCCGGCGGAGACCTGGCCGGGATCATCGAGCACGGGGCGAAGGATGCGGCGGAACTGCGGGAGAAACTGGCCCGGGCGGGGCTCGAACCACAGGCCATCCGCGACACGCTGCAAGCGATCGAGCCCCTCCGCCTGGCCCACCGTTTCGCTCCGGAGCGGACCTGGATCTACTCGGGGCGATTCGACGACGTGGTGCCCCCGGCCCATTCCCGTCGGCTGGCGGAGGCGGCGGGGCTGCCGGCCACCAATCACGTGGAGATGTACGCCAACCACTACTCCGGCATCGTGTTTTTGCCGGCGATCCTGGCCCAGGTGCAGGCCCGGATCGCCGAGCCGGCCCGGGCCGCTCCGGGCGGTGAATGAGCCGCCTCGGGGGTGCCAGGCGGCGGGGCAGGGGTGTGGAAAAAACGGGAAAAACAGGCAACAGCCAGACAGCTTGTGAGTAAATGATGAGTTTTTTCACCAGCTGTTGACTGGTCTGAACGAATCCATACCTTCCGGTGGTCGATCGAAAAACTTTCT
>RFRL01000192.1 GCA_009924545.1 Planctomycetia bacterium | reverse complement strand
AGCAAGTCCCGGCCCTGCCGCCGAAGCAACCCGCTCGGTTTCCCACGTTCCACGGTGGCGGTGTGCTCGTGGATGCCGGCCACCTGAAAGATGTGCTCCACGACCTGGACGAGAAGGTGCGGCCCACGGGCCGCAGCGATTCGTGATGGCGCCGGTGACATGAAGAGCCTCGACACCAACATTCTCCTCTATGCCGCTGACGAGGACTGTCGCGAGCATGACGCGGCGATCAGGCTCGTGAACGACGCCCTGCGGTCACCGGCCGAATGGATGCTTGCCGATCAGGTGCTCTTCGAGATGTACGCGGGCCTGCGGCACCCGGGCGTGTTTGCCAAGCCCTTGTCGGCGGCTCAGGCCGCCAGACGCGTGGCCTTCCTCCGCGACGAGTCGGGGTTTTCCTTCTGCTGCCATGAGCTCCGATCATGGCCGATGATCCATGCCGGCCTGTCGACGCCCGCGTTTCCACGGCGGCGAACGCACGACCTCGTGCTCGCCGTGACGCTGCGGGTCAACGGCGTGACCGAGTTCTACACGCGCAACGTGGCGGACTTCCGTGACGCTGGCTTCACAGGACTCGTCAATCCGATCGATTGACGGCCGGCATCCACCCCGGTGTATTCATCGCGTGGGGAATGATGCTTCGATGAAAACCCGCGCCGCGATCCTCGTCGAGCAGCAGAAGCCCCTCGTGATCGAGGAGGTGGAGGTGCCCGCGCCCAAACTCGGGCAGGTCCTCGTCCGCCTCTTCACCAGCGGCATCTGCGGCTCCCAGATCGGCGAGATCAACGGCGTGAAGGGCCCCGACCGGTTTCTCCCCCACCTCCTCGGGCACGAGGGCTGTGGCGAGGTACTCGAGGTGGGCGAGGGCGTTCGCACCGTCAAACCCGGCGACCGCGTCGTGCTCCACTGGCGCAAGGGCGCCGGTCTGGAGAGCGTGACGCCCGTCTACGGCTCGCGGCTCGGCACCGTGAACGCCGGCTGGGTGACCACGTTCAACGAGCACGCGATCGTGTCGGAGAACCGCGTCACGGCCGTGCCACCGGGATTCGACGTCGAAGCGGCGGCCCTGTTCGGCTGCGCCATCACCACGGCGTTCGGCGTGGTGAACGCCAATGCCCAGGTGGCGATCGGGCAGTCGGTGGCCGTGTTCGGGGCCGGCGGCATCGGCCTGTCGATCATCCAGGGGGCGGCGCTCGCCGGGGCCCATCCGATCATCGCTGTCGATCTGTTCGACAACCGGCTCGACCTCGCCCGCACGCTCGGGGCCATCCATACGATCAACTCCCGCTCGGCCGACGTCGCCACGGAGATCGCGGCGATCGTCGGCGGCGACGGCGTGGACGTGGCGATCGACAACACCGGTAACGTGGACGTGATCGCCCTGGCGAGCCGGCTGACGAGTGCCCGCGGCCGGACGGTGCTCGTGGGCGTGCCGCCGAAGGGGGCGACGGCCGCGATCTCCACGCTGCCGCTCCACTTCGAGAAGCGGCTCGTCGGCTCGCACGGCGGCGAGAGCCGGCCCGAGGTCGACATTCCGCGATACGTGCGGCTCGTCGCGGACGGCCGGCTGTCGCTCGCCGGCGTCGTGGGCCGCCGCTACCCGCTCGACGCCGTCAACGAGGCGATCGCCGACATGACCAGCGGCCGGCTCGCCGGCCGGGCGCTGATCCACCTGGCCCCGTCCTGAAGCCGCGTCCCCACGCCCGGAGCATCGTCATGGCCCGCACCCGCGAACCGCAGTACGAACGCTGCCTCGAGGTCTCCGAGCAATCGGGACGCACCCGGCTGGGCCTGATGAGCAACCAGGTCTGGCACGACGACCCGCGGCGCCTGGCCTTCGTCCTCGCCCGGTACAAGTTCGTGTCGAAGATGCTCGCGGGGATGGGGCGGGTCCTCGAGGTCGGCTGTGCCGATGCGTTCGCCACGCGCATCATCTGCCAGGAGGTGGGTAGCGTGACGGCGGTCGATTTCGACCCGGTTTTCATCGAGGACGTGAAGGCACGCATGGATCCGCGCTGGCCGATCGATGCCCGGGTCCACGACATGCTCGCCGGCCCCGTCGCCGGCCCCTTCGATGCGGCCTACGCCGTCGACGTGCTGGAACACATCCCGGCCGACCGGGAGGACGTGTTCCTCGGCAACGTGGTCGCTTCGCTGGCCCCGCACGGCGTGCTCATCGTCGGCATCCCGTCACTCGAATCGCAGGTGCACGCCTCGCCACCGAGCCGGGCGGGGCACGTCAACTGCCAGACCGGCCCGGGGCTGCGGGGAACCATCGCGCGGTGGTTCCACAACGTGTTCCTGTTCTCGATGAACGACGAAGTGGTGCACACCGGCTTCACCCCCATGGCCCACTACCTGTTCGCCATCGGCTGCGGCCCGAAGCCGCAGCCCCTGATTCCGGGCGCATGATGGGCAGTGCTCCGGCGACACTCGTGATCGGCGCCGACGGGCTCATCGGTCGGGCCCTCGTCTCACATCTGCGAAACGCGGGTCAGAACACCCTGGCCACGAGCCGACGGAACGGTGACAAGACCATGCGCCTCGACCTGGCGAACGTCTCCGACACCTGGAGCCCACCGCCGGGTGTCGCCACGGCCTACCTGTGCGCTGCCCGCACATCGCTGCGGGAATGTCGGGACAACCCCGCGCAGGCCCATCTGGTCAATGTGCGGGGGACGCTGGCGGTCGCCCGTCGCCTCGTCGACGCCGGCACCTTCGTGGTCTTTCTTTCCTCCAATCTGGTTTTCGACGGAACTGAACCGTTCGTCAGGGCCGAAGCGATGCCCAACCCCCAGACGGAGTACGGCCGGATGAAATCCGAGGCCGAGGCCGGCCTGCTCGCATTGGGCGATGGGGTGGGGATCGTGAGGGTCTCCAAGATTCTCGGACCCGACTCCCCGCTCCTGGGTCGCTGGCGCTCCGAGCTCCATGCCGGACACCGCTTGTTCCCATTCCGCGACATGGTGTTTTCCCCACTGTTGCTCGAACATGTCGTCCCCCTCCTCCTCGCAGTCGGCGAAGCACGAACCTCCGGTGTCGTGCAGGCATCGGGATCCGCCGACATCTCCTATGCGGAAGCCTGTGGCCGATTCGTCGAGTGCTCCGGAAAGTCGCCGCTGTGCGTCCAGCCGATGTCGTGGCGCGACAGCGACGCCGACGTGGAGTACGTACCGAAGCATACGACGCTCGATTCGACCCGCGCCGGGAACCTCGCCAACTTCATCCCGCCCGATCCCACTGGGGTGATCACGGCGCTGGCCAGCGCCGGCAACGCACCGCGCCCCCACTGACTCCTTCCCGGTCGCGGTGGGCCGTGCGCGGAGGCGGCCACCGCTCACTGCTGCTGTGGGCTCATCGCCACACGTTCGTGGGCCTCCGGGGCCATCGCCCGATACACGGCAATCGTCCCGGCGGGCCTGCATCCGGAATGGGGATGAACCCACTTCCCTATGCGGCGAATGAGGATCTCCACGAGACTGTGGCCCACCGAGCAGATATTGCGGAACGTGAATGCCTTCGACCGACCTCCCGCGCGCTCTTCCTGAACGACCGGGATCTCGATGTACGTCGCGTGGAGATCGAGGAGACGGGTGATGAGATCAGCCTGGAAGCCGAACCCGTGGGAATTGGAATGCCACCGCATGACGTTGTACCGGAGATTGACCGGCAGGCCGTTGTAGTAGCGGATCCGGTGACCTCCGAGGAAGTTCACGAGGTGCGTGTACGATCGTGACACCACCTTCCGAAACCATGACCGACCGCGGACCTCGGCCGGATAGGTCAGGATGATGTCCGCTTCGCCAAGATGCCGGAAGACGCTCACCAGCGTCTCCCGAGACTCCACGTTGTCGCCGCACACCAACCTGTAGTACGTGCCGCGCCCACGAAAGGCACCTTCGGCAAAATTGGCGCCAAGGCCTTGATTCGTGCCATTCACGTAAAGTGTGATCGGCTCGTGCGAATGGCCGTCCTGGAACGCACGGACCAACTCCACGGATCGGTCCGTCGACGCATCGTCGATGATGACGATGTCGTAACTACACCCCGCCTCCTTGAGTGCCGCCAAGACCGTCTCGAGCGAGGCGATGATCCCTCGCTCCTCGTTGTAGCAGGCAACAAAGATCGTGATGTCGCACGTGTTCTGCATCTCCGGACTACCGGCAGTCATGTCGCTCCATCCTCAGGGGACCGGGATCCGATGATGGCCCACCGCAACCAGTCGAAGATCCGGGCCACGACGAGAAACACGGCCCGACCACGCAGGAGCCGTCCATCGCGTTCGACCAGATGACCGCCCCGAAGGAGGCGCTCGACCCGCACCCGAACGACCTCCCGGGAGTCGTATTTCTCCACGAGCCTTGCTCGCTCCAGTGCGCCGCCGGCTTGCTGGATCTCCTCGAGGAGGCGAATCCGCAGGGAAGCGATGGTGAGATTGACGAAATTGAAATAGCCGAACGCCAGGGCCAGATACGTGAGCGTGTCGAGAACGACATACGCAGTACCGTCGCGCATGCCCATGCCGCCGTACCAGGATGCCCACCCAGCCACGGCGAGGACAGCCCCGAAGCCACAGACGAATCCGACCCGGAGCGATCGATACGGACTGCCACGTGGATCACGCCGCGTTACCGCGATCTGAGAAATACAGTACACCGCCAACCCGACGATGGGCGCGAGCACCATTGCAGGATACGCGGAGTCCACGGATTGTCAGCCCCCCATCCGAAAGCCCAGCATTCGCCGCCATCCCGAGAACGTGCCTACCCACGCCCGTCCTTTCGCCGTCAGTACGAAACGATCTCCCTCTTCGAGCAGCATCCGGTCACGGAGCATCGCCGCGAGACGGGTCTCCACGGGTGACACATGCATCAGCGAGGACTCGACCTGCTCGCGTGACAAGCCACTACTGCCGGCATCGGCGACACGGGTCAGCATCGTCATGCTCGGGCTCCGCTCCTCGAGGGCGGAATAGGCGACCACGTACGCGAGCATCGCTGCCACATGGAAACTGGCGACATGCAGGACCTCCCAAGGGCTCGTGAACCTCCATGCCACCGGCCACCAGCGGGAGGTCGCGATGCCGAGCAGGAGCGTGGCGGAAAAAATCGCCAACAGTGTCGCCGACTGGCGCTGCGGGATACGAATCCGCCACACGAACCAATGGATGACAAACGCGAGCATGACCGAAGCCATGGAAACGGTGAGCACACGCACTTTCAAATCGCCTCGTTGCACCACCGGAGCCTCGGGCTGGAAACGCCGCAGCAGACCGACCGGCTAACCATGAATGGCGAGTCTAACAGGCCGTCTCTTGACGGGCTGCCGACGACCGGCGGCCCCGGTGGGCCATGTCGTGGCCACGTCATCGGCGTTAGCCACCCGCGTCCGACCGGTCGCGGACCGCGGCACACTTAGTTGTTCCCCCGACTGCCGCTGATCGTCAGCCGAGGACCGTGGCCACCCAGTCGAGAAGGCCGGGAAAGGCGGGCACGCCGAGCTCCTCGCGCCGCGCCCGGCCGTGCTCCGCGGCGGGATCGGCCACGATCGCCGCCGCGCGGATGCCGGCGGCGTGGCCCGCCTCCCAGTCGCTCGGCGCGTCGCCGAGCATCCAGGCGCGCTCCGGGGCGATGGCGTGCGCGAGGAGCATCTCGTGGATGAACCGTGGCGACGGCTTGCGGTACACCGGCGGCTCGTCGGGCCGTTCCGGGGCGATGCACACGGCGGTGAACAGGTCGTCCCCGAGGTCGAGCACTTCGATCATCCGGCGGTTCACCCGCTCGACGTCGGCGAGGGTGAAATAGCCACGGCCGACGCCCGACTGGTTGGTGAACAGGAACAGGCGCGTTCCCGCGGCGCGGAGCCGGCAGAGCGCGTCACGGACGCCCGGCAGCACCACCACGCTGGCGGGATCGGCAAGGTAGTGCCGGTTCTCGATGAGCGTACCGTCACGGTCGAGGAACACCGCGGACGGGCGACTGGCGGCCCCGGATGAGGACACGTTGATCACCGGTGGGGAACAGACTGACGGGGGACGGTCGACGCGGACCCTGAAGCTATACTCCGGCCCGGATGCGCTCAATCAACGGGCGGCACGAGGCCGCACTCCTTCCGAGGTGGCCGCGGCATGACCACGGGCAAGCATGATCCGACCCCCCGGCGATCGGGCGAAGTGGGTGCGCACCGAACCGCGGCCGACGCCCCCGGCACCGTGGCGCAGGCGGCGGGGTGGCATGGCCTGCCGCGCCCCGATCGAGCCGATGTCGCGTGGGCGCTCGGGCTGACGGCGGTCGTCGTCCTCGCCTGGTGTACCGCGTTCGCCAAGTGGACCGGCGCCGACTGGCAGACGCCGACGGCGTACCTCGAACCGGAGCAGGGGGACGTGCTCCATCTGTTGGCGATGATGAAGTCGGCCGGCCGCGGGGAGTTCATCCCGCTGGCGTGGAAGCAGCCGAGCCAACTGGGGGCGCCGGGGACGGCCAACTGGAACGACTGGCCGATGGTCGAGGAGTTCCAGGTGCTGTGGTTCGCGCTGCTGGGGCGCGTCTTCGGCCTCTTCGCCGGGCTCAACCTCGGCGTCCTCTCCTGCCACGTCGCGGCGGCGCTGTCGATGTTCGCGGTCGCCCGCGGGAGCGGCTGCACCCGCCCCTGGGCGTTCGTCGCCGGCCTCGCCTTCGGGCTCGCCCCCTACCTGTTCGCCCAGTCCCCGCACCACCTCACCTGCCTCTTCACCTGGCACCTCCCGCTGGTGCTCCTGGTGTGGCGCTGGGTCTGCACGGCGCCCGGGATCGTCCCCGGCACCCCGCGGTTCCGCCAGGCACTGGCGATCGGTGCGGTCACCGGTCTGCAGAGCCCCTATTTCACCAACATCCTCTGCCAGCTCACGCTCCTCGGCGCGGGCATCATGCTGTGGCGGGGGGGCACGCGGCGCGCGTTCGCGGGGGCCATGGGGGTGATCGCCGCCGCCGCGGTGGCTTTCGCCGTGATGAACGCCGACACGTGGAGCTACCGCATCGCCCACGGACCCAATCCCGGGGCCCTCGTCCGCGAATACAAATGGATGGAGCTCTACGGCCTGAAACTCGTCGATCTGGTGATGCCCCTCCCCTCGCATCACTCCCGCACTCTCGCCACCCTCGCCACGGCCCACCGCGTCGGCGACATGGCGCGCGGTGTCCCCCCGGCGTCGCCCCTCCAGGACGAGGGTTCCTACCTCGGCATCGTCGGCATCTGTGCACTCGCCTGGCTGTCGTTCGTCGGCGTCAAGGCCCTCGTCGGGGGCCGGGCGGATGACGTGCCGTCGGAATGCTGGCAGGTGCTGTGGGTCGTGCTCTGCTTCTCGACCGGCGGCTTCAACGCCATCCTCGGCGCGGCGGGGGTGACCCTGTTCCGCGCCGAGGATGGCGTTGAAGCCGCCGGTCGAGAAGCAGAGCACGACCCACAGCACCTGCCAGCATTCCGACGGC
>RFRL01000191.1 GCA_009924545.1 Planctomycetia bacterium | reverse complement strand
GTGGCGGCGGCGAGCGCGCAGATCGGCATCCGGGAATTGACGGTGATCACGATCCCGGCGGCCGGTTCCGGTCACGGCACGTTCTTCGGCACCGGGGGCACCGCCAAGTCGGATTCCCGCACCACCGGCGGCACGATCGACTTCGGACTGTTCGCGCTGGCCGTCGCCGCCGCCGAAAACGCGGCTGTCACCGCTACCGGGGCGCCTGTGGGAGGGAAAAAACGCTGATCGACTGTCCGCGGGGCCGCCGCCCGCGATGGCTGCGCTCGGTCCTCGCGCCTCAATCCTCGAGGTCGAAGAGACGTTTGAGGGCGTCGAGGAGGCCGTGCGGCGGTCCGGCATGGCTGGCCGACCGGAGCGACTTCAGCGGCGGATGGAGGAGCTTGGCGGCGTAGCGTTCGAAGGCCTGGCGGATCTCGGCGCGGGCCGCGTCATCGAGGTGGGGCAGGCGGCGGAAGAGACGCTCCAGTTCGGCGTCGCCGGTCTCGCTCCACCCGGCGCGCAGTTGCTCGATCACCGGCGCCGTCGAGCGGTGGTGGAGATCCCCCATGAAGCGCCTCGCTTCCTCCTCGACGATCGCCACGGCGGCCGGCACCTGCCGCTGTCGGCTGCGGCGGTTCGATTCGCAGGCGGCGGCGAGATCGTCGATGGCGTAGAGCCAGACCCCCGGCTGATCGCCGATCCGCGGGTCGAAGTCGCGCGGCACTGCCAGATCGAGGACCACCAGCGGCCGGCCGCCGCGCTGCGGCTGGGCGCGGCGGTGGGCCTCGAGGGTGACGACCGGAACGCTGGCCCCGGTCGTGCTCACCACCAGATCGGCACCGGCCAGTTCACCGACGAGATCGTCCATCCGCCCCGCGCGCCCGCCGAGCTCGGCGGCGAGGGTCGCGGCACGCTGCGGCGTGCGGTTGAGGACGACGACATCGCGGACGCCGGCTTCGCGGAGATAGCGGAGCGTCTCCCGCGCCATTTTCCCGGCGCCGAGGACGAGCACCCGCTTGTCGTCGAAGCGTTCGAAAACCCCCCGGGCGAAGTCGTTGACGGCGAGGCTGGGGATCGAGAGCCGCTCGCGGCCCAGTGCCGTCTCGCGCGCCACCCGCTTCGCCGTCCGCAGCGCCGCCTGGAACAGGTCACCGGTGAGAGGGCCGGAGGTGCGGCTGTTTTGGGCCAGCGCCCAGGCTTGCTTCACCTGGGCGAGGATTTGCGGCTCCCCGAGCACCATGCTGTCGAGCCCCGAGGCGACGCTGAACAGGTGGCGCACCACCGCCTCGTCGCGATCCCCGGCCAGTACCGGAAACAGGATGCGCTCATCGATCCCCCGGCATTCCGCGAGGAACGACACGATCTGGCCTGGAGTCGGGGCGGCTGCGGTGTCACCGCCGGCTGCGTACAGCTCCACCCGGTTGCAGGTCGAGAGGAGGACCACTTCGCGCCCCGGGAACCGGTCGCGGAACCGGCGCAAGGCATCGGCCGCCTGCTCGGCGGAAAAGGCGAGTTGCTCACGGAGGTCGATCGGCACGGTGCGGTGGGTGCCTCCGGCGAAGGCCAGCGTCATGACGCCCCTCCCACCGCCGTCTCCCCGGTGGCCGGCGGCCTCGGCGCCTCCCCCTGCTGGGCCGCCCCCTGCCGCGGCGGCCCGTGCCGCGACGGGACGAGGATTCCCCAGAGGATGCTCGCCGTCAGGCATGCCAGGCTGGCCACCGCCAGCCATGCGGTCGTCCGCGCCGCCCCCGGTCGGTGCCTCACCCCCCGCGCCACGAGTGCCGCGACCACCAGCCATACGACCAGCCCGCCGAGGCGGATGATCACCGGATCGCTCCACGGCACCGTTTCGAGCAGGCCGTGCCGACGGTTGACGGCGTTGAGAACGAGGCCCGAGGCGAAACCCGCCGCGGCCGTGGTCGCCGCCAGCGGGATGGTCGAGGCGATCGTGCCGGCGAGCTTTTCCAGGCTCGGGAGCCGCAGCCCCGGCGTCACCGCGCGTTTGCGAGTCAGCCTTCCCGCCTGGATGAGCCACATCACCCCCGCCGTACCGCCCACCGCCACGGCGACACTGGCGGCGAGATTGAACACGCCGTGAACAGCTCCCCAGGCCTGGGTGGCGGGACTCTGTGGAAACGGCACGCGGCTCGACCCCTCCGCCGCCGCGATCAACCCCAGGACGACCGGCAACAGGAACAACCCCACGGGGGTCCGCGGATTGGCGACCGTGGCCCACAGGTAGCCGCCGGCGAGGAGCCAGGCCGCCAGCAGGTACCAGTCGAACGGGCTGGAGAGCGGCACCGCCGGCTCGTGGGCAGCGCGCCACCCCAGGAAGAGGGTGTGGGCGACCAGGCCCGCGGCGCCGAACGCGACCATCGCGGCACCACGGATGCCCGAGCGGAACAGGAGCCGTGAGGCCTCGCAGGCCAGCGCCACCAGGTAACTGGCGGCGAAGCAGACCACGGAGATTCCGGCCACGAACTCGCTCATGCCATCCCTGCGGGGAAGCGATACCGATCGCCCGACCCTCCCAGTGTAGTCAGCCGGCGGCGACGTCCCGCCCGGGGAACTGGGTCTATACTTCCGCGGTGACCGCCTCCGCCCCACCACCACCGCCCCCCGCGGCCGACACGGCCACCGGACGCCATTGCCAGAGCCTGTTCATGCGGGCCTGCCGCCGGGAAGCGGTGGAGCGCACCCCGGTGTGGCTCATGCGCCAGGCCGGCCGCTACCTCCCCGAGTACCGTCGCGTTCGGGCGCAGGTGGGGTTCATGGAGTTGTGCAAGACGCCGCGGTTGGCGGCCGACGTGATGATCGCCACGGTGGAGCGCCTCGGCGTCGATGCGGCGATCATCTTCAGTGACTTGCTCCCGATCCTCGAACCGATGGGGATGGATCTGGAGTTCGCCGCCGGCGAGGGCCCGGTGATCCACAACCCGCTGCGCGGGTCGACCGACGTGGCGCGGTGCCGCGAACTCACCGACCTCGATCCGGTCGGTTTCGTGATGGACTGCGTGGCGGCCACCCGGGCCGGACTCGACGACGGCATCCCGGTGATCGGTTTCGCCGGAGCGCCGTTCACCCTCGCCGGCTACTGCATCGAGGGGGGCACGAGCCGCTCCTGGCAGCACACCCGGGCGTTCATGCTCCGGCACGAAGCGGCGTGGCACGAACTGATGGGGCGGCTGGCGCGGACCGTGAGCCGGTACCTCTGCGCCCAACTCGATGCCGGTGCCCAAGCGGTGCAGCTGTTCGACAGTTGGGTCGGGTGCCTGGGGCCGGCCGACTACGCCCGCTACGTCCTCCCCCACAGTCGCACCGCCCTCGAGGCCGCCGCCCACCGGGCGCCGGTGATCCACTTCGCCACCGGCAACCCGGCGCTGCTCCCCCTCCTCGCCGAGGCGGGTGGCACGGTGATCGGCATCGACTGGCGGATCGATCTCCTCGAGGCCTGGCGGGTGGTCGGCCCGGAGCGGTCGGTGCAGGGCAACCTCGACCCCACCATCCTCTTGGCCGACCGGGCGACGGTGCGGCAGCGAACGCGGGCCTTGCTCGACCAGGTGGCAGGCCGGCCGGGGCACATCCTCAACCTCGGCCATGGCGTGCTCCCCGAGACGCCGGTGGAGAACGTCCTCGAACTGATCGCCACCGCCCGCGGCGGCTGACGACGCCGTTTGGCTGCTGGGGCGCGGGCGCCTCCGACCGCCCCTCGCCATCGGGACCAGCCCCGGGGTACAACAGCGTGTTGCGCGCCACCGGCCCCGGTCCGCCTCGGGCGGTCCCCCGCGCGCCGGGACACTCTTCATGTCGAGCCTTCAGCAACGCCTCTTCCACCTTTTCGACCAGGCCGACCTCGCGGCGGCGCGGACCGTCGTGGGCATCCGTGTCACCTGCCCGCGCGTGGGGCGGGTGCAGGCGGTCGTCAACCAGAATGCCGAGGTGATCCACGAGGTGGAACTGGAGCTCTCCGCCGGCCGGCGCGGGGGCATGACGCTCGAGGCGCGCTGCACCAGCGACCGCGGTCGGCTCGGCGAGCCGTGCGCGATCCTGGCGGCGGTGTTCCTCGAGGTCGATCGCCGCGGTCTCCTCTCACGGATCGGCGACCACACGCCGCTGGCACTCCACATCGTGCCCAGCGACGACGCCGGGGAGGCGGACGGTACCGACGACGAGCCCGGCGACGACGCCGACGAACCGGCGAACGCCGTGCCGCGGGCCGCCCCGGCGGCGCCCTCCTGGAGCGACCCCGGGGGTGATCGCCGCGGTGGCCGCCAACCCGCCTGGCTCACCGACCTGGAGGAGCGACGCCGGCTCGTGGAGCCGGCGGTCCGTGGACGTGGTGTCACGCTGGCCGACGGACGGCGGCAGGCGGGGGGACTGGTGTTCGTCCTCGATCTCAGCGCCTCCATGGAGAGCCGGGCGGCGATCCTCGTGCCCAGCCGGATGCAACTCGACGTCGCCGGCCAGGCCACGGGCAGACCACGGCCCGTGATCATCGGCACGGCACCACCCGCGGACGTTCCCTTCGACGAGCTCGAGCCGGCGGAACAGGAGATCCTCGCCGCCCTGGCCGGGGCGACGATCCTGGCGTCGGGGGGAGGCGACTCTCTCGGCGAGCCGATCGAGCGGCGCACCATCGGCCGGATCGCCGTCAGCCCGCGGGCCGCGGCGGTGCGCTTGGCGGCCCTGTGCGAGGCGGGTCGCTTGGTGATCCAACCCGACCCGCGGCGCCATCCCGACACGGTGATCCCGCTGACGTGGGATGGCGGTCGACCTTGGTCATTCGCCCTCGTGCTCGGTCCCGACGACCGGATCGAGTACCGCGGCGAGTCGCTCCGCGATCTCAACGCCGGCCCAGCCGCCGGGTCGCGCCCCACGAAGGCGACCCTGCGCGGGATGCTGGTCCGCGGGAGCGAGCGCCGCGAACTGGCGGAACCCCGCGCCATCCTCCGCGCCGGATTGGTGGTGTTCGCCGACCGGCTGGCACGGCTGGCGGTGGAGGAGGCGACCGGCTGGCTGGAGCAGTTCGAACGGCGTGGTCCCCTCGAGTGCGCCGGCGCCCAGACCGACCAACTCGTGCAGCGGCTGGCCGCCCTGGCCGACATGCCCCGGCTCGAACTGCCCGGCTGGTGCGAGTGGCGCGTGGAATCGGGGCCACCCCTACCGCGGCTGGTCCTCGACGATTCGCGCCCGGTCATCGACGACGACGGGGCCGACGGCGACACCCCGCGCCGCCGGCGCGGCAGCCCCCGGGTGAACCTCGCCGGCCGGGTATGGTTCGATTACGGCACCGTCTCCATCGCCGCCGACGATCCCGCTGGCGGCGCCGCCGATCCGCAGCAGCGCCTCCTCGTGCGGCGCGACCGGGCGGCGGAGCGGGCAGCTCTCGCCATTCTCCCCCGGTTCGGGGCGACGGCGGCCCGCGCCGACGGCGCCGGCGCACCGCCCGATCACCACGTCGAGATCGGCCGGACCCGGCTCGATGCCTCGGTGCCGCTCCTGGCGGCGGCCGGATGGAACGTCGAGGTGTCGGGGCGGCGTTACCGCCCCGCCGGCAGTGTGGCCTGGAACGTGACCAGCGGGATCGACTGGTTCGAGCTTTCCGGCTCGATCGACTTCGGCGGTGTGACTGCGGAACTGCCGGCCCTCCTCGAGGCGCTCGCCAGCGGCGCGCGCTCGGTGGAGCTGCCCGACGGCTCGCTGGGGATCCTCCCCGAAGGGATGGCGGAGCAGTTCGAGCCGATGATCGCCCTGGCGGCGAAGCAGGATGGGCGGCTGCGCTACAGTCGCCTGCAGGTGGCCCTCCTCGACGCCCTCCTCGCCGGCCAGCCGCATTCGCAGGTCGACGAGGCCTTTTCCCACCTCCGCGCCGAGCTCGCCTCGGGCGACCGCCCGGAGGCGGAACAGGAGCCGACCGGTTTCCAGGGCACGCTGCGCCACTACCAGCGCGAAGGCTTGGGCTGGCTGAGCTTCCTCGAGCGGATGGGCCTGGGTGGCTGCCTCGCCGACGACATGGGTCTGGGCAAGACGATCCAGGTGCTGGCCATGCTCATGCGCCGCCGGCGGGCGATCGCCGAGGGCGGCCTCGAACACCGGCCGTCGCTGGTGGTGGTGCCTAAGAGCCTGGTGTTCAACTGGATCGAAGAGGCGACGCGCTTCGCCCCGACCCTGCGGGTCCTCAACCACACCGGCAACACGCGTGGCGAGTCGACCGCGGCAGTCGCCGACCACGACATCGTGCTCACCACCTACGGCACGCTGCGCCGCGACATCGTCCGCCACCGGGAAACCGAGTTCGACTACGTCATCCTCGACGAGGCCCAGTCGATCAAGAACGCCGGCAGCCAGGCGGCCAAGGCCTGCCGGCTGCTGCGGGCCCGGCACCGGCTGGCCCTCACCGGCACGCCGGTGGAGAACCACATCGGGGAGTTGTGGAGCATCTTCGAGTTCCTCAACCCCGGCCAGTTGGGGAGCGCGTCGCGGCTGAAGCGCTTCCTCGCCGGCGGCCAGGGCACCGGGGCCGCGGAGGTGGTGGCCCGGGCCGTGAAACCGTTCCTCCTGCGCCGCACCAAGGCCCAGGTGCTCTCCGACCTGCCGGAGAAGACCGAGCAGACGATCTTCTGTGAGCTCGGCGAGTCGCAGCGCAAGGCCTACGACGAGCTCCGTGAGCACTACCGCCTCGAGCTCTCCGGCCGGATCGGTCGCATGGGGATCGGCCGGGCGCGGTTCGCGGTGCTCGAGGCCCTCCTCCGGCTGCGCCAAACCGCGTGCCATCCGGGCCTCGTCGACCCGTCGCGCGTGGACGAGGCGGGCGCCAAGCTCGAGACGCTGCTGGAGCAACTCGGCGAGGTCATCGACGAGGGGCACAAGGTGCTCGTGTTCAGCCAGTTCACCAGCTTCCTGGCGATCCTCCGCCGGCACCTCGATGCCCGCGGCCAGACTTACGAATACCTCGACGGCAAGACGACCGACCGCCAGGCACGGGTGACCCGCTTCCAGGAGGATCCCGACTGCCGCCTGTTCCTCGTCAGCCTCAAGGCGGGCGGCCAGGGTCTCAACCTCACCGCCGCCGATTACATCTACATCCTCGACCCGTGGTGGAATCCCGCCGTCGAGGCCCAGGCGGTCGATCGCGCCCACCGCATCGGCCAGACGCGGCGGGTGTTCGCCTACCGGCTCATCGCCCGTGACACCGTCGAGGAGAAGATCCTCGCCCTCCAGGATCGCAAACGTGAACTGGCCGATTCCATCGTCCGGGCCGACGAGAACATGATCACGAGCCTGTCGGCCGACGACGTGGAACTCCTCCTCTCGTGAACGACCGGCGACGACCCCGGCCGTTTCACCGAAAACTCACACAGGCCGCCGCGCCACCCCGTACACTCGGCGACGGTTATCGGCCGGGCGGCCCGGCCGGACGCATCCAGCGGTCGGGCCCCGGCCTTCCCGGAGGCGACGGCAGGTGAAACAGCACCCCTCCCGAGCGAAAGCGGGCCCGGAGGGCTCCGCCCCACGGATCCTCGTCGTCGACGACGAG